>JBKDFX010000183.1:0-18917 GCA_046336825.1 Bdellovibrionales bacterium | reverse complement strand
ACAGTCTTTATCACAACAGAGCGTTGGTAGCCCCGAAAAGAGTCTAAGAAAAAGCCCCTCGATGGAAATGTTAGTGAGTTAAATATCTAAAATGACACTGATAAAACAGCTACTAACAACACTCTAGGGGCCCAGTTTTTAAAAATTCAGAGTGTAAGAAACTAAACCCTGCAACCCTGACATCGTCGTGGCTAAATCCAAGTTATTAAATTCCACTTCGGCTCCTGAGCTTCCTCCTGTTAAACCAGAAGAAAAAGTTCCATTGGAGCTGGACACGAGGTTTCGCTCAATAGGCAAGTAGCGAAGATTTCCTTCAACGGTTAAACAATGGCTTTCAGTGAAACAAAAATCCACTCCTAAGCCCGCAATGGTGCCGAAAGCTGAACCTTTGAATTTCATCGACCCAGTTCCCTGTTTGATTTCACCGGTCATTTGTCCATAGCCAAGGCCAAACTGGAAAAAGAGTTTAATGAAATCATTTTCTAATGGAATCATTCGAATCATGGGAAAAAAGGCCATGCCACTGACGCTGTAATCACAGCTGTTAGCAGAGTTACAGGTTCCATCAGTTTCTTGAGAAAGAAAAGAGGGTCGGAATACGAAGCCCCACCAGGATCTGTCAAATCGAATGGAGTACTGGGCAAAAAACTCATAGCCACTGTCTAAATTTTTAACTGTTCCGCCACCAGAGTTGGCTCCATCAATCACATCGTTCATGTCATCTTGATCAGCATTGGTAAAACCAAAACCAAATCCGAAGGAATGTGATCCGCTTAAACTCACACCTCTTCCACCACCGCCACCTCGTCTTTGAGCTTCAGCAATGGATGTCGTGAAAACAGTCAAAACTAGAGTTAACAAGAGAACATTCACTTTCATAGAGCCTCCCACTTAAGATTCTATGGCTGTGCAGAAAATGACAACTAAGACTCGATTTTGGTCTAAGTTCGTGAAAGACTCGTTCTCATGTCAGAAAGCAAAGTTTTCGATCCTCAGCTCGTGGAGCAAGTTCTTCACTCAGAAACAGTATTTCAAGGTCGATTTCTTAAAGTCACTCGAGATCAAGTGAAAACACCCGATGGACAGATTTCTCATCGTGAATACATTCGTCATCCAGGAGCGGCTGTGATTCTACCCGTTCTCGAGGATGGTCGAGTCGTTTTGATTCGACAGTACCGTCATGCCGTCAAAAAAGTTTTTTGGGAAATACCTGCAGGTAAACGAGATTTAAATGAAGATCCATTAAAAACAGCTCATCGAGAACTTTCAGAGGAAACAGGTTATGAAGCCGGAACAATGACTCCGATGACTGTGATTTATCCTGTGATTGGTTACGCAGATGAGGAAATGTTTCTTTATTTGGCACAAAATCTAAAACCAGGTAAGCAAAGACTCGATCCAGGAGAAAATCTGAATGTGCAGATTTTAACATGGGCTGAAGTGTGGTCATTGATCCAAAAAGGTGAAATTTCAGATGTTAAAACACTGATTGCGTTTTTTTGGTTTCATAATTTTTTGCAAAAGGGTTCATAAATGAAAGATGAAGTTCTAGGCCATCCCAAAGGTTTATTTGTTTTATTTTTTACCGAAATGTGGGAACGCTTTTCCTATTATGGAATGAGAGTTCTGCTTGTTCTTTACATGACCAAGCACCTGCTCGCCCAAATTGATCAGGGTTTTACCGTTTATGGTTTTGAAACCTTCAAAACCATTTTGGAAAGTGTCTATGGTCCCCTCAGTCACCAGGCCATTTCCAGTCATATTTACGGACTCTACACAGGCTTTGCTTACTTCACTCCTTTTTTTGGTGGAATATTAGCGGATCGTTATATTGGTCAACGAAGATCCGTTTATTGGGGAGGAGCCTTGATGGCTCTTGGCCATCTTTTGATGGCAGCAGAAAGTTTCTTTTTAGTGGCCATGGTTTTGTTGGTCATCGGTAATGGGTTTTTTAAACCCAATATATCCACTCAAGTGGGGGGTCTTTATCCTCAAGGAGATTCACGACGAGATGGGGCTTACACCATTTTTTATATGGGGATCAATTTGGGCGCCTTGCTTTCACCCCTCATTTGCGGAACCCTTGGACAAAAAGTGGGATGGCATTGGGGATTTGGAGCTGCAGGCATAGGAATGTTAATTGGACTTGTCGTCTATCATTTAGGTCAAAAACATTTACCAGCCCATTTCGATCACACACCTCTCAAAAAGAGTAAAGACAGCACTGATCACCAGCCTTTGTCCTCAGATGATTGGAAAAAGATTTTTGCACTCGTGTTTTTGTGCACAGTGAATATCCTTTTCTGGGGGGTTTACGAACAGCAGGGAAATACACTTCAGCTTTGGGCAGATGAAAACGTAAATTGGAATTTATTTGGCTGGCTCATTCCTTCCTCTTGGTTTCAACTTTTTAATCCTCTCATTATTATTTTATTTGCTCCCTTTTTGGATAAAATCTGGGCTTGGCAAACACGCAATAAAAATGGCCAGGGGACTGTGGCAAAAATGGCCATTGGTTGTTTATGGGCAGCCGCCGCTTATTTATTTATGGTTTGGTTGTTAGGATTTATCGGTGGTGAAAAAGCCCATTGGTTGTTACTGGTGGTTTGCGTATTCTTTTTCACCATGGGTGAATTGTACATTTCACCCATAGGACTCTCATTGGTCACCAAAATGGCGCCTGCTAAAATTGTTTCCATGATGATGGGAATGTGGTTTCTTTCTAGCTTTTTTGGAAACTACATGTCGGGCTACATTGGTAGTTTTTATGAAAAAATGAGTCAGCAAGATTATTTTTTGCTTCTTGTAGGTCTGTCCTTGATCGCTGCCTTTTTGTTTTTTGTGGCTGTCAGACCTTTACGTGGAATCATGAAAGGAATTGATTCATGAGAACAGCCCACGATATCATGACACCCAAACTCAAAATGATTCTATCTTCCGATAGCCTCGAAGATGTGATTAAAACATACCTCGAGCAGGGGATTACGACTTCACCTGTGATGACTCCACAGCAGGAGCCACTGGGAATGCTCTCTGAATTAAAATTGGCTAAGGCCTATATGATTCATCGATCTAAAAATCAAGCAGCTGGAAAAGTGGGAAATCATCTGGATATGTTAGACCCCATCACCACTGTGGACGAAGAGGCTCCTTTAAGTGATGTCTTAAGGGAAATGATCAATTCCACCACCCATCGAGTTTTAGTCAAAAATAAAAAAGGCACACTGGTGGGAATCATCAGTCCTAAAGATATGATGCGAGCCATGATCGGAGTGGCTATCCAGCTCAAAATATCAAAGACAAGCTTAAAGAAACTGAAGATCAGCTTCGAGAAACACTTCGTAAAGTAAACGAAATTGAAAAGTATCTTGAAGTTTATGAAAAAACTTTTCATGAAACTCCCTACATGATGCACGCAGTGAATGAAAAAGGTGAAATCTTGATGGCCAACAAACGTGAACACGACATGTTGGGTTATCAAATGGGTGAACTGAGGGGAAAAACAATTTACGACATCTACTCAAAATCTGTTCATCATGAGGCCACACAAGGTTTAAAAAAAGTGGTGGAAACAGGAACTCACCAAATGACTTACACGACTTTAGTTAAAAAAGATGGATCACCTCTGAGGTGTGACATCGCAAGTTCCGCGATTTTTGGTGATAATGGTAAATTCATTTCAACGGTGTCAGTTTTAAGACCCATCGACTCAGATGAGTTGCTCAGAATTTTGAATGGGATCGTGGATGACAAAAACGGGCCCTTAGCCCGTTACATGATCAAAGAATAAAAATCGGAATTAGATTCTGACACTCAATAAACAGGCGACTCCAATTTTATTGAGCTGGTCGGCCTGGCCCTTTTTGATCAAGCCAAAGGATATAGGACAGATCCTCTGCTGATTCTTTGAGTCTTTTAAATCGACCAGAGGCTCCACCGTGGCCAGCTTCCATATTTGTTTTAAGTAAAATTAGTGAATTCGATTGATTGAATTCTCTTAAGCGAGCTGCCCATTTGGTCGGCTCCCAGTATTGCACTTGAGAGTCATGTAGGCCTGAACGAATAAAGAGAGAGGGATAATTTTGCGCTTTGATATTGTCATAGGGAGAATAGGCCCGCATCCAGGCGTACTCTTCAGCCACATTGGGGTTTCCCCACTCTTGATATTCAAAGGTGGTGAGTGGGATTGTATCGTCCATCATAGTGGTGAGCACATCAACAAATGGAACTTTAGCAATCATTCCATGGTAGAGATCAGGTCGAAGATTAGCCACAGCCCCCATCAAAAGGCCCCCCGCACTCCCGCCTTCAGCATAGACTCTGCCTTTTTGAGCATAACCCTTTTTAATAAGTGCTTCAGTCACATCAATAAAGTCAGTGAAAGTGTTCATTTTATTTTTCATCCGACCTTGATCATACCAATCGCGGCCTAGATCATTGCCACCACGAATATGAGCTATGGCATAAACAAAACCCCGGTCCACAAGACTTAAAGCTTCCAATTCAAACATGGGCTTGATCGCCAAGCCGTAGGAACCATAACCATAAATATAAATTGGGTTTTGGCCCACAGGGATATAATCTTTTTTCATCACCAATGACACGGGAACAGATTTTCCGTCACGAACGGGTAAAAATAATCTTTCAGTTTTATATAATTGCGGATCAAAATTGGGGACAGGTTTCGTTTTTAACACTTTTTGCTCAAGAGTCACAAGATTGACTTCGCGAGTCTGCAAGGGGACTCGAGGGGAAGTAAAAGCAATTCGAAAGCTATTTTGATCAAAATCTCCACTGACCAGAGACATCACGCTAAAAGTTTTTTCATCAAAGCCGAGTTTACGTGACTTCATTTTTGGTAGGTGCACGACCTGAATTTCATCTAATCCATTGGATTTTTGAAATAGAATCAAATGGTCTTTCACAGCTTCAATGTTTTCAATAAAAATTCCAGTGTTTTTCTTTTTAAGCCTTTGCCACTTTTTTGGTTCATTTAATTGATCGTAGGCAATTTTGACAGTCTGGTAGTTTTTATCTTGATCGTTAGTTAACAAAACAAAGTAATTTCCAGTGTCGACCAAAGCTTCATCTTTAACACCAATTTGTCTTTTGCGAACCAATTTGAATTCACTCAGTGGTTGATGGGCATCTAGGACCTGGGCTTCCACCGTTTGTAAGTGAGCACTGTAAAGAATAATAAAACGCCCCGATCCTGTTGTGGTCAGATAAACAGAAAATTCAGGGTCGTTGTCTTGATAGATCCGCGTTGAGTTTCCGTTTTTTATGTTCAAACGATAGACTTGATGGGCCCTCAGAGTTTCCGGATCTTGTTTCACATAGAAAACGTGTTCTGAATCCTCGGCCCACTCGAGATTTTCTGTCACATCTGATATTTTTAAATCGAGCAAGCGGCCTGTTTTTAAATTTTTGAAATGGTGAGTGTAAAATCTGCGACCTATGGTATCCACACCGTAGGAAACAAGTTCTTGGCTAGGGCTCACTTGCGGGCCTGTACTTTCAAAGTAAGCAGAACCTTTGGACAGAGAATCCTCATCCAAAATTAATTCAATTTCAAAAGAGTTCAATTTCCTTCGAAAGTGACTCCAGTGTTCGTGCCCCTTTTTTATTTCAGACCAGTGTTCATAACCATTTTTTAAAACGGGTACAGTTTTGTCATCATCGGCTGTTCGTGATTTGAGCTCATTGAAAAGTTGATCTGTTTGATTTTTATTTTGTTTAAAAAAAGCATCGGCCACTGAATTTTCTGAATTTAAGTACTGAATAACTTCAGAGTCTTCACGATTTTTCATCCAAAAATAAGGATCTGCTCTTTTGTCTCCATGTTTTTCAATCCAATGATTTTTCTTTGTAGCTTGAGGAAAGTCGATTTGTGAAGGGCTTTCAAAATTGATCTTTTTTTTACTCATACAACCCGCCGTGAACAGAGTGGAAATCACAATTGTTGAAAATAATAGTTTCATATTTCACAGGCCTTAAGAAGTTCCATGGCATGGGCTTTTGAAGTTTTCGTAATTTTTTCTCCAGAAATAAGTCGGGCTATTTCATCCACTCGCTCATCAAAACTCAGATCAATCACTTCCATATTCACACGGTCTTTTTTCTGCAATTTTTGAATCAGAAAGTGAGAGTCACCAAATGCCGCCACTTGAGGCAGATGGGTCACACAAATCACTTGTTGGCCCTTGGCAATAGAACGAAGTTTTTTTCCTACTTTTTCAGCCGTGGGTCCTGAAACTCCAGTGTCCACTTCATCAAACAGATAAGTGCGGGGATATTGATGGGATCCCACCACTCTTTTGAGTGATAACAAAATTCGGCTTAATTCTCCGCCGGAGGCAAATTTTGATAGTGGCCGTGCAGGATCTTTTGGACTTGTTTGACTTAAAAATTCCACATCTGAAAATCCTGTGGGTCCCAATTCATTGTGCTTTTCTACCTTGGCATGAAAAGTAACACCCTTCATGTTGAGCTCTTCGAGTTCTGAATTAACAGAATCAGATAGAACGGGGGCACCTTTAGAACGCTTTTTGTGGAGCTCTTCTGCAATTTTTAATAACTCATTTTCAATAATGGAAACTTCTTTTTTGTGAGCTTCAAGAGTTTGCTCAGATTTTTGCAAGCTTGAAATTTCGATTTCTATTTCAAGCAGAGATTTGAGGATGTCGTCGACTCCAGGACCAAATTTTTTCTGTATTTTTCGTAAATCACTCAAGCGGCTTTCCAGTTGTTCTAATTCTGAAGGGTCGACATCCACTGATTTTAAGTACTGTCCTAATTCAAACAAGGTGTCGCCAATTAAGGATTGCGCTTGTTCTAGGCTTTTTAATTTTTCAGGCAATTGTGGATCCAGAGAGCTGAGCTCATGGCCTTTACGCAAAATCGTTTTAATTCTCTCGGCAACGGAGCCTTCATCACTTTCCAGAACAGACTCAGCACTTTCAACAAATTGAATCAATCGGGTGGCATTTTTAAGTCGTTTTACTTTGCTTTCCAATTCATGATCTTCGCCAGGGCTCAAATCTAAATCTGCGATTTCTTTTCTTTGGTACTCCAGATAGTCCAGACGTTGGTGCAAAGTTTGGCTTTGTCCCTGAAGAGCTAAGATCTCATTTTTAAGATCTGTCATCTTTTGATACTTATCTTCGTACTGTTTTCTTTTTTCGGAATTTCCGACATACTGATCCAGTAAATCCAAATGATAGGCTTTGCTCATCAAGTGGCGGTTGTCATGTTGTCCTGTCATTTCGATCAAAGGAACATTGTGTCCGGTGACTTCAATCAGAGGAGCTACGATGTCTCTTAAGTTTTGCAGAGTAGAGAGGCTTCCGTTCAAATAAATTTTAGACTTTTCATCGGCCGAAATAATTCGACGAACAACAAGCCGATCATCCTCAATATCAATTCCCATTTCAGTTAAACGTGACTTCACATCGTGGCGAGTTTTGAGGTCAAATGACCCTTCGACCAGAGCTTGCTGGGAACCGGCTCGGACTGTGTCACTGGAGGCCTTGCCTCCCATAAGTAAAGCCAAGGATTTCAAGAGCACTGACTTACCTGAACCTGTTTCACCGCTTAAAATATTGAGTCCGTCTCGAAACTGAAGGTGAAGCTGATCGATGATAGCAAAATGATTCACTTTTATTTCAATAAGCACAGTGTCCCCCTGAAAGCTTAAAATTAAGATTTATGTCCGAATAAAAGCTTTTTTCTGAGCAGTTTAAATTCATTGTGATTTTTAACGACCACTAATTGATGATCAATATCTGATTTTTGAAAATGCAGCTCATCACCGAACTTCAAGTCTAGAACTTTTTGTCCATCCACCACCAAGTGGGCCACGGCTTTGTGGGATTCCATTCTAAAGAGTATGGTTTTGTCGTCCGCCACCACGAGAGGACGATGAGTCAATGAATGGGGGGCCACGGGGGTGATGACAAAAGCGTGGGTCTCGGGATCTAAAATGGGTCCCCCAGCGGCCAAATTGTAAGCTGTGGATCCAGTAGGAGTCGCAAGGATAAGGCCGTCAGCTTTGACATCGTGAACTTCATCTTCATTTAGGCGAATGGCGATATGGATCAACTGAGAGTGAGAGCCCCTCTCTAAAACAATATCATTCAGAGCAGTGAAAACAGAACCCTTGCGAGATCCCTTTCGAAAGGCCGTCACTTGAATTCTTGCTCGATCTTGTTTGCACATTCCTGATTGTAAGGCCTTCAGTACCGTTTCATTGAGTTTTTCAGGGGAGTGATGAGCTAAATAACCCAATGTGCCCATATTAAAACCCAGAATGGGAACCTGATGAGACTGCATGGCACGCACGGCGCGAAGGTAGGTTCCGTCTCCACCTAGGACTACAACAAGGGAAACTTTTTGGAATTCCCGGACCTGTTTCATAAGATGAGTTCCAGGAATTTTTTTTTGTTCAGGAGCTGTTAGCACTTCTATCCCTTGCTTTGAGAGCCAAGAGGCCAGGCTCGAAGCTGCTTTGACGGCTTTATCCGTATGTATACGGTAAACAATCGCAACTTTAAAACCGCCCTTTTTTTCTTCGAGGTGCAAGGGAGTTGTTTTCATTAAATAAGTCCATCTCTTCTTAAAAGAGCATTCGGATCCGGCTCACGTCCGCGGAATTTTTTGTAGAGTTCCATGGGATGTTCAGTTCCGCCTTTGGACAGGATATTTTCTTTAAAGCTTTGAGCGACTTGAGTATTGAAAATTCCTTTTTCCATAAAGAACTCAAAAGCATCTGCATCCAAGACTTCAGCCCATTTGTAAGAATAATAACCTGCCGAGTATCCACCTGCAAAAATATGACTGAAAGAACAAGATGAGTTGGTGCCAGGCAGCTTAGGAATCAGTCGAACGTTTTCAGTGGCTTGTGATTCGAATTGGTCCACATCTTGAATTTGTTGGGGGTCAGTGCTGTGCCAGTTCATATCCAGGGTGGCAAATTGAAGCTGTCGCATCATCATCCAACCCGCTTGAAATTTTTGTGCTTTTTTAAGTTTTTCCACAAGTTCAAGTGGAAGAGGTGCACCTGTTTGGTAGTGGCGAGCGAAAACATCCAAGCCTTCTTTCTCACCCACCCAGTTTTCCATGATTTGTGAAGGTAATTCTACGAAGTCCCAATAAACACTTGTGCCAGATAAAGATTTATAGCGAGTGTCAGCCAGCATGCCATGCAAGGCGTGACCAAATTCATGAAACAAAGTTCGCACTTCATCATAGGTCAACAGGCTGGGTTTTGTGGCTGTGGGTTTAGTGAAATTACAAACGATGGAAACATGGGGTCTTCGAACTTCACCCTGATGGAGACCCTGCTCTCGGTAAGTGGTCATCCAAGCGCCAGCTCTTTTTGTCTCGCGAGGGAAAAAATCAGTGTAGAAAAGACCCATGTAGCGGCCTGTTTTTGTTTCAAAGACTTCGTAGACTTTCACTTCTTCATGATAGGCCGGTATACTTTTGTTTTCTTTGAAAGTCAGACCATAAAGAATTTTGGCATGTTCGAAAACTCCGTCCACTACTTTTTCCAATTGGAAGTAGGGGCGAAGATCCTCTTCATTAAAAGCGTATTTTTCTTCTTTTAATTTTTCAGAGTAATAAGGAAAATCCCAAGCTTTGATATCTTCTAAACCGTCTTTACTTTTTGCAAAACTACGCACTTCTTCCACATCTCGAAGACCTGCCGGTTTTCCAGATTCAGCCAGACGTTTTAAAAACTGTTGAACTGTAACTGGAGATTGAGACATGCGCTCTTCGAGAACGAAATCAGCATGGGTTTTAAAACCTAAAATTTGAGCCCGTTGGTGGCGAAGATTGACAATTTTCTTTATGGTTTCCTGATTGTCGAATTTGTCATTGAAGGCTTTTGAGGCATAGGCCATCGTCAATTTTTCTCTGAGTTGACGATTTTTTGCGTAGGTGACAAAGGGCAAGTAAGAAGGCAGGTGAAGAGTAAATAACCATTGGCCTGGTTTTCCTTTTTTTTCGGCGGCAAGAGCTGCGGCCTCCACAGCAGATTCAGGCAGGCCTGCTAAATCTTCTTTTTTATCTAACCACATTTCAAATTGGTTGGTGGCATTCAAAACATTTTCTGAGAATTTAGGACTCAAAGCTGCCAACTCTTGGTCGATGGCCCGCACCTTTTCTTTTTCAGCGGGAGATAAAAGGGCGCCATTCCGAACAAAGGATTTGTAGGTTTTGTCGAGCAGCATCTTTTGTTCAGCCGTGAGAGCCTGTTGACCTGCTTTATCGTGAACTTCTTTAATTTTTTTAAAGAGTTCTGCATCTAAAGAAACATCAGATGAAAAAGCGGCAGCGGCTTGGTACATCTGCGGAGCCAGTTTATGAAGTTCAGGGCCGCCATGTGAGCTGTCTAAATTGCTGAAGATCGTGAGCACTTGTTGCATGTCTTCTGAAGCTGTTTCAAGAGCTTCAATCACATTTTCAAAAGTGGAAGGGGCAGTTTGCTTTTTAATATTTTCCACATTTTTATGGGCCTCTTGAATGGCCTCAGTCAATGCGGGTAAAAAGTGTTCATTTTGGATTTTATGGAAGGGAACAGCTCCATCAAAATCAGTGAATTTTTCGATAAGTGGATTGGTGTTTTTCATGCCCAAAACCTACCACATTGATGTGACAGGTACATAGATCGTAACGACGCATCATTGGGGTTAATTCCCTGATAAGCTTTTGATTGATTCTATCTCAGCTTCCAAGGTCTTTTTATTTGAGTTTAAATGCTCTTGAAGCAGTTCCAAATACTTCACGCTTTCTGTCTTAAACAAACTTACTCGTTGGTCACTTGGCAAAGCCAAGAACTGTCGAGAAAACAGTTCATCTTCGTAATTACCTTTCAACATCTTTTCTAAACCGTAGTTGAGTCTTTCTTTATAGTGATGGGAAAGTCCGTTAAAGTCCAAATCGATATAATCATAGCGGATTCCCTCATGAAAAAGCAGAAAATGAAAAACATGCCAAAGCTCATAGCGATGCTCAGTCTGACGATTGGCTAAACTCAGGCTGTGAATCTCTATGGGACCTACAATTTTTTCAGTCAGGGTGCCGCTTTCAGGACTCTCTTTTATATTCGAAGCATGACTCCAATCATGAAGTGGAAACATCCATTCATCAAAAAATATACCGTCTAATTTACTCATACCGATAGCTTGTCTGATATTTCCAAGGGGAAAAGTTTTTAGTGCCATCAATTTGTTGAGTTCAGGAATACTAAGGTCTAAGAAAGCTGGGATAAAAATTAGACGTGGAAAACTTTTAAGTTCTTCATAAAAAGTTTTAAAAAGTGGGAATCGATTGGGATATCCATTTCGTGATTTGGCGGGGATATATTTATTTATTTTTACCAAGGCTTCCATAAAATTTTCATGGGCTTGATAGGTTCTAGAAAAATAATAATAAGAAGTTTCTATAATGGGTATAGGTTGATTGCGTTGATTGGGATCTTTTTCACTCATCTTGAGTAGCCACCCCACTCGTATCGGAAGAACAGCAGAGAATTCGTAAGTGACTCGATCACTAGCAACTCGGCTTTCAATTTCATGAACAACAAAATCGAGCATGGGTTTACGTGTTTTGTACAGCTTCTCATGAGTTTTCTCACTCAATGCCAACCGAATTTGTTGGGCCACTTGTTGAACTGGGGCTACTAATTCAGGTATGTGGTCATTCACGGGATCAATTTTATCAGATCTATTTCGAATAGAATGAGCCGCGAGGACGAGGGATTTATCATCAATCAAGGGATCAGAAGAGAGCTTACTTTTTTTACTTACAGCTGCTTTGCACGAGGCGACTGTTTCTCCAGAGCTAATGGAAATAGTGGCCACATTTGAAATGACCCAAAATAACAAAATCAAATTAAATCGCATTTGTTACTGCCCTTTGGTTACTGAGCACAAATCCCAATGGGGGAATTGTTATTTCCAGCACTTTTACACGTGGTTCCAGTGGGGCATTGATTCACTTGTCCCACAACACAGCTCCAGGCCACATTGGAGTAACAACCGGTTGCTGAATTGTTATGCACATTGGAAATTTGGGGAATGTTCACGTAGTGACCATTGTAGGCCGAGCCATGGTACCGTAACAAACCGTGGAAATACACGGATTGGCTTTGAGGAATTATTTGCTGAGCCGCACATCCAATTCCAAGGGATCCGTTATAGACAGGACGACTTCCGGGAGGGCAGGCGCACAGATGGGACAAGCCACCAAACTGAGAATTGTAATACTGATCCAATTGATAGCGGTACTGAGAATAGGGATCTGCACTGTAACCTGGAGCTCCCGGATAGGGAGTGAAGCCAGGAGCTGCACCATAATAGGAGTTATCGCAAATTCCGGTGTAAGGGTTCACTAAACATTGAGTTGAAGTGCCTGGCGAGGAGGACTTTTTTTGATTGCAGCCGACAAGTGAGGCTACCAAAACGATAAAAATTAAGAAGGAACGACATGGTCCAAACTGCATAAAATCCTCCAATTTCAACATTTTTGCAAGCGTGAAGCCAGCTCAAATCAAAGCTAATCCACAATTAATCCATCTAAGGTGAATAAAGGATCGACAGTGACCTTCATTGCTTTTCTTGATTGCTGTAATCCGGCAGTTCACAATTAGCTATGGGTCTTCTTCAAAGAATTCTGCAGAACTGTCGCTCGCTGTTTCCCTATTGGAAGTTTTTTGATCGTTTGGGGGGAGTTCCTCGTCTTGACTACCGATTCTCTGATAAAATGGTTTTGTCAGATTGGAAACCTTTGCACCCACATCAAAAGCTGAGTTTACAAAATATATTTATCAATGAAAAAGTGAATCTCATGCATTGGGAGCTGTCCTTGCTGATGCGTTTATTCCAAGAGTGTCAAAAATTAAATAATAATGAATTGGCTAATCATGAGATTTATCTTTGGTTTAAAAACCGAGTGGCATCTGAGCTCAGTGGCCAAAAATATGATTGGTTCCAATTCAGAATTCAGATTCAAAGCTATCAAAACCAGAAAATGATTGAAGATCTTTGGATTGAAAGTGAAAGCTTTGCGAGGCTTCAAAAATGAATTCACTAATTTGGGTCTGTGGTCTGTTTGTCTTCTCTCACTTTTTATTTTTAATTGAATATTTCAAATTAAAAGATGCTTTTGCCATGCAAGCCCAAGCAAAGCAAAAAATTGAATTATATTTATTATTTATTATTTATTTATTTAGTCTTTTAGGAATCTTATTTCATTCTTCTTGGGTGTTTCCTGTCATCTTTGCTGTGAACTATTTTTATCTCATTCTAAAATGGAAAGGAAATTTCAACGGTGGCAGTGACAACATGTCCTTTGTCCTTTTGACGGGCTTATTTATTGCTAAATTCAACGAAAATGATAACAACGGTCTCTTTTACATCGCTTTATTGGTGACGAGTTCCTATGTGCTGGCCGGCTGGGCGAAAGCTAAAAATCGTGAGTGGTGGACTGGTGAAAGTCTAATTGGATTTCTTCAGATGAGCCCTTTACAAAAGCAGGATTGGCAAAAAATATTTTTGAGTCCTCGCCAAGCCCTTTTTTTATCCAGGGCCACTTTGCTTTTTGAGCTCAGCTTTCCTTTGGCTCTTTTAAATTACAAACTTACAATAATTTATGTTTCGTTAGGTATTTTATTTCATTTTTGTAATTTTATATTTTTCGGTTTAAATCGATTTTTTTGGATTTGGTTGTCATCTTATCCAGCTCTTTTATGGTTCACTTCAAGAAGTTAAGGTCCAGTCCAGTCGAGATAAAATAATTTAAAGATGGCGAACTTAGCTTCAGAGTCTAATATGACCATGAAAGGGGATATTTATGAAAAATCTCGTTATTTCGATGCTACTGGCGCCACTCGTATCTTGGTCGGCCGTGGATTTGGGAACTGCATTAACAGAAGACAACATGAAAACTTTGGCAAAAGGTTTTGGTTCAAACTTCGCTCACAATTCACTGATGGGGGCCTCCAAGTTGGGCACTGTCTTTGGCTTTCAAGTGGGTTTGACGGCAGCTCAAACAGATGTACCTAAAATCAATGACATTGCAAAAGCCAATGGTGGCGAACTAAAAAGCATTTTTAATGCAGGACTCATGGGATCTGTCGGGATTCCATTTGGAATCGCTTTTGAAGCTGTGATGACTCCAAGTGCAAAAGCGGATGGAGCTGAACTTGAAAACAGTTCAGTGGCGATCAAGTGGAATATCAATGACGTGATCCCCATTTTGCCAGTGAATTTAGCTCTTCGTGGATTTTCATCTAACG
This sequence comes from Bdellovibrionales bacterium, assembly GCA_046336825.1. Taxonomy (GTDB): domain Bacteria; phylum Bdellovibrionota; class Bdellovibrionia; order Bdellovibrionales; family Bdellovibrionaceae. The sequence goes on along the minus strand of JBKDFX010000183.1, from coordinate 4,615 downwards.
CCAAATTTTCCTTCACGCAGGATGGAACAAACGATGTAAAAAACGAAACAACTATCACAGGTGCTCAATTGCTTTTTAGCCCGATGATTCCTGTTGTTGAGCCTTACATCGGTGTTGGTATGTTAAGTTCAAAAAATAAACTTTCAGCCACCACTTCAATTTTTGATGGTGCGTACTCGGCTTCTGCTTCAAGTTCAGAGACTGTATCAGGAACTCAGTTTTTAGCTGGTGTGGAAGTCAATTTGCTACTGTTGAAACTGGGAGCTGAGTACAGCCAAGCCTTTGGCAATACTCGTTATGGATTAAAGTTAAGTTTCGGATTCTAATTTTTATCTTTTACTTCAACGGGGGGTTTGGATCTAAACTCTCCCGTGAGTTCAGCTTGAAAACCACAGAACTGCAATCGGCACATTCCATCGGTGTCATCCACTTTTAAAATAGCAGTACCATCAGCACCTTGATTTTTTGAAATCTTAAGAACACATTGCCCTTTTTTTCCACGATTCAGTTGTGGGCTAATTTGGCTTTTAAAAACAAGGTGACCCTTTTCGAATTTAGCTTTTCCAACGAGATCACAGCGGTGCATGTTTTGCGTGAAGGTTTCAACCAATATTTGAGCTTCAGAATCATTAATGGCGTTGATTTTAAGTGTGTTCACAACATCTTTCACAGTGCGATTTTCAGATGTTAGAAAATGATCCTGCTTGAGAGTGAACTCTCCAGAAAAGTCTGTCGCTTTTTGTGGAGTGGCCTGAGTCCAGGCCACCGAAGAAACAGTGAGAGCGATTGTAAAGGAAATGAAATTTTGAAAAGGTAAGATTTTGTTCATACCTCGACTATAGCATGCGTTCTTGAGCCTCCGCCACATCGACTTTAATATTTTGAATCAGTTCATGGGCCTGTGCGATATCAAGATCCAATGCTTGGGCTAAATTGGCCAGAGTTGAGGCCGATGGGTTATGTCCCTGTGCCATCAGAACTAAATCTGACTTATCAAAGCCCAAATGTTTAAACCCTGAAAGATCGCCTGCTTGAACTTTTAGCAATTCTGAAGTGAGTTTCTGGGCTTGGTCCAATGATAAATCGTACTTGATGGCCACTCGTTGAGCGGGTGCTAACTGAGATAAATTGATTTCTGAGTAGCGGCGGTATTTTCGGTAACGTGGAGGATTGGGGCGTCTGTGATGATGGCCTCCATCATCAATTATAACTCCGACAATAACACCTGCACCAAAAGCGATATCTGATTCTGTGCAACCACTTACTCCTAAAGCAGAAATGGCAGCCAGTCCCAAAACCAATAATTTCTTAAAACCTGTCATAAAACCCCCGAAAAATGAGGTGCAAAAAGCACCAGTTAAAGTTCCACCAAAGACAAAGCAAGAGGCAGGCCATTGGTACAGGAGTCATTTTGCATTCTGATTGCGCAGCGTTATTGATGGTTAATGCCTGACCAAGGCCTCGAGATTGCTTAGGCTTTTCCTATGATATTACGTAAAACTCTATTGGCTTTTGTTTTAAGTGCAGCTGTAGGACATGGAGCCATTGCGCCCAGTGCTCCCCAAAGACACATCGGGGGACAAGCGGGTTCAGGTTTTAGTCTTTTAAGTGTTAAAAAGCTTTCAAGTCCTAAGCAAAACATCGAGCGCCTGGTTTTTTTTGTGGGCACCAAAGAGGGTTTCAGACTTAAAGGTCTTCCTGGGTATTTCAATGCTTTTAATTCCGGGAAAGAAATTGTCATCGATTTTGCTCAAATGCCAACATCAAAAATGACTGACAATTCTTTGAAGGAAATTTTAAAAAATTCAATTTTTATCAAGAGTGGAAGAATCACTCAAGACCCCCTCGACGCCACTTTAACTTTAAAAATGGAATTGCGTCGGCAAACTAAAATGAAAATTATCCAAATTAAGGGCAATAAAGAAACGGCACGAATTGTGGTCGATCTCCTCAATAAATGAGATTCATTTTTTTAACAGTTCTTCTTTTTAATCCTTTTTCTCAGGCACGTGTTTTTAATATGGCAGAAACTAAGTTGGCTGGTTATTTGTCAGTTAACTACTCAGCCTCAACTGTCAAAAAAGATTTTTTTGCAGGGGAAAGTTCAGCTACGGATTATTCAAAGGGATTCACTCAAAATATTGGGACAGATTTTGGGCTTATTTATCGAGCTGATCGTATCGCCTGGGTTTTTGGTTTTGAATCGCTAAAGCCCAATAAAATATCGGGTGGGGTGGCCAGTTCAGCAGGTTCGACAAATTATGAGTACGAATCCGATCTCACGGTACTGGCTCCAAAAATCGGGTTAGAGTTGATTCTTCATCAGACCCAGACATACCGAGTTTCATTGCAAGGGGCTGTTGGTACAGCCAGCCTACAAGCCAAAACAGATTACACGGGACTCACAATTGCTCCTAATGTGGATTTCTCAATTGAAGCAAAATCCACAGCCAATATGATTACAAGTGGTATTGGCACTGAGTGGCACTGGAACGACAACACAGCTTTACAACTTATGATTGGTTACCGAGACTTAAATTTTAAAAAATTAAAATTAGCTGAAGCTTCAACAAATTCATTTTCAGGAGGAGCTTTGGCCAAAGGCACCACTTTGACAAAACTAGATGGCTCCAATGTGAAATACAATTTCACGGGAGCCTTTGTTGGATTGGTCTTTCGAGTTTGGATTTTTTAAAGATACAATTGTTCAATCAAATCAGCATATTTTTGAGAAACAAATTTTCTTTTTACTTTGAGTGAAGGTGTCATTTCTCCAGTGTCCACCGACCAAACATCTCGGACAAAAGCAAATTTTTTAATAGATTCAAAACTTGCTAATTTTGAATTCACAGCGGCGACATGAAGACGAATTTTTTCTTCCAAGTCCCTTTGACTCAGGCCAGAGGTCAGCTCGGGGCTCACTTGTATAATGGTGACCACGTATTTTTTTTGATCTCCAAAAACCAAGGCCTCAGAGATCAGGTTATTTTCCTTCAAAAGATTTTCAAGTTTTTGAGGGGCTACGTATTTTCCTCCAGAGGTCTTAATTAAGTCTTTTTTTCGGTCTGTAATTTTCAAATGTCCTGATTCTAATATTTCGCCAATATCTCCTGTTTTAAACCATCCGTTTTCAAAAGCTTGAGAAGTTTCTTCTTCTCTCTCATAGTACTGGGTCATGACCTTGTCGCTTTTAATCAAAATTTCACCGTCTTCAGCCAATTTGATTTTGACATCTCCAATGGCATGCCCAACAGTCCCAAATTTAAAATTTTGATCGCGATTAACAAAAATAGCAGCTGTGGTCTCTGAGAGCCCATAACCCTCAAGAATCAGAACCCCGCAGGAATAAAAAAATTCAGCTAGTTCTTTTGAGAGGGGAGCTCCGCCGCTGATGGCAAAACGTAAGCTTCCGCCAAACAGTTGTCTTATTTTATTAAGCACAAGCCGATCAGCCAGTTCAAATTGAGTGGCAAGATCCAGTGGAAGTTTACGCCGGGACAATCGATAACCCACACTTTTTTTTCCGACTTCGAGCGCCCAATTAAAAAGGTGCCTCTTGATGCCTAGAGATTCCATTCTCACTTGAATATTTTCATGAAACTTTTCGAAAATTCGGGGGACAGAAACCAATAAGGTAGGCTTAATAATTTTAAGTTCATCCCGCAAAAAATCGCTTCCTTCGGAAATTCCCATGGTCAATCCGTAATAGGCATGGGCCCAAAGTTCCACACGTCCCAGAATATGTGAAAAAGGAAGAAAATTGTGAGTGCGATCTTGTGAGTTTACAGCCCAGGAGAACGCTTCTGTCAGTTCAGAGGTGATTTGCCGATGAGTTAAACAGACACCTTTTGGTTGGCCTGTTGTTCCTGATGTATAAACGAGTGTCACTAAATCATCATTGGAGTAGTGGCTGAGATCTGAAAAATTGATTTCTGATTCATGACCATTATCCAAAAACTGAAACCAACTTCGAGGATCAGTTTTATCGCTATTTAAAAGAACAAGAGTTTTCAAAGTTAAACAGCTCTTGATGTCGGCTTCAAAATTTGTGGAATTGTGACTGGAAAACAAAAACTCAGCTTTTGAGTCATTGAGAATAAAAAGTAATTCTTCATTTAAAACATTGTTGTAAATAGGAATGGTAACTGCTTTTAAATGGAGACAGGCCAGATCCAGTAGGACCCAAGACAAATTATTTTGCGAGTGAATGGCTACTCGAGACCCTGCTTTGACTCCAATTTTATGAAGTGCCGAAATGGTTTTAGAGATGAGCCTTGAGTACTCTTGCCAATCTATTTCAACGGGTTGGCCTTGTGTAAAATTGACGAGTGCTATTCCGCTTCGGTTCCTAAATTCTGGCAATATATGTGGAAGTGGTTTATTGATCATAAATCTAAGGTTGAGCTTTATCAGGTTTTAGAATGAGCTCCAAAGATTTTGATTCATTTTCATCGAGAACAATAGTTCTTTCAGCTTTGGTCCCCAAAAAACTATTTTTAACTCGAATAACAACAGGAACTCCCGCAGGTAAACGGTAGTTTCTTAAGGGAAGCTGCTCTGAAATCTTAGTTCCATTGATTTCAATTTCTGGTGAAGCCCCACCGTTGATCAAGGC
>JBKDFX010000182.1:0-20434 GCA_046336825.1 Bdellovibrionales bacterium | reverse complement strand
ATGCAGGAGCGGCCAATTCAACACTAGAAGCCTTGGGCATTGTGGCGGAAAGTCTTGAAACGAAGGAATCAGCTCAGCAATCGCTTTCAACTGTAGACAGTGCCATGATCAGCGTGAACTCCATTCGAGCCAATTTCGGAGCCATGCAGAATCGTCTTCAATCCACGAGCAGCAACTTGTTGATTTATGATGAAAACATGTCAGCCGCCAATTCTCGAATTCGAGACACAGATGTGGCAGCCGAAACTTCTGAAATGATTCGCAATAGTATTTTGATGCAGGCCGGAGTTTCTGTTTTGGGTCAAGCCAATCAGCAAAACCAACTCGCATTGAAACTTTTGGGTTAATTTTTTTAGAGATAGAATAACTGCGTTTTAATAAATATTTTTTATTGAAACACTTAATAAACTGAAGAATGATTTCCCCATTGTATTAATCAAGGGGAAATCTATGAATCAAAGCCTAAGTTGCTTTAAGTCTGCCATGGGCGCAATGATCAATTCCATTGTGCGTGGAGTGATCGTCCTCCTTGTGACCACTCAGACTTCAACAGCTTGGGCTTTTTTCAATTTGGGTCAAGACTCCGATCTAACAAATGAAGAATCCACTCAAATTGTTAAAATTCTAGAGACCTTTTCAAATGGTTGTTCGCTGACACGAGGTCCTTCAGCAGATGCCATCACGGTGGTTCGGGGACTATCCTCAGCACTCAGATCAGCTGAAAGTAATCCGAATTGTAAAAGCTTAGCCGGCGTGGTGACTTCTTTGGACTCGACAACTTTGCGAGCTCAAAGCTTGATCCCCACAGTGAATGATTCTTACATTAATGAACTTGAATCTGAAGTGACGGCTCTGGAAAGACAAAAAGAAGAAATCACAAAACTTTTAAGTCAGACCACAGATCCCACGGAAATTTCAGATCTCAGGAGACAGCTTTATTCAGTCAAAATCGAACTGGCCGGGACATTAAGCCAAGCCCGTGATTCGGCCTTAAATGACAAGCAGATGCGAAAAGCTCAGGCCATGCGACTTCTGTTGGGCTCCACGCAGCAGGCTGTCAACCAAATCATTGCCAATGAGGCATGCTGGATCAATCAACCTAGTCTTCTTCAGCAAGTCGCTGGAGTCGGTGCCACCCTAGGGGCGAGTGCTTCTTTAACCACTGTGGCCTCAGAAACGGCTGTTTTACTTTCAGCTGGTATGGGCATTCTATCCACCATCGTGGATTTTTTTGAAAGGTTGGCAACAGCTAAAAAATTAGCTCAATTTGATTTGGCTTTGGGCTCAACTGCTATCACCTGTGCCATGGAAAAAATGAATGATGTTTACTGTTCAGCTCAAGATACTTTAAATGCCATTGAGAAAATAGGCTCTCGATTTCACGATAACAAACAAGACCCCGTTTGGAGCGGAGTTGAGTTATTAGAAAAACAAATTCCCACTTTGCTTTCTTGGCTTCAAAAATTAAAATCAGGTGGTGGCGCAGGCACAGTGAGTGATGCCGTGAAGCAGGCCGAGATTGAATTGCAGGAAGTCAATTTGCTCAATTCATCCCGAATATTTGAAGGATTTTACAGAGACTCAAAATTAAGATTTGATCAAACATCAGGTGAGGATGCGAAATTTCTAATTGTTCGAGGTTTAGCTGGCGGATTTTTTTATAGTTTATGCTCTTCAAATAACGGTCAGCCCAACATGAATAATCCCTTTTGTACTGAAGACTTCGGCTTTGCTCCCTATGAACTGGTGGGTCTTACAAAAAATGAACAACTCACATTACAAAGTCGTTACAACGGTTTTAATTTTTTTAATCTGACTTTAGAAACACTGAGAAGTGTGGGGATTGAAAGAGAATTCAATTTAGTCACAGTGCAATCCCAATTTCAAAAAATGTACTCTAGGATTCGTGAAAAATTTGATATCGAAAAAAGACTTGTTCTAGGTCAAGATTTAACACTGATTTTTGACGAAGGCCTGGATCGTGGTTTTCAAATTGCCAATCCTGTTTCAGCTGAGTCTTCATTGAAAGATTTATTGAAATTTTTCAAATCATCACCAACTGATAGGCAAGACAAAGTTCAATTGGATTTGCGAGATCAAGTGATTCAAACTCTGAGTCTGATCATTGAGCAGCTAGAGCTTGTTAAAAAGAAAGAAGTGAAACCTGAAACTGCTAAAGAAGTCATTTATCAATCGGCTGAGCTGAAGTTTGGCACTTCCTATTTGGGTGATCGATTGGACCGAGTGGTGCGCATGGAGTTGGAAGCTCTTGTCAGAAATCCTAATTATGTGGACGAGCCCACGCGTTTAACACTGCTAGCCGCTAACGATGTTATTTCTGAACTCAGACGCTACTATCAAGTGAGCAGCCTACAAGAAATGGAAGAAGCGGCAGCCAATGCTCAATTGGTGATGATAAAAACCATTGATCCCTTTATTCGCTTATTTTCAAGTCCGATGATTCGTGTTTTCAATGAATTTGATTCTATCGAAAGTCGAGTGGGAGGTGCTGGAGCCCGTCAAGCTCGCGCTTTGAAAACAAAGCTCTGCTATTACTTTCTGAATTCAACTCGGCCTCTTAAGTTTTTCAATGACGAGTGTGAAGGTTTGAAGGCTCAATCTGTTCTGGGAGTTGAAGCCCCTGCCTATGATCGAAAAATGTTTCAACAACCATTAGAAACTCGAGCCTGTTTGTATCGAAACTTCATTATGAAAAATCGAATTAAAGAGAAAAGAAAAGTTCAAAAGTCGTTTATTGAAATGCTTCAAGTGGAAACAATTTAATTTTCGTCAGCCGGTGTCTGTGGAACTTCATTGAACCCGTTGGCAATCATTGATTTAAGTGTTTCTTGGGCGGCCATGATCATAAAACCCATTTCGCCAAGTCGGCTTTGTGATAGCTCGTAATCCTGATTCAAAGAGGGGTCCTGAGCTGCAACCGTTTCATATTTTTCACGGATGGATTCAAGCATTTTAGATTCGCGATTTTTTAAAACATTGTTGATCACGCTAAAAATATCAGGGTTCGATTGAAAGTAGATTTCTTTATTTTTCTTTTCAACAATTTCAAGAACTTTATAATTGAGAAGATCTTTTATAGCGAGACTCACAAGCGCTTTGGAAACTCGCAATTTCTTTGTCATGTAAGTTGAATTCAGTGGTTTTTCAGACAAAAAAACGAGAGCCCAAATCTGCCCATGAATTTTTTTAAAACCCCAGTACTGGATGAATTTGCCAATTTCTTCAGCTAAAACGCAAAGCTCGGGTTTTGTTTGAGATTTCATAGTTTCTCAGTCAAAAGTGTTATCTCTTGCCATGTTGAAGGGTTTAAAAGTTCGCTACCAATTAAATATACAGGTTCTTGGTCTTTAGACTTACCTCTTTTTGCCTCACTTGGCAAAAGCCCTGTGCCTCCAATATTTTTTAACCATTCTTTGCGTAACAACAGAGAGTTTGAAATCAATGAGTGAGAAAATTGTCCTTTTTCCTTTTCTCCCAGCTTATTAAACTCAAAGGTGCTGTAGACGCCAATATGAGGATTTGATTCAACCCGATCCAGTCGCTGATAGCCTATCTCAAGAAAATGTTTATACTTTTGCCGGCCTGGTGACTTAAAAGAAAATATGAGATCCAGATCTCCAGACAAAAAATGACTTTCCAGTTCGGACAGATCGTAAATATCGATGAATACTTTTTTGACTTTTATTTTGTCAAAACACATTTGCACCAATCTCAAGGCAAAGTCAGCCATTCCTTCCAGACTGCCCACTCGCAATTCATTAAGCATTTGATCGTTTGAAACGGTTTTAAGCTCTGATTCTAAACGAGTTTGAGTTTTTTCAAAAATCTCAGCCACTTGTAAAGCGATGGGTGTCCATCCTGATTTTCTTTTAGCTGATCGATCTAAGAGCACAACTTTGAGTTCATCTTCGAGCTTAGCAATAATTCGAGAAAGCTGGGGTTGGCTGAGTCCCACATGCAGAGCCGCCGCTGACAAGTTTTTATGGTGAATGGCTTTCTGTAAAACACTCAGTTCGTAATGAATAGCTTGCATAGGACCTCAAGGTTTTCGAATGTAATGATAGAATCCAAGCAGACCTAAAAGCCCTGCCAAGGCAAAAAGAATCACACTTAGAACGGGCAGCTGATGAAGAGAATCTTGGGCACTGGGGGCTGCTACAATTGAAGCACTGATAATGAGCGAAGCGATCACAACACCCAAGAAAAGTAAACTGAAGGAATTTTCCAGAGACCTCAAGAGGTCCGGTAAATTATGCAACTTCCATTGAAAGGAATGACGAGGACTGTTTAGTTTTTTAAGAAGCATGGAAGTCTGGCGTGGTAAACCGTGAATCAATTGATGGGTTTCTCTGGCCACCGAAGACAATTGATCCGTCAATTTGGCAGGACCAAACTGTCGGGATAGAATCTCACTAGAAAATTCAATGGCAGTGGACAAGAAATCAAAATCAGGGTTGATACGTCGACCCAGGCCTTCGATGGCCACCAGGGATTTAAAAAACATCATCAGTTCAGAGGGGACAATCAATCCATGTCGAGCGGCCACAGAGGCTGAACCCATTAAGAGTCGACCCATATTAACATTTTTAAGGGTGAGTCCAAAGTAGGGGGCAATCAGTTCACGCAAATCCTTGGCGAAGAGATCCACATTGACCAAATCAGTGAACGGGGCCAAATCCACGTACTCGTACGCTAAACGTTCATAATCTTCTTTGGAAAGAGCCAATAACATATTGGCCACAGCGGTTTGAGTTTTGTTATTAAGGCGACCTACAACTCCGAAATCGATGAGTCCCACTTTATTTTGCGGAAAAATAAAAAAGTTTCCAGCGTGGAGATCGCCGTGGAAAAGTCCATCCACAAAAACCATTTTTAAATAAATTTGCAGTCCTTTTTTAACGACAAGGTCTTTATCCACTGCCTCTTGAAGTAAAGAACTATCTTGGCTGAGGGGGAGTCCTTTCAAAGCTTCTAAAACTAAAATCCGTTCTGAAGACAATTCTGGATAGACTTTAGGGATAATGACATCACTATCTGTTTTGAAGTTTTGTTGGAATCGACGGATATTATTTCCCTCAACCACAAAGTCGGTTTCCAGTTCCAGAGTTTTAAAAAACTCATCCACGATCGCGATGGGGCTGAAGGGTCTTGTTTCGGGAACATACTTTTCTATCAATTCAGCCAAAAAATACAGAACACTTAAATCATCTGCGATGGTTTTGATGATGCCTGGTCTTTGAATTTTGATAACCACTTCTTCCCCGCTGGACAAGCGAGCTCGATGCACTTGTGCAATGGAAGCTGAACCCAAAGGTGTGGGATGAACATCTTGAAAGAGTTTCGTAAAATTTTCACCGTAGTTTTCTTTCAGAATTTTTTCGATGGTATCAAAGGGAAGTGGAGCCACGCGGTCATGCAGTTGAGCAAATTCTTCCACATATTCTGGTGGAACCAAGTCAGGACGAGTGGCCAAAACCTGTCCCAATTTGACAAAGGTGGGTCCTAATTCTTCAAAGGCCATTCTTAAGCGCTGGGGGGCCGAATAACGATCGCTATCGGTACCAGCGAATCTCTCGATTAAAAAACGCCCGAGTTTAATTCTTTCAGCAATGTTGTGAAAGCCGTGCTTTGCAAAAACGCCGACGATGATTCGAAGTCTAGCGGCGTTTTGTAAAGTTTTTTGTATTGGGTTTTTTCTTATGTTGAGAGCCATTGGTTCCTTTTTTCGATTTTCCTTTATCACGACTTTCAGAACGAGATTTGTGAGAGCCTTTTTTCTTCTTTTTATTGCGTTTAAAAGCATCTTTATAAGAAGCAGGATGAAAAGTTTTTTCTTTTAAAGACTTACTGGCTTCTTTTTCTTTTTGTTCTGGAGTGAGCTTAGGTGAGCTGGCCAAAGTAAAATTCACTTGCCCTAGTTCAGGACTGACCTCAGTGACTCGGATTTTCAAAATATCACCAATAGTGTAAGAAAGCCCACTTCGTCGTGATGACAAACGTAAGTTGTCCTCGTCAAATTCCAGGGGTTCTTTGGCCAGATCTCCCAGACGAATCAGACCATCGATGTCATATTCTCTTAACAAAATAAAAGCGCCAAATTTGGTGACTCCGGAAATCATACCTTCAAATTCCTGATCAATGAACTTTTCCATAAATCGGGCTTTTTTGATGGCTTTGATTTGTCTTTCTGATTTGGCAGATCTTTGTTCACAGGCGCTCAGCATGGTGCCTGCGGATTCCAGATCTTCTAAGCTCATTAATCGGTAAGGACTATTTTTAAGCACTAAATTTTTGAGCAAACGATGAACTATGAGATCAGGGTAGCGACGAATGGGTGAAGTGAAGTGGGTGTAGTTTTCGAAGCCCAAACCAAAGTGGCCCACATTGTGCGGTGAGTACTGGGCCTGTTTCATGGATCTGAGAGTTAAAATATTAAGAAGATTACTTTCAGGTTTTCCATGAAATTCATCCAATGCTTTCGTCAGTTTTTTCTGAAGCATTCCACCTTTCAGCGAGGCTCGACTGCCAAAGGTCATCATGAATTTCTCTAGAATTTCAAGTGCGTCTTCAAAGGGAGGCTCATGAATACGATACATGGCCGGAATGTCTCGACTTTGAAAATATTCAGCCACCGCCACATTGGCGGCCAGCATGAGCTCTTCAATTAAGCGATGGGAAAATAATCTTTCAGATCTGACCACATCAATGGGGTTTCCTGTGCCATCGATTTCCAGCTCTGTTTCTGGAATTTCTAAATCCAAAGAGCCTTCTTTAAATCTTTTGGCCATCAGAATTTTTGCTAAATCACCGCAGCGTTTGATGTTGTCTCGAACTTCGGCATTGAAATAGGAATCGTTACCATCGAGAACCTCTTGCGCTTCACCGTAAGTGACTCGGGCCTTGGATTCCATCACAGCTTCATAAAACTGATGAGATTTTTTTTCTCCTGTGAAGTCGTATTGAATTTCCGCCACCATGCACAGTCGTGGAATATGGGGATTGAGTGAACAAAGCCCGTTGGATAACACTTCAGGCAACATGGGGATGACAAAGTTAGGAAAATAAACTGAGGTCCCACGCACGTAGGCTTCTTTATCTATGTTTGAACCCACTCGCACGTAATGGGCCACATCGGCGATGGCCACAATCAAATGAAAGCCGGTGTTGTTCATTTCTACATAAACAGCATCATCGAAGTCTTTGGCTGTTTTGCCATCGATGGTGATCAGTGTTTTACCGCGCAAATCCCTTCGACGCTTGAGTTCCGTTTGTAGTTCTTCATTGGATAATTCTTTTGAAAACTTAGAAGCTTCAGCCTCCACTTCGCGAGGCCACTCGTGGGGTAACTGCTGAGATACAATCACCCGGCGAATATCACTGATGGGATCCATGTGGTTTTGTACCACTTCTAGCACGCGACCTTTGAAGCCATCTTCATCGGGGTAAGATATGATTTCAGCTTCTACAAATTCTCCAGCCTTGGCCCCTTTGGCATCACTCCACTTAATTTTAAGATCTTCACCCCAGCCGTTGGATTCATCTCGAAGTAGGGCGTATTGGTCATTCATGTGACTCAATTTTCCCATGACTTTTTTTGTAGCACGAGAAGTGACTCGCATGATTTCACCACGAAAACGGTCAGAACCTTTTTCAGGTTCCACTTCGGCCATCACCTTATCCATGGTCATGGCCCCCTTCATGGCGTGTTTGGGGATATAGACGTCGGGATGTTCTCGATTATCAGGAATCAAAAAACCGAAACCGTCCGGATGTCGTTTAATGGTTCCCTGCAAATACTTCTTTTTCATCATTAGTTAGATTTTGAGCTGGTGAGAACCTTGCTGTCACGCGATTTACATGAAACAACAAAACTTTAAACGATCTCGATATTTTCATTTCACCACTAAAATAATTCATCCCAAATTTTACGATCAAACCCAGACTGAAAACTGGCACAACCTTTTGGATGTTTTGCACACGGTTCAAAACCAGCAGTCCGTGACCTGGCATTCCGCGGTTCTGATGAGCAATCATGTCCATCTGCTGCTCAGTTTGGAAGGCTATTATGAACACTCGCTAATTTTGGACCTGGAAAAGGAATGGAAGTCCATAATAAGAACAAAAAAAGCTCTTTTCCAAAGACCCCTTCCCTGTGAGCCCATCGATAATTTTGAACACTTTAAAATGGCCTACAAATACATTTACCGAAACCCCGTTGAAGCGGGCCTGTCCCCTCGAGTGGAAATTTACCCCTTTAGTAGTTTGCCTCTGATTCTAAACTTTAACAAAACTCCACAAAAAAACCCCTTCGTGGACCCCATGGAAATCATTTTTGATCCTTACCGAAGACTGCGTTGGCTGAACAGCCCCGATCGTGACCCACAAATGAGTTTTGCTTGGTTTGACGTTTAATTTACTCAATTTTATAAAAATTGAGGCATAAATAAACATTAAAAAGTTATAATAAATCAAAGATTTCAATAACTTAAAAAAATCGGCAAGACGTTGCCGAAAATCATTGAAAATCGGCAATAAGTTGCCGAAAATATAACATGTACAAACGGGTTTTAAATTTAGAGAAGCTTTTAGCAACGCGTAGTTGTTTTTTATTAGGTCCTCGAGCCACAGGTAAATCCTGGTTGACTCGTGATCAACTACCGAAAGCCCAATTTATTGATCTTCTTAAGTCGGATACCTATGACCGGCTGTTGCGTTCCCCGCAGCTGCTCGAAAGTGAATCAAAATCCGAACTCATTGTTATTGATGAGATTCAAAAATTGCCCCGTCTGCTCGATGAAGTTCATAGGCTCATAGAAAACAAAGGAACACGTTTTTTACTGACTGGCAGTAGTGCTCGCAAGTTAAAGCGTGGAGGGGCAAATCTTTTGGCAGGTCGCGCTCGCAGTATGACAATGCATCCGCTTGTCAGTGCTGAACTCACGAATTTTGATCTTGTTAAGTACTGCAATCGGGGGGGGCTACCGCTCGTTTACGACTCTGACCAATATTGGACTGATCTGCGTGAGTACTGTCATCTCTATATTAAAGAAGAAATTTTGGCCGAATCCATTGTTAGAAAAGTTGATTTATTCGCGCGATTTTTGGATCAAATGGGTTTTAGTTCTGGTCGAGAGTTGGTTTTGCAAAAAGTGGCAAGTGATGCTCAAGTTCCTGTCAGAACAGTCGACCACTTTGTCGAAATACTTAAAGACACCCTCATTGCCTTTGAGCTTGAGCCCTATTCGAAAACAAAAAAAAGAAAAGCTGTTTCAAGAACTAAACTTTTTTTATTTGATGTGGGTGTGGCTAACTATCTTGCGGGTCGAAAAGAAATCTTACCGAGGTCCATTGAGTTCGGAATTGCTTTCGAGCATTTTATAACTCAAGAAATCCGGGCCTATATCAATTACAACCAAAAAGACCTAGATCTCACTTATTGGCGGGCCACCACAGGGCAGTATGAAGTGGATCTTATCGTAGGTGATGAGATGGCGATCGAAATTAAATCTTCAGATAAATTCAATGAATCCTATTTGTCAGGCTTGCTCGAACTTAAGAAGGAAAAGAAAATCAAAAACTATTATCTGATTTCCCTGGACCCTATACGTCGAGAGATCGAGGGTATTCATATTATCCCATACACAGAATTTCTGACTGAAATGTGGGCTCATCAACACCTGACCTAGGTCCAGACTTTCGATTTCATCTCGATCAAAACCGATAACATAGCGGCTGCGTCAACTAAAACTAGACTCAAGGCCTGTGAAAAAAAACGCACAGACACAAAACTAAAACAACACAACCACCACAAAAACTATCCACCAAAATTCAAATTCTAAAAAGCCAAGTAAAAACTCTAAAATGAACTTTCAAAAAATCCTGCAAACCCACGACAGACAACGATTTCATCAAATTTAAAAAAATAAAAAACACCATCAACAAAAAAACAAACTGCTAAAAAATTCATCACAAACAAATTTGCAAATCAGCATAAATTCACACGCCCATCATATAAGCATGACACACAACTGAAACATAAGAATTCAATTACCGGAGCCTACATGAACAGCTAACCCACCGAAATCGCTTGAACTCATTACACCTGGTTATTACGATCGTCTGTGTAAGCAATTAAAAAATATTATGGTAAGCCTCGGCATGGTGTTGGGGTGAACCACAAGTATAGGGATTCAACATCCATTAACGAAAGGACACTACACATGAAAAAGCAAATGTTGGTTGCAGCTGTGATTTTCGCAGCAGTATCTGCACAAGCTTCAAAAGCACGATTGCAAGCTTTGGGGAACTCAGAGCACATCGTCGACATCCAAGAGGTTTTCACACGTGAACCAGATCAAGCTTTGAACTACGAAGCAGCAACTGTGGAATTTGGTGGAACTGATATCACTTCTACAACTCCAGAAGCTGAAGGTGGATTCATCCGCAAAATGGGAGATTCTGCTTGGTCAATGTACTTAGGCCGATCTTCAACAACTTACCTAGATCTTGTTAACGGTATTACTGCTAACTTGGGTGATGCTGGTTTGAACTTGCGTGATGGTCATCGTCAACAAAATCCACTTCAATTAACATACGCTTCTAAAATGGGCGATATCAATTGGGGTGCTGGTTTGTTCTACGTTGGTAACACTTATAAGGGTACTTCAAGTTTCAATGCAAACGGAACTGCTGGTACTCATGATTACCAAGCTTCTAAAGTAACTCAAAATATCATGGGTGTTTTAGTTGGAGCTAACAATGGCGTGTGGGATGTTCAACTTCGCCAAGGTTTAGTTGGAGAAACTAAAACTGATGTGACAACAGCTGGTACTGCATTAAACACTGCAGGTATTGCTGATAATACAACTTTAAAAGTTAATTCAACTGGTAGCACACGTGTAAGTGGTGGTTACAAGATGGATTCAATGTATTTTTACGGTGCCTACGGCATGGGTTCTGGCGAAGTTAAGTCTACTGGAACAGTTGCTGATGTAGAAAGCACTGAATTGCTTGCGGGCGTTGTAAACTCTCATACTAAAGATGGCGTTGAGTTCTTCTACGGCGCTGAGTACCTCTCAACTATGAATAAAGACAAAGTTGGAGCTGGAACTAAAACTGAAGTTACTTCTGTACCCCTATTAGTTGGTGTAGAAGCTGAAGTTGCTAGCTGGTTAGTATTACGCGGATCATTGACTCAATCTTTGAACTTGATCTCTCAAACTAAGACTACTGGTGGATCTGCTACTGATCCTGCTGACGATACAACTGCACGAGTTGGTGCTGGTATCAAGTGGGGCAAAGCTACAGTCGACATGGTTTTAGGCATGGGTTCAACTGGAACTTTTGGTCTTGACGATGATGGTAACAATTTTGCTCAAGCTTCTGTTACTTACAACTTCTAATTCGAAGTCGTAAAATAACGAAACTTACAACGAACCCCTGGGCTGGTCCCGGGGGTTTTGTTTTTTGGACCCGACTCGTCCCACACCTTTTAATCTACCCTCGATTTCCCACACTTAAGTTTGAATTAAGCCCGAGTTTTTAGAGAAGCTCTTTCAGGATTCGAACGATTAAAAGGACAAGCCTAAGAATTCGCTCAAGTAATCTTAAAAATGGCCGAATGTATCTAAACAGTGTTTTAGATAATTTATCCATAGTTTCTCCCTTCTCGAGGGATAGACTTTGGGTGTGAGACGGCGGGTAGTACCGCCGTTTGCATTTTTGCTGTCTTGGTTATTTTCTTATAAATTGAAGCTGAAGGTATTTTATTCGGCTTTCGGAGCTTCCGGATTACAGAAGAAAGAATGGTATACAGGATTGTTCTTATCCAACATGATCTCGATGCTTCCCGAATAGTAAGCTGGACCACCAAAGATTTGACCGAATCTGGCGGGCTTTATGCCGATGACAAGTTCCATGAACTTGCTGGACCAAATCTTACTGTTTCTCACTTGCCGTACCTGAGTGGCTTCGAATAATGCAGTTTCATCTTTTTCGTAATCAATAAGTGTGATCGATTTATTTTTTACGGTGAGTTTTCGGATGAGTTTATTGTTCTCAGTTGAAAACTGCTCACACACCATGGTGGTGTTGGGAGAAGCATACCAAGGAAGATCCTGAGCCAAAATAATATGGCTCAAGAATAGTGTAGGAATAAAAAAAGAGTAGATGGGGTTCATTTTACTGAACCTTAAATTCTGTGCAGGTCAATTTGTAATCACGAATAGAAGCCGGGCGAGACCAAGCCTTGTAAACCACAGTTGCGCTTGCTTTCCAAATGTTGTTCTGTTTAACGACATTCATATTGAAGTCAGAGGAACCTCCACCAGCAAAGACAACTCTTGGTTTTCCAGACAATTGAAAACCTCCACCCTTCAGGGGGGATACTTTATTGACGAAAACAGGAAGATTTACCCAATTTTTAGAGGGGTAAACACCAGCTCTCATATTTATCACTGTTTCAGAAGGGTCAGATGATAGTGGTATAAGTTGTAAATGGATGCCTGAGTTTTTTTCTTCTGGAAACAATTTAATTTTAACACCTTTGCAATTGAGCTCCACGAGATTCAGCTTTCGTGAGTTGGCCATGGCAAAACTGGAAGAAATAAGCAGACCTATAATTAAAAAATTTTTCATACACACCCCTAGGATTAATAAGTAGCTCAGGACTTCTATCTCAAAATCCTGTTTAAATCACCTTTGCCTAATATTGGTGGGGTTAACTGGGTATTTATTTCTAGTCCAGGCCAGAATTGTAAATAATATCGACGCAAGTTAACTTTGTAAGCTGTGGAGGTTTATAAAATGTTTAAAAAAATCGTAGCCAGTCTTCTTTTAGTCGTTTCGGGAATTTCTCAAGCCGAACCCATTGTGGACAATTCTTTTTTGGTTGAAGAGGCCTTTAATCAAGAACCGGGAGTGGTTCAATTTATCAATGTGTTTACTAAGTCTGAAAAAGGTCGGGATTGGAACTACACATTTATCAATGAAATACCCGTGATCGATGAAACCCATCAATTTAGCTACGAAATTCCTTACTCCAGTCTTGAGGCTGTCGATAAAAAGGGTGTGGAAGATATAAAGTTGAACTATCGAAGGCAATTTTTCGCCAATGATAAAATCATCACAACAGGTCGAGTGAGTGCCACTGTCGCCAACGGTGATTATAAAAAAGGCTTTGGTAAAGGCAGTATGGGGTATGAGGCCTCATTGATCACTTCTGTACAGATCACAGATAAGTGGTACCAGCACTGGAATTTAGGAGCGGGAATCACTCCAGATGCTAAAGCCACGAATGGAGATAAGGCCGACAACAGTAAATACTTTTGGGCCATGAGCAATGTGTATTTATTTTCGGACAATTTAAATTTCATGTTGGAATTTGCAGGTTCTGAAGAGGAAGAGACCACGGGTGCTAACACAGCCACGTATGGATCTTCAGTGGTGATGAGTCCGAGTCTTCGATATGCTGTGAATGTGGGTGAGTGGCAATTCGTACCCGGCATCGCTTACCCCATGGGAGTAACCAGCAATGCCGGAGAAAATGAAATTCTTGTTTACTTATCGATCGAAGGAAAATTGTTTTAAAACTTAGCCACGAGTGAAGTGGTGAGAGAGCGATCCTCTTTTTTAAGGGGATTGCCGTCTTTATCAACACCGGGTTGGTTTTGATATCTTGAAAGATAAGACACTTTCAAAGATAAAATTTCACTCATCATCACAGTCACTCCAGGTTCATAATCCACTAAGTAAAATTTTGTTTCAGTGAAGTTGTGCTGATACTTGGCCTTAAAATAGGCTGAAGTGGAAGTATTGAGCTTTCGATTCCATTCTAAATTTAACACACCCTTGGCTTCGTTGGTTCTTGCAGCTGAAGCCACGTTCGTGTTGTGAGTCGATCGATAACTGGCTTCCAGTTTGAGGACTTGTACATCATCTTTATCAAAAAAGTAGGATCCCCCAATGTCCGTGTTGTCCCTTTGAATGATATTGGCAAAACGATCGCTTTCAGCCCCGTGCGCAGCAAATGCCGACCACTTGTCAGTCAGCATGCGATCATATCTAAGGCCTGCATCCCAAGCTCGAGCGGTTTCAACACTGCCAGCTTTGGTTTGTAAGTATCGGCCAGTGGCCGTGTACATATTAGATTCCATAGTGTAGACAGTTTTTTGTTTGGCACTGTAGCTTTCAGATTCTGTGTTTCCGCTGACCTGAACCACTGAGGCTTCTGATTCATGGGCCCAGGGTGATTTTTCTTGAGCCTGGGCTAGTGACATTGAAAAAGCGAGAGCGATGACTGCGAATTTTTGCATGATTCCTCCATTGGGGTAGGAGGAAAGTTTTAAAGGGCTTCTCCATTGGGATCAAGGCCTCTTTCAAACATCTCAGCTTTAATGTGTTCAGGTCCGATTTTTTCACCAGGTTTCAGTCCAAATTTTTTGCGGTCCATCTCTTCGGCCACTCGCAAAACATGGGCTGTTTCAGTGCTCAATTCAGGATGAATTCGAAGCCCACGAATTTGATCCAATTCCTGATTTTTACGAACGGCCATGATCAGGCAAGGGCCCATGACTGAACTTGAATTTTTCGCTTTTTCAGCAAAATAAACATTAATTTCATGGTTGATTTGTGAGTCGGTGCAAAGGGGCTGTCGGGGAGAAGTTTGAGCCCAGGCAATAGCGACGCAGATGGCAATTAGGATTTGAAGGATAAAGAACATAAGAGCCTCCGAGGATTCCCATTAGCTTTGCGAATTTGTCGCCAAAGCTAGTTGGAATAAAGCCCTGTTTCACTGTCTCAAATTTAGACAATCACCCTATTTTGCGCTTTTAGCAGGTGTTTCCTCGTAGTCAGGAAAAATGAAATCAGCAGTGAGTGGGTAGCGATAGCTTTTGTATTTTGAGAGCTCTGGTTTTCCCACTGATCGATAAGCTTCATCCCAAAGGTGAGCCAGAAGCGCACTGGATTTGGCCATTTGTTTGATGATCAAGGGCTCAAATATTTTAGCTCCCACTTGGGCGTCTTTCCTTTCAGCCGGAGTGCGAAGATTCATGCCGTTTTCAGATTTAACTTCTGATTTTTTTATTATGGGGTCTCTTTTTTCAACTTCTTTAAGATCAGCGAGAGCCTCTTCGCTGAAGATTTGCAATTTTTCAATGGTTGAAAGTTTGGAGTTTTTCCAAGGAGTTGATTTAAATTTTTTTGCCGCTTGGTAAACTTTATTCTGTAATTCTATTCCATTTTCAGAGACTGATTGCTCCTCATAGTAGGCATGAATTCCACCATGGCCATTCTTGTAGCCATCATAGTTAATCGTGTTGTGGTAAGGCATGGAAGCATCTCCCACAAAGTGTCCCATCAGTCCTGCATAAACCATAAATTGATAGGTGTTCTGATTGAAGGGAAGTTGATCATTTTGCTCTTCTTGTTTGTTGGCCGGAGGTTGAGATTTTGCAAAACCCTCTTTCAATTGAGATTTGAGCCGCATGAACTGATCCACTCGCCACCATAGGGAGCCCATTTCTCGAGTCAGTTGGAAGATTTTTTTATTGGGCTCATCCACTCGATTTTTACCTGTCCACTCGAGCTGCAACTTTTTGATATCAGTCGAAGTCTGTGTGGGTTTCAGTCCTAAAATATCAGGTTCCACATAGTGAGTGGGGTCCCCAGAGGCTTTCACATTGGCATCTGCAATGGAGCGCCACTGGATATCTGGCAAATTACACAAATGTCCCATGGTATGGGATCTACTTTTGAGAAAGGCTTTAAGGCCTGGCTCTTCCACCAAAAAGGCGGCAGTTTCACAGATTGTATCGTGACCTCGACCGCCCCAAGACAGAGCTTGAGACGTCATGAAGACTGGGAATAATGCAGCTAACAGTTTGAAAGGTATGGTTTTTTTCATGCCCCATGCAAACATGGAGAGGTCTCAAAAACAATCTTAAATTAACGCGATTTTTTATCGTAATAAAACTGATGAAAATCAAAGAATTTATGTTTATAGTTTAATAAACATTAAACATGAGCAATGACAACGCTTATAGAAAAGAGGGCCTATGGATCAAGCAACGGTACTCAACGGCGGAATCAACAATCTCGGTCTTTCTCAAGCCACTAGCGCATTTAGTGAAGTTCCCTACGAGCTCATACATTTCAAAGAAGGCGATATCATTTTCAAAGAAGGTGAAGAGTCTCGAGGTCTTTATTACATGCAAACAGGGTGTGTGAAGATCACCATGAAGCGCAAGCAGTCACGCGGTCGTACCACCACGGCTGATTACGTCACCAAACTGGTCGGACCTGGAGAGTATTTTGGATATAAATCACTCATCCGAGGTGGAAAATCAAAAGGCACAGCGAAAGCTGTAAAGTCCACCACGGTTTGGTTGTACTCAAAAGACAAGATCATGATGGCTTTACGAAGCGCCAGCCCGCTTGTACGATTTGTTCTGCAGCAAGCGGTCAACGACATAGGTAATTTTGAAAGTGTCTCTCAATTGCACTACTTGGCGAGTGTGGAAGAGCGAATTGCCTATCAGTTGATTTTGATGGCTGAAAGATTTGGAGTGGATTCTGAAAAAGGAATTGTTCTGAATTTAAAGCTCACACGAAATGAGTTGGCTCAATTGGCAAGCACGATCAATGAGTCCTTGTCTCGTCATTTGACTGAGTTTAAAAACGAAGGTCTCATCGATCTGAACGGTAAAGAAATTATTATAACAAACAAGCCTGGCTTGATGGCAAAATCCGGAAACTTTTAATTTTCCACAAGCTGTGTTAGTCCCTTCCTGCTCCATTCAGAGCAGGAAGGTTTCGTCCATGTTCGAACTCAAAACCTTAGGTATTGTAGAATCCTGCTACCTAGACAAGTTCGGTACCCCCCGCCAACCAGGATTGGTCAGTTCTTCGAAAGCCTTCTTAAGAATCAACCCCGAATTTCAACCTCAGGATTCACTTCAGGGTCTCGAGCAATTTTCCCATGTGTGGGTGATTTTTTATTTTCATAAAAATTCAGCAAGTACACGTTTTCATGCGAAGGTTCATCCACCCCGCTTGGAAGGTGAAAAGAGGGGAGTTCTGGCCACTCGAAGTCCCCACCGTCCCAATCCCATTGGTCTATCTTTGGTTGAAATCATTTCCGTAGAAAAGGATGGAGTTTGGGTGAAAGGGATTGATCTTATTGAGGGCACTCCCATTTTGGATTTAAAACCTTACCTTCCCTACGTGGAAAGTCAGCCTGAGGCTCGTGGGGCTTGGGCTCAGACTTCACCGTCCAAACCATTTGAAGTTAAGATTTTATGTGGGCATAAAATGCAGGAGTGGGAAAGGCAGCGACCTGGGATTGAAAAATTGGTCACGGAAACCCTGAGTTTTGACCCTCGCCCTGATATTTATAAAGGTTACGAAGGACAAAGTTCTCCCCACCGTGAAAAACATGCCCTACGAATTTATGAAGGGGATGTTCATTTTACTTACCCCAGCCCTCATCTGGTCGAAATTTATGATATTCATTTCAAGAATGATGAATTTTGAGCATTGGGGGTGGACGCCACAACTCCAGTGGCGGTAAAACTCTGCTGATCATAAATTAAGACCTATTTAAGGGGGAATCAGTGGAACTAGAAAATCAAACTTCTGAACTAACAGTTCGTACAGGATCTACAGACAGAAAAGTGCCCACCATCAGTCTGTCCCATTACACCCAGGGGACACCAGAGCAAAAAGCCGCTTTTATTGATGTGCTTTGGACGGGCCTTAGAGATTACGGATTTATTATTTTAAAAGACCACGGAGTTTCTGCTGAACTTCAGAAAAAAGCCTATGAGCTTCTTGAAAAATTCTATGCACTCCCAGTTGAAGTAAAAAAAGGTTACATCTCCGCAGCCGGTGGTGGTCAACGAGGTTATACTCCCTTCGGACAAGAACACGCAAAAGATTCTCCTGTTATGGATTTAAAAGAATTTTGGCACGTGGGCCGTGAAGTTTGTGATTCTCATGCCATGTCAGCTCATTACCCAAAAAACATTTGGCCGACAGAGCTTCCTGAATTTAAAGAAGTTTTCAGTGAGCTTTTTGCAAGCCTGGATCGTGCTGGTCAAAATATGTTAGAGGCCCTCTCGGGACCCCTCGGTGTGGAAAAAGACTATTTTAAAGTCCGTGTTCAAGAAGGAAATTCAATTCTACGTTTGTTGCATTACCCACCCATTCCTGAAGGTGTGGATCCTCGATGTTTACGAGCAGCTCCCCATGAAGATATTAATTTTATCACGCTCTTGCCAGCAGCCACAGCTTCAGGTCTTCAGCTGAAGGATCGCGATGGAACTTGGTTGAACGTGGACGGAGAGCCCGGCACCTTGATTGTGGATGTGGGAGATATGTTGGCTCGGCTGACCAATGATGTGCTTCCTTCAACGACTCATCAAGTCGTGAACACCCAAGAAGGCAAAAGCCGCTCTCGTTATAGCATGCCATTTTTTATGCATCCTCAATCAGATGTAGCTTTGGACTGTCT
This sequence comes from Bdellovibrionales bacterium, assembly GCA_046336825.1. Taxonomy (GTDB): domain Bacteria; phylum Bdellovibrionota; class Bdellovibrionia; order Bdellovibrionales; family Bdellovibrionaceae. Next base: position 1,902 of record JBKDFX010000182.1, on the reverse strand, counting down.
TCCCAGTTGTGTGGGGTCAGGATCCAAATACCCACCAATTTCGGCGGGTGATTTTTTGATGCAAAGATTGCGGGAAATAGGTCTTATCAAGTAAGACTAAGACTTAGTGAAACAGTCTTCGCTTTTTATATTTTCATTGGTTTTTTTCCTCTGCTTGGGGCTTTATTTTTTAAGCCCCCTGTCGCGTACGGATGAATCTTCAACTCCTGTGAGTGAATTCGAAGATGAGGCTCTACCTGAGTTATCTCAAGCCGATAGTAAAGAAGAAGACAAAGGGTCTCCGGCCTCTGATTCTCCCGCTCAAGTGGACCCTCAAGCACCTCCGGCAGCTAATATACAAAAAATTTTTTCCAACACCTTGAGATCCCTCGGTCAATGTCTAGAAACTCAGAATTCTGTTCCTGGTGATGAGCTCGAACCTTCTTTAAGAACCTTAGTCGATTCCGTTCGTGGCGAATGGGGAGAGTCTGTGATTTCCACCGAGGATTGGATGCAGGTGGATTTAGAAACTCCTGAAGGCGAAAAGCGACGCATACGTGTTGAAATGGACTTTGATAATGAAACTCAAATTCAAAGAAAATTAAAATACGTCACAGTTGAACCCAGTGGTGAAACTCGCCCGATCTCTGTACCAGAGGAACAAGCCATTGAGCCCTCAGATTCTTTAATTGCTTCTCTAGAAGCGGGTAATAACATTGTAACTCGAGAAAAATTTGAAAGAGTTTACTTTCAAAATGGCGAGGAAATCGTGGCTCGTCAGTTGAATGGTTTTATTTCTGAACTTGAAGTGAACAAGGGCACAAAGAGCTTCAAATGTAAGGGCGTCAATACCGAAGCCTCTGCCTGTCAGTGTCTTTAAAAGACAGTTTTAAATTACAACTTTAGTCTGGCTTGACATCTTTTAATGTCGACTCAAATTTACTGTATGAAATCTTGTGGCTTCCAGAACAAGTTTATTTCAACTTCACGCTTCCGGCGTAGATCTCTGAGTTTTTAAAAAATTCGCATCCTATTAAAACGTCAATGGATTTGTCTAACAGACTCATAACAAGGAGGACCTATGGACTATACTAACGTTTCAATACAATACAGAGGATTTTATCCCTCTGATTTTACACAGGAGCAAATTGATTCACTGGTTTGTGAAGTTGAAAATTTAGCTCCCTCAGGTTCTGAAATTCGAGCTCAAATCTCTCGAGAGGGAAAATTTCTTAAAGCCAGCCTAAGGATTTTATCCCGTGGTACTTCATTTTTTGTAAAAGCCAGCGGTACTGCACTTAGGGATGTAGCTGAGAAGCTCAGTCAGCAGGCTAAAAAGAAAATCAGCAAATGGAAATCAAAAAAACAACAGCGTTTCAATGAAGCTTTTAAATTGAAACATCACTCTTGGTCTGAGGACGAAGTTTACCCCTGAGCTTGACAGATAAGAAAACCGAATCATGTTTAATATGTAGAAAGTAGATTGAATAAATAAAAGGAGGTTTATATGAGATCAATTGTTCCATTTTATACCAATCGTGGAGTTACCAATGCCTTCAAGGACATGGATGATTTTTTTGAAGCTTGGACACGAGTTCCAGCCACTCAAAAGTGGGAACCTGTGACTCACTTTGATGAGCTTGAAGATCATTTTTCTTTAAGTTTGGATATTCCAGGCATTAAGAAAAATGAATTGAAGCTTGAAGTGACTGGCCAGATGCTTAGTATCTCTGGAGAAAGTCAGAGGGATAAAATGACCCGAACGTTTAAGCGAAGTTTTACTCTACCGGAAACGGTGGATGTAACTAAAATTGAAGCAAAATTTGAAGACGGTGTTCTTGACTTGAAACTTCCAAAAATGGAAGCCGCCAAGAGTCGTCTGATCGAGATTCAATAATCTGTTGAATCCAAACTCCCTCCCAC
>JBKDFX010000181.1:0-6336 GCA_046336825.1 Bdellovibrionales bacterium | reverse complement strand
GTACATAGCTGAATAGTCCATGGTGGCTCCTGCGAATCGATAACCATCCTCACTGTAGTTCACGCCGCTTTGATAGTTTTCAAGTCCCGCCATATCGGCAAACCAACCTGTAATTCGGGGGCGAAGTTTGCAATTTTTGGGCAATGTGAGAAAGCAGCAGCCCTCTCCACTTTGAGCGTATTTGTAGCCTCCGGCCATAAAATAAATTTTTTCTCCCAAGTGGCTCAATTCAACTGGAAGAGCAAAAAAACTATGGTAGCCATCCAATACAAAAATAGTTTTTGGAGCCAGTTGAGAGGTCAATTTTTCCAGCTGGCGAGTGGCTACTCCTGAATTAAAAAAGACATGACTGATAAAAACCAGATCCCAATCTTGGGATTGTAATTGATTTAAAAGTTCAGTTTCAAAGTTTTGTAAGTCTTGAGTTTTGACTCGATGGACATCGACCAGGGAGTCTTCTTCGAGTCTGCGGATTTGCCTTTCAAAGGAGTAGAACTCTGAATCTGTGGTCAGAATTTTTGGCCGTTTATTAAAATCCAAGCAGGACAGTAGGCGCACCAGAAGTTCATGGGTGCTGGAAGCAAAGGCCATATCCTGGGGTCTGGAAAATTTTAGATTTTGTGCGATCAGATTTTGTAGATCCGGGATTTTTTCGCCTAAAATAACATTCCACTTTTTATCGATATGCAAAGCGGCATCATCCCAATACTCCAGCATGGCCTCGCGAGTGACGTCTGGCCAAAAGTGATGGGAGTGAGCTGCAAAATGTTTGAGATCGGGATGTTTTTTAAAGAATTCTGAGTACAAATGTTGGTACATAATTTTTCCCTGTGAAATTTAGGCTGGGTCAATAAGTCAGCGTAACGGGACAAAATAACTCGGTCAAACAACCAAACCTTATCAAATGCAACCTGAGGCTGGCCTAAAATAAGCAGCTCAAAATAACAGAGGTAATTTTATGAAGTCTGTTCTTTTATCTTTGTGTCTCACCTTAGCGATTCAATCGTCTTTTGCTCAAACGCAAAACGAGGGCTTAAGTTTAGATTCATTGGGCTTCAAATCGAGTGCTGCTGACGCTGAAACTCAAAAACTTCTTGAGCAGCGTCGGTATTTTCTAGAGCAGCATCAATTGTGGGGTTTGGTTTCAGTGGCTGGGATGCTGTTAACAATTGGATCTGCTCAGGATGGAAGTTTAAATCCGGAACATGCTCTTTGGGCTGGTGTAACAGCGGCTTCTTATGGTGCTGCTGCCTATTATGGATTGGCGGCACCTACGCTTAAGGACTCACCCAGTCGAGGTCAAACGGAATGGCATAAGTATTTAACTTGGATTCATTTGCCAGCCATGATTCTTACCGTTGCTGCGGGAGTTCAGGCAGCCAACGATAGAAGGGACAACAAACCACTGTCAGGATTAGGTAAACAACATAAAAGTTTGCAAAGCGTTGCAGCAGGGTCTTTAGCGCTGTCAGTTTTACTCGTCAGTTTTGAATTTTAGGAGGCTTAAAAGTGAAAACTGTTTTTATTTTACTACTTTTCTCTTCTTTTTTGTCAGCCAAAATGAAATTAGATTCTGGCTGGGAACTTGTTGAAGCAGATTTGGAATACACTGTTAATTTTCCTTTAAAAACAATCAAGGCACATAATCTCGTAGCTAAGGGAAAAGCCATTTGCGAAAAGGATCCTTGTCAGTTTTTAGTTGGGGCAGAACTGGCTAAATTTGACTCGGGAGATCGAAATCGAGATTTGCATATGCGAGAAACAACTAAAGCGGCTTTGTATCCCGTTGTTTCTGTGAGTGGAGCTTTGCCTCAAAATATAGAAAATGAAGCAGTTGAAATAGAACTTGATGTGGATTTTGGCGGAGTAAAAAAACACTACTCAAAGCTGCCCTTTATTTTTCAGCAAAAAGATGACAGACTTGATGTAAAAGGTGAAATCACCATTTCACTTAAAGACCATCAGATGAAAGCTCCCTCCCTTTTGGGAGTGTCTATTGATGATAAAGTTCCTCTCAAAATTAAAACTCAATGGAAAAGAACAATGAAGAAGGTAGGGACGTGATGAGTATCACCCATTTTCATTTGATCGTTAATCATGTAGCCCTGTTTTTTATTCCCTTAGGTTTGTTTTTTTATTTAATCAGTCAGGACATGAAAACAAAGCGGATAGCTTTAAGTCTTGTTATTATAGGCAGTTTATTTACCTTCGTTGCGAGTCAATCAGGTGAGGGAGCTGAGGATCAGCAGGAAAGCCAAATGAGCTACAACGAGCAAACCGTCGAGAAGCATGAAGAGGCCAGTGAAATGGCTCAAGTTTTGTCAGTTTTGCTGATTCTGACGAGTCTCTCAAGCTTATTTAAGTTGAATTTGATGCCTTTAAGATACGTAACGATTGCCGTGGGTGTCTTAACAACCCTTTCTTTAGCCTGGACCGCCTACCAAGGTGGTCAAATCCGCCACGGTCTAGAATTTCAAAACTCGTCGGGCTCATCGACGCAAGGCGAAGACTAAGGGATCAAGTCTCGCCAAGGAAATTGATTTGCTTTATGATTGAGCCTCAATTCCCCACTTCAAAGGACAATCAATGGCATCTAAAATTGAAACCACTCCCGAATTGGTTGAAAAGGTCTACAAAACCACAGCTGAAAAAACAGCCATCGTGCGTAAGCGTGTGAATCGACCTTTGACCCTGGCTGAAAAAATTCTTTTTGGTCATTTGGATGACCCTCAAAACCAAGAGCTCGTCAGAGGCTCATCATTTTTATTACTTAGACCTGATCGAGTGGCCATGCAGGATGCCACAGCGCAAATGGCTTTGTTGCAGTTTATGTTGGCGGGAAAAGATGAAGCGGCTGTTCCTTCGACCGTTCATTGTGACCATTTAATTCGGGCCCAGTTTGGTAAAGAAAAGGACATGGGCATTTCCAACAAAGAAAACGAAGAGGTTTTTAACTTCTTAGCTACCACTTCGTCTCGCTACAACATCGGTTTCTGGAAGCCAGGAGCTGGGATTATTCACCAAGTTATTTTAGAAAATTATGCTTTTCCTGGTGGTTTGATGATTGGAACTGATTCCCACACTCCCAATGCCGGTGGACTGGGAATGTGTGCCGTGGGAGTTGGCGGAGCTGATGCTTCTGACGTGATGTCAGGACTGCCTTGGGAAGTAAAAAATCCCCAGATCATTGGCGTTCATTTGAAAGGTAAAATGAATGGCTGGACCTCTGCTAAAGATGTCATTTTAAAACTTTGTGGAATGCTCACCGTCAAGGGTGGAACTGATAAAATTGTCGAGTATTTTGGTGAAGGAACTTCTTCTATTTCTTGTACAGGAAAAGCCACCATCACCAATATGGGAGCTGAACTTGGGGCTACTTGTTCTGTTTTCCCCTATGACGATCGCATGGCGACTTATTTAAAGGCCACAGGTCGGTCTGCTCTGGCAGATGTGGCCAATAAAAATAAAGAACTTCTTGTCGCTGACGCAGAAGTTTTGAAAGATCCTAAAAAATATTTTGATGAGTACTACGAAGTGGATCTTTCCACTCTTGAACCACATCTGGTGGGACCTCACTCTCCTGATATTGCCAGACCTCTTTCGGCCATTGGCAAAGAAGCCAAAGAAAAAGGATACACTCTTAAGTTGTCTTCAGCCTTGATTGGCTCTTGTACAAATTCATCCTACGAAGACATTGGTAGATCAGCGGATGTGGCCAAACAGGCGATGAGCGTGGGCGTAAAAATGAACCAGCCTTTCTTGGTTTCCCCAGGTAGTACACAAATTCAAAACACCATCCAGCGGGATGGTCAGATGGAGATTTTCCAAGCTGTAGGAGCCACTGTTCTGGCCAATGCCTGCGGCCCTTGCATCGGTCAATGGAAGCGCGATGATATCAAAACAGGTGAGAAAAATACCATTGTAACTTCTTTTAATCGAAATTTTAGAGGACGTAATGACTCCAATGCCGAAACATTAGCCTTCATCGGTTCACCTGAAGTTGTTATGGCTTTGGGATTGGCGGGTCGATTGGATTTTAATCCCATGCAAGATGAGCTGGAAGGACCAAAGGGAAAAATTAAGTTAAAAGCACCCGAAGCTCCAGAACTTCCATCAAAAGGTTTTGTGGCTGATACCGAAGGCTACCAAGCTCCCGCCGGTAGCTCCGCTAAAATTGAAGTGAACCCCAAGTCAGATCGTTTGCAGTTATTGGCACCTTTCAAAAAATGGAACGGCCAGGACTACAAAGATCAGTTGGTTTTAGCCAAAGCCAAAGGCAAGTGCACAACGGACCATATTTCTCCCGGTGGGCCTTGGTTGAAGTACCGTGGACATTTGGACAACATTTCAAACAATATGTTGTTGGGGGCTGACAATGCTTTCACAGGCGAAATTGGAAAAGGTCAAAATCAATTGACGGCTGAAAAGTCTTTAGAATTTGCTAAAATTGCCCGTCAGTATCAGGCGGCTGGGCGTGGTTGGATTATTATCGGAGATGAAAACTACGGTGAAGGTTCTTCACGTGAACACGCTGCTATGAGTCCTCGATTTTTGGGTGGTTCTGCCGTCATTGCTAAATCTTTCGCTCGTATCCATGAAACAAATTTGAAAAAACAGGGCATGTTAGCGTTGCATTTCGCGAACCCTGCTGATTATGACAAGATCAAAGAAGACGATCTTCTAGATTTGGTCGATTTAAAAAATTTAGCACCGGGCAAGAATGTCAAACTTGTGATCAAGCACAAGGGTGGCTCCACTGAAGAGATTCAATTGAAGCACACTTACAACACTGAACAAATTAAATGGTTCAATGCGGGCAGTGCTTTAAATTTGATTCGTGGAGTGTGACGCATCAGGATTTCTTGATGAAATCCTGATGTATTTTTAACTCGACGTAAGCCTTGAAATGAAATCTCATGGAGTCTCAACACGGAGGTTCCATGAGATTTTTTAGTTTAAAGTTATGGCTAAGTTTTATTATTTTTCCCGTCTGTCTTTGGGCGCAAGGTTTTCAAATGGCAGTGGTAGGGGATGCAGGTAAGCCTGGCAATGAAATGGAAGCACTCAAGCAGTCCTTATTGCAAGCCGGTCAAAAAGTTCTCGTGATGCCCGGGGATAATCTTTATAAAGGTACCTATGAAAAAGCTTGGGATTCTTGGAAGCAGGAGGGCTTTCAGTTTCCAGTGGTGGCCATTGGAAATCACCATGATGGGTATGACAAAGAAGTGGCCTACTTTGGAATGCCTGGGGAATATTATTCTCGAGTGATCCAAGGGGTTCGATTTATTGTTTTGAATTCAGACAATGAAGAAAATGTAAGTGAGCAATTTCGATGGCTTGAAAAAGAAATTTTACGAGCCCAAGAAAAGCATTTATTTTTAGTTTACCATCACCCCACCTTCACAGTGACTCAAGATCATGTTTGGCAGGAAAGAAGAGAATTTCAAATTTACATGCGACAGTTTTTAAAAACCTACCATCAACGAATCACGGCTTTGTTATTGGGGCATGATCACATCAGCACTTTTGTGCAGTTTGGACCCTTAGTCGCCATGGTGGCAGGTTCAGGAAGAACTCTAAGAGATGCCACTCCAGTAAATTATAACGAAGAGGGCTTTCAAGTGAGAACACTTTATTTAGCTCCGAAAGTTCAGCATTGGGGAATTCTGCACTTTGAGTCAGCCAGTGATAAAATGCGTGCCGGTTTTGTTCGAGTCGGCGATCAAAAAGTAGTCTGTGCGATTGATTTATCTCAAAAGCAAGTTCGAATGGCTCGCTCTTGTCAGTAAATATCTTCAAATAAAACTATTGAGTAATTTCAAATACAACTTCAGTGGTGAAACCTTTTTGATTGGGCTCGTAAATTTCAAGGACGGGCCCTTTTTTTATTTTTAAATTCTGTGCAGCTGCTTGTTTATTGAGAGCTCCGTAGACTTTAAAAGCTGTCAGCCATGGGGCCCCTGAGAACCGACCGGACAATGCTAAATAAGAGGGAAGTTCTTTAATTTCAAAACCCTCTAACTTTTGTAAAGGCGGAGTCGAGGCGTAACACCCAATATCAGCTCGTAGACGTTCATGTTCTTGAGTCGCAGGATTGTCGTAGTAAAGACCAAAAGTTTTATCGCAAGGATAATTAAAGGAACTCAAATCCTTTTCAATTTTTTGAAATTCTTCACTTAAATTATGGTAGGGCCCTACAATGTGTCGATAAATAAGAACGGCTGATTCTGTTTGTTTGTTTTCAATGATCACAGGCTTAAGTAAGCCCACATTCCACATTGCGTAGCCTAGCAAAATTCCTATGGTGGCAAATATGGCAAAAAATAAGTGATAGGG
>JBKDFX010000180.1:0-10169 GCA_046336825.1 Bdellovibrionales bacterium | reverse complement strand
ACATTAACTGTTTTCAGTTTTTTTGGCAATGACGCGATTCACCTTTCAAAGTTCCAGTTAAGGGCTCTTCCCATGAATTTAAAAGAGATCCATTAAAGGCCTCTCGAAGTAAAAAACCTTCCTCATCATTTTTAAGCTGATCCGAATGACCAGCGGCCATCAATTCTCGAGTGCCTTGGATAGCAAATTCACGTACCTGCTCTTGAGACACAGTGGATATAACTAAAACTGTGGCCCAAAGATTAAGAGTCATAAATTCTGATGGGTCCTCCACCTCGGTGTAAGAAGATACGACGTAAGTTTTATTTTGATCATTGGACTGGCACACGATGGAGGCCTGAGCCACGGATAAAAAAGCAAGATTTAAAAAGACGAGAAATAAATGTTTCATTTTACACCTCAGGGAAGAACATTAGCACTTCGTGCAAGAGTTCTCACCTGTTGTGTTTTAGACAGAGTGACCTTTTAGGCCACTCCCATTAGTTCTATTTGATTACTGAATATTAGATAAACGATCACCGTGATAGAGATCATAATCACGTAGCTGTTTGTAAATTTTTTCTTTGTCAGCTCCATAGCCCACCACGCCCTGAACTTCAGATAAAGCACTGAACATAAGATCCAAACGCTTCTGATCGATAGTGGAAATTTCTTTTTTCAAAGATGTAATATCTTTGGATTTATAATCGCGACTAGCTAAAGTTTGAAACATTTTGGATTTGGCTTCAGCTAAATCAGCTGACAAAGCACGAGACTGTCCCATGGTTCGAACAAATATAGATTTCAGTTGTTCTTTTTGTGCTGCCGTTAAATCTGGTGAATTCATGAATGCGTCCATGTTGATCTGACTGGAACTTGGCGGAGCCGCTGGTTGAGCTTTTTTATCCATTCCGCAGGAAGCACAACCTTCGTGTTTGCCTTTTTTCATGTGACCACAACCCACAAGAGTCATCGCCGCGATAAGCATCATTATTTTTGATTTCATATTTTCTCCTTTGTCTAAAAAATTCAGGCTCAGCCTACTGTTACAAATGAGACCCATAATGAAAAGAATTACTTTTCGTCTCACCTCGTCACTGAGACATTTTGTCCTGAAAGAACTGATTGAAAATCATAGGAGACAAACGTCGAGGAAATTATTAATCTCATTTTTGTGAAAAAGATTAAGGTCACCCACTCATTAGCGCGTCAACATCTACCCCGCCGAACTCGCTTTGACAATAAATCAACAGCGGGAAGAAGTTTGATCATTGGCGGTTCGAAAGGACTGGCAGGAGCTGCCATTCTTGCAGCAAAATCAGCTACCTGCATAGGCTCTGGTTACACTAGCCTCATGACTCGAATGCCTAAGAGTTATTATTTAAAATTTCCTGATTTTCTTATTCATTCACTCCCGCAACTGCTAACTTCAAAGCAGATCAAAAACCAAGCTATTGCGATTGGCCCTGGACTCGGCGTATCAACAAAAACAAGTAGAACCCTAGCTACACTTGCAAAAATTAAACATAAAAATGTTGTTGTGGATGCAGATGCCTTGACAGTCTTATCTAAGATGAAGATGAAGTTAAAGCCACCTGCCACTTGGGTATATACACCTCATGTTGGTGAACTATCACGGTTACTAAAAGTAAACACAAAGGTGATTAATTCTGATCCTCTCAAGTACACCCTTCTGGCCCAAAAGCAGCTGGGTGGAATTGTTTTACTTAAAGGAGCAGAAACGTGGGTGGTAGATAAATCTCAAATTTATTTATGCACCAGCGGTCACCCCAGCTTAGCAAAGGCTGGCACGGGTGATGTTTTGACTGGCTTGATTGTGGGATTACTCGCACAAGGAATATTGCCCCTGACGGCAGCTTGGCTCGCGGCCTATATTCACGGATTGGCAGCTCAGGACTATGTCAAATCAGGTCGAGATGAGCTGAGTTTGACCCCACTGTCCCTAATTGAGCAAATTCCCAAAACTCTACATCATTTACGCTCCCCTTAATTTCAATAATCTCAAATAAATACAACTAGCTGGCACATCCCTTGCCCCCTCCAATTCCAGGTTGGTTGTAATCCTACGAGTTGCGCCTCGCAGGTTACATATAGAAAAAATTCCAGTCATTTATGACTGAAAATGTCATCGGAGGTATTTTTGAGAACTCTTTTTTTATGCTTAGTTTTTTTAGGTACAGCAGCCCAAGCTGCTATGCAAAAAGTGAGCGGTTTTGATGTTCGAGATAAAACCACACGTTACGAAATTTTAATTGGTAAAGAGAACCCCATTCTCGAGGAAAGAAAAGTGGAACTTTACCGTGTCGATGGAAAATCCACTCAAAAAGTCAAAGACCTCGACTTGGTTTATGTCAGCGAAGATTTAGCCAATGATGTGGATGCCGTCTACGCCAACGCAGAAGGAACTTTACAATTCGGTCGAATGAAAAGGGACCCACGCACTAAAAACCAGAGCCGTGTGGTGGTTTTAAAATTAAACTCTGATTCATTAGACAGAAAAACCTTTGTCTTCGATGCCCCAGCCTCACTTGAATAGGCCCAACTTGGCACTGTCTCAAACATAAACAGTGCCGATGAACTCAAATTCAATAGGTTACAGCCCCAGCAGGCCCACAAGCTGCACGTTTTCGGTGGTTAGGAGATTCTCATATGAAGTTGATTATAAGTTCACTGACGTTGGCCCTACTACTTTCAGGTTGTACTCAGCCCAAGAATCGCTTGGCAGATGAGAAAAATTTAGACTTTCAAAAGCGCATGGCTGCGAAGAAACCACAAGCTCAACCCTCTGAAACTGTTGTCGTTGACGTTAAGCCTCCCGTCACTCCTGCCCAACCCAACTCGGGAAATGGTACAGAACCTGTTGCCGCAAATCCCAGCCAACAACCCCTCATCCAGCTTCCACCTCCTGTAGACCCAGCTGATGAGCCTCGAGCAGCCGCCACTGCTCCAGCTCCAGCCACTGCTCCCGCTCCAGCCGCTGCTCCCGCTCCAGCCGCTGTAGCTGAGGACAAAAGTATTTTAACTGAAGAAGAACAAAACGCTCTTTATAAAGGGCTTGCAGAAAATGGAGTCACTTCACGCGAGGCTTTTCAAGAACTCTTCACAACTCAATTGGGTGATATAAAATCTCCTTCTTTATCATTAGGTTTCAAAGATGAGACTTTGAGTGCACAGATTAAAGATGGCGATAAAGTGGTTACACAATTTGAAAATGTTAAATTGGATAAATCTGGAAAAGCCCTGCAACTCGACGCTCTTAATGGTTTCAAAATTACACTTATATGCTCTAGCGATTGCAACGTTGTCTTTTTTGGAGTTTCTAAAGAAGATAAAGGAAAAAGAATTATCAATCTACCGGCTGTTTTAAAATTGGTAGATGGCAATTTTGTGATGGCAAAAGCTCGACCACAACAAGCCTCAGCTGCAGCTTCTGGCCAGCCTGCTCCACAGACTACGACCGCTCCAGCACAAGCACAGCCCGTAGCGGCCGCTGCCGGTGATGTCTTTGTTGAGTACGACGAAATGGTCGCTCTTTACGCCACATTTCAAGCCAACGATTTTGGCTCTACGGATGATCTTTCAGCACTCTTCACAGGAATTTTCTCTGAACCTGATAATCTCGGGTTTAATGTGGAAGGCAATGCAGATGAGTTCAGTCTGCAGGCGACAAACGGACCTAAAATAATCACTGAGGTCAAAAAAATTAAACTCGATAAAACGGGCAAGATTTTAGTGGTGGAGTCTTCTAATGGCTTTAGATTAGTCACCATGTGCGCCAAAGAGTGCAGTCTTGTTTACGCCTCCTTTATCAAGGTAGCAGGTGAGAACTTAGAGGCCAATTTGCCATTGCTTCTGAAGAATGTAAGTGGCCAATTTAAACCGGCTTCTCTTCGGTCTGCAGAGCATTACAAAGCAGAGTCTGAAAAGAAAAAAGCAGCACCTGTAGCGAAGTAAATCAAATTTGTAATGCAGAGTCCAAAATAAGGGGCTCCGCTTAGAACAGTTGCAAAAAATCCCCCCTGGAATAGCTTTATAGCAGGGGGATTTTGCATGTTTAAACTAAGTCTGGGTCTATTTTCTTCACTCCTACTTGCGAGTGGAATCACAATCGCACAAGTTCAGTCAACAATGCCTTGGGAAGACGGCAAATTCGGCTGCATCAATGAAACTGTCGCTAGAAAATACGTTCGCGATTTTAACATCGACACCCGCTCATTTGGTGGAATGGAATTCTGTCGTCATGAAGTGGACACAAAAAAGTTATTCAACGATTTAACGATCATTGAACAGGGTCTTTTCCAGCAAGAAGGAAAAAGTGTTTTCGTCCGGGGCTTCGTCCCTGCTGGACAGTATTATTCTTGGATGAAAAGTCAAACCCGCGGAATGAATCGTGGGCAAGATGTTCCCTATGCCACGGCTTACAACCGAGGTGGTTATTTTACTATGCAAGATGGTTGGGCTTTGCTTTCAACTTTGGGACGCGTAGGAACTGTTGTGCATGAAGCCCGACATACAGCCAATTATCGCCATTTCAGCTGCAATCAAGGACCCTATCAGGGAACAGGAGTTTCAGGATGTGATCCCTCCTATCAATTTGGTGGATCCCATGCTGTTGAAATGGAGTACTACGCGCGTGTTTCTGTGTATGGCACCAACTTTCATCCTGTTTATAAAACAATGGCTCGTTTAATGGCGATTGCTCGTAGCAACGCTTTTTTTAACCAACCTGTTATTCAAAAGCGCGAAGCTGTTCTTGCTTTATCTGCAGATCAACCGCAAGCAGAGCTTGCAATGGGACAAAGAAAAGTGATCCGTGAAGCTCCCCGTGCAGATGGAATCCTGAAAAGAACATCCTTTGGTGGCGCGATTTTCACTGGTCAGACCGCTCAGGCCATTGAGCTTTATGGCAGTCAAAAGATCGGCGTTAACGTCGAAGACACGTACAGCTACTACAAGTTACTCCTTGAAAAAAGAATTCCTCTTGTTGAATTTGAAGAGTTTGACTTAAACACTCAGCGCTATGTTCTTCGTATGCAAAATAAACGCTCTGTTGAATTTTATAATTTTCCTGAAGGTGAATGGCACCGTCCACTCAATTTAAATTTTGAAGTGGCGATGACCAGCACACTTGCTCCCAATGGACAACCTGGAATCTTTCTCATCAGCAAGGACACTAAAATCTACCCCGTGGATCCAAGAAGCCGAACGGTGGGGCAACCTCTCAATGTGAATTGGGATCCTAACGTAATCAGCTTAGCAACTTGGGAAGGCTACCAACTTAAACTCAAAACAGATGGCCTCATTTATGTTTCCAATGGACAACAGGAGCAAGTCTGGCCTGGAGCCCAAGGGCGATACCGAGGTTTAGTGAATGTTCCCGTTTACGATGGCTTTGATGTGAGTTCTCGTTGAAGAAATTAGGCTTTTTCTTATTAGTTATTGGGGCAGTTGGTGGACTTTGGATACAAAATAAAAGTCCCATCAACGAATCCCTAGCACGAATACAAAAGAAGCTGAATCCTTCTTCCCATGAGCCTGTGCTAAAAAAAATTGACAGCGGTATTTCAAATGAAAAATTTGATATTCAATTGAGCCGGGCTTCACAACAACTGTCTCAGCTCCAGGAGGACCCTGTCCAAGTGGAGTTAGAACTTCGTCAATGGGCTCAAAGCATGAGCCAACAAGAGCTCTCTCGATTGGAAGATCTTTCATTTGATCGTCAAGTTCATCAAGATCTACGCTTTTTAGCTGTTACTTTACTCTCTTGGTCGAAGAACTCAGCTGCTGCTGATTTACTGACAAATATTGCTGGCAGTTCTTTCGATGAAATTTTAAACCCGGGACGAATGGGTGATTTTGAAAAAATCCTTCGACTACGAGCTGCCGAAGGACTTGGTGAGCTTTCAATTTCCACTGAGGATAAAAAAAATCATCTTCATTCAATTTTAAACAGCACACCATACACTGAAGTGGCTGATCGCATTCAAAGACTCCGCTGGAGTCTAGACGGTGCAGCACCATCTCCTGAGGCCCAAGACCAACAGGCCTTAGAAAAGCTTTTGACCCAAGAAGAGTAAAAAATTATTTTCTTCGTGACCATTTAGAGAACAACTCTACATACAAATCACGCACCAATGTAAAAAGAGCTGAATCAGAACCTGCTGGTCGAATGAATCGTATTCCTAAACGAATTTCATCTTTTTCATACTTTGAATAAGTAATGTGACCGTACTCCATAAATTCGTCTCTGGGACCCATTTTTAAACGCAAACCAATGTGTGAACCCATTTGACAGGCTAAATGGGCAGGAACCAAAAGACTGCAGCCACCTTCTGACAAATCCAAAATTTTACATCGAGTGTTTGTTTTTAAACCATTGAGTTCGAAAGCATGCACAACAGCCGGATAATCACTGGGGAGTTTAAGACGAAAACTTTGTCGCCGTTGAACTTTGTAAAGAGGACCTTCGATCACCAGATAAAATTCAGATCCCGTGTCTTGCACAAAAGCCATCATGAAATAGCGGTCACCACGAAAATTGACTTGCACAGGCACTTGTTTTTGCACTAACGGACGGGGACTCGTAGGGTAAGTGAGCTGTAACTTGAAAGGGGCTTTCCACGCTTTGGCTTTTGACAAAAGTGTCGAATGCTCAGTGAATTTAATGAACACTTCTGCTGAATTCATGGCAAATTCAAGAAGTATGAGGTCTCTCTCTTGAGATCGAGGTATGGGTTGAAAAACTCTTGTCTCATTGCTCATTTGTAGTGATTCTAACGGCACATTTGAAAGGTTGGCAAATTATGAAATCTTTTTTAGTTTTATTATCTCTCACTTTTCCACTCTTTGTTCAGGCAGACCTCTATAAAATGACTTTAAACTCCATTGATGGAAAAAAAGTATCCATGGAAAAGTACAAAGGTCGAGTTCTCGTGGTGGTGAATACCGCTTCTCAATGTGGATTCACACCTCAAATGAAGGGACTTGAAGATATTTATCAAACTTATAAAACCAAAGGTTTAGATGTGTTGGCATTTCCCAGTAACGACTTTAAACAAGATCCTGATAGCAACTCTCAAATCTTAAGTTTTGCTCAAGATAAGTATAAAATTAGTTTTCCGTTTTTTGAAAAGAACTCAGTCACTGGTGAAAAAAAGCAACCCTTGTATCAGTATCTAACTCAGAACCAAAAACCCACTTTGTTCAAAGACGTAAAATGGAACTTTGAAAAATTCATTGTGGGAAGAAATGGTGAAGTTCTTGAAAGATTCAGTTCGTCAACAAAGCCAGACTCTGAAGAATTCAAAAAGGTCATAGAAAAAGCGCTAGCCAGTCCCTGACCAATCTCCGATTCTCACCACTTCAGTATTAAGATCTACTCCTTGCATGGACAACACAGTTTTTTTCACATGCTGAATGACAGCCCAAGTATCTGCGGCTGTTGCTTTGCCAAGATTAATTATGAAATTACTGTGTTTTTTTGAAACCTGAGCATCTCCAATTTGAAATCCTTTGAGCCCACAGGCCTCAATCAATTGAGCTGCTTTATGCTGAGGTGGATTGATAAAAACTGAACCGCAAGAGGGCCAGTCTAAGGGTTGCTTAACTAAGCGACTTTTGTTTGCTTCTTTTACAGAATGAAGAATCCCCTCTTGTTTTTCCAAAGGCCAGTTCAACACGACTTCTGTGATAATGCCTGGACCCCATCCATGACAATGCCGGTAGGACCACTTTACATCATGGTGATAATATGTGGATTCATTAAATTTCCCACTTTCTCGACGCAGGACTTTGAAGGATTCTACTAGCTCACCAAATTCACGTGGCTTAAAACTCTCGGCCACGCCTGCATTCATGACAATCCCACCACCCACGTCACCGGGAAGACCAGCTAAAAAAAGGGCTGGTGCTAGCTGTTGCTTTAAAAAGACTTTGAGCAGTTCAGACTTAGCAGTTCCACTTAAACACTTTATTTTTAAATTATTATTTTCAACTGATGTCTTGATTTCAGAAAATTGTCTTAAACAAATGGTGAGTCCTCGTACACCTAAATCTGAAACCAGCAAATTGGTTCCGCCTCCAAACCAAGTCACGGGTAAATTCTGAGACTCGGCCCAAGTCCAAGCTTCTTTCAGCTCCTCCACAGACTTGGGAAGACAAAAATAATCAGCAACTCCTCCAATCAGCCAAGAGGTGTAAGGAGCTAATTTTTCATTCTCAAGAATTTTAATCATAGGGACTCTAAAACTTTTTGTCCGATTTTCCAGCCATCACCAGCTCCCAAAGTCAGAAAAATATCTCCCGGTTGGAGCAGCCTTAAAATTTCATCACTTAGATTGTCATTTTTAGGTAAATATTTTCGGTTGGGGTGATTAATGTTTTCACACAAAATTTTTGAGTCGATTCCAGGGAGAGGGTTTTCTCCCGCAGGATAAATATCTGTTAAAAGTAAGACATCAGCTCCTGCAAAACACTTCAAAAATTCAGCCCAGCAAGTTTGAGTGCGACTGTAGCGATGGGGTTGAAATAAAACCACAAGCCGTTGATGAGGAAACTTTTCTTTAAAACCAGCCAATGTTGCTGTCACTTCTGTAGGATGATGCCCATAATCATCATAAATCAGGATTTGTTTTTTTTCACCTTTGAGCTGGAAGCGACGATCAACACCTTTAAAATTTAAAAGTCCAGACTGACACTGTGCAAATTTGATTCCTGCTGTAAGCCCTACAATTGTTGCAGCTAAAGCATTCAAGGCATTGTGCCTGCCAGGAATCTCTATTTGAATATCACCCAAGACTTCAAGCTGTGAACTTTTTTTGTCTGATCTGAGAATCTCATAACTGCCCATTTCACCTTTGAGTTGGTAATCATTTGTGGGATTGAAACCATAGGTGATCATTTGTTTGGGGTAATCTGAAAACACGCTTTCAATGACAGGATCATCCCCGCAAACTATCACTTTACCGTAAAAAGGGACTTTAAGAGCAAAATCGAGAAAAGCTTTTTTTAAATTATCAAAAGTTCCGTAGTGCTCAAGATGATCTGAATCGATATTGGTGATGACTGCAATTTCAGGTGATAACTTATGAAAACTTCCATCACTTTCATCAGCTTCAGCGATGCACCATTCACCTTTCCCCAAAACTGCCGTTGAACCAATATTTTGTAATTTGCCACCGACAGCAATGGTCGGCTCCAGACCACCTTCTAAAAATATAGAAGAAATCAAACTCGTGGTGGTTGTTTTCCCATGGGTCCCAGCAATGGCGATGCCCCTTTTGAGTCGCATGATTTCAGCAAGAGCTTCCGCCCTGGGGATCAGCGGTATTCCCTTTTGACGAGCGGCTCTAATTTCTGGGTTTTGTTTTGAAATGGCACTCGAATAAACCACCACGTCCACAGCACCCACATGATCGCCTTGGTGTCCGATATAGACCTGAACTCCAATGGATTTCAAATGATGAGTTTGGGCGTTCTCAGCCATGTCACTTCCTGACACATGAGCACCCATTCGATGCAGCAATTCCGCAAGTCCACACATGCCGATGCCACCAATTCCAACAAAGTGAAACTTAGAATTTTGAAATCGCAAACAAACCTCTCAGATCTTTTAGACCATGAGTTCTTTAACTAAACTCTCAGCCATGGTTTCCGCTGCTCTTGGTGTGTAAAACCGATAGGCTTTTTGCCCCATCACCATACCCAATCGTGGATTATTCTTAACTTTTTCCAATGTTGAAAGCAACCTTGCGGCTGAAAGCTCGGCCTGTGGAATAATAAACGCAGCATCTTCATTGACCAAAGCCATGGCATTTTTAGTTTGATGGTCATCGGCTGCCCAGGGCAGTGGTATAAAAATAGCTGTTTTTCTGCAGGCTGCGACTTCAAAAACTGAACCAGTTCCTGCTCGGCAAACCACCACATCTGCCCAAGCTAAGTGCTGGGCCATATCGTGCAAATACTCATAGGCTTCAATAAAATCGAACCCTCGATAGGCCGACTCAATTTCATTAAAATCGTGTACACCTGTTTGATGTCGAATGTTGAATTGGGAAAAGGCTTCTGTATTTTCTAAAATAGATTTTTTAACTATCGTATTAACAGTTCGCGCTCCTTGACTGCCACAAAAAATCAGAACATTTAACTTTTTATTTTCGATATTTTTCTGT
>JBKDFX010000179.1:0-48115 GCA_046336825.1 Bdellovibrionales bacterium | reverse complement strand
ATTTCATGAAACCCATATAGCTCGAGAAAACAAAGAAAAGCGAAGAGAGCTTAAGTACACTCAATTGGAAAAGAAAATTTTTGACCCCATCTTTGCAACCAATCAGAGAATGGCAAAACTGAGGGATCACATAAAGCGACTTACCAGAAGGTCCTGGTGCACGACGAAGAAATTAATAAACTTAGAGAATCATGTTTATCTTTTTATGGCCGAGAATAATGGTTACACGTTGATCTAAATCCTAGCGCAAACATGACTGAATTTTGTAGATAACAAAGGGGATTTTGTTCACTAGCTAGTTAATGTGTAGGTAATCCACTAAAATCATGACGTCCTTTATCTGTTTCGATTTGCACATGATCGTCACAAGTTAACCTTAAATTCCGAGTGTTTTGCAACACTCGCATAAAGAAATCATAGGACTGACCTGAGTCCTGAATGTAAGTGAATTCATTATTTTGAAGATAGGTAATGGATTCCCTAATAATGTCAGAAATTCGATTAAAGTATCGCGCAGGAATTAGGCGCAAAAATTCGCATTCAGCATAATAGCTTCTTTGTTCTGTTATCTTTCTGAATACGGTATTCCTTTGTAAGCTGGCGAGTGGCACACCGTTTCTCCTAAGTTCAGCATGCATAACAATATGCTCAATTTCATGAAATAAGATGAAATAATAAATGGGTGTGTTGCGAAACTCTGTTTGAATTTGAATTTGCAACTTAGATTTACCAGATTTTGGATCCGTCATGACAGATCCATCATAAGGCATATACTCTCGATCAATCAAAAGGCTGCCGTCAGGGCTCTTTTGAAACTTAAATGAAATTTCATTCTCTTTTGGCAGACTAGTTAAGGAAACTTCAGATTCTGAGATTACCGCCAAAATCCATTTTCGATCCGTATCGGGCACAAAGCTTAAGCGATAAGTTAGAATTTTATCAAAAATTTTTTCCAAATTATCGGACTGAGATTTTTCACTCTCTATTTTTTCAATTTCAGACACAAGTACTGCTAATGAACTGCTCCATTCTTTTTTATAAATTGAATGGTCGTACTTATAAGCTTCCATGCTGCTTTCCTTCGCAAAGCACAGGAGGCAGATAAAAAGTAAGCCCGTCACTATAAAAATTGAAGGTTTCATATCATCACCTGATACTGGGGTGAGACCTCATTGCCTCACATTGTTCTAAATTCAATATATTACCTCTCGTATCCTCTTCACTCATTAAATTAGGACTAGGATCATTAGGGTCGAAATGTACGGGATCGTTTGTCAGATTATGACCCAGCTCGTGGGCTTCAGTCATATAAACAGAAGTATTGTTTTTATGAATCTCAAAAACTTTATCATTAATCCAGGATTTATCCCAATGATCTTGGTCTTTCATGAAGCTACGTACACCAGAAAACCCCACAGACCAAAAATCTGTTGTGAAGAACATAGTTTGTACGTTGTCTTTAGGAAACAGCCCGGAAATTTTCTTTGATGAAATTCTATTTAAGACAGAGTCTTCATTTAATTTTTTTTGAAAAGCTTTCAAGTCTTTAAGTTCAAGACGATAAAAACTAATACATGAAATCGCGATGTCGCATTGGTGGAATATTTGGCGAGCTTTTAGAAGTCTTTCTTTCACATTTTCTAAAGTCCATTTCGAATTGAGGCCAGGAACTTCAAGCAATATGACTCTAAGTGGAAAATTATGAGTTTTGACTTCCAAACCCCGTTGTACAGTCTCGACATGTTCAAGTGTATAAGTGCCCCAAGGCCATGATTTCAAGTTTTGGTTTGGAAGTTCACAAGCCTGAGCAAAGACTGATGACGACAATAAGATGATTGAGAAAAAACTTAAAACGGTTTTAATCATGGTCCTTAATTGCAAAGCCGACCTCCAAGACATTAACTTGCAACCCATGCCATTGAACCAACTTGAGACATTTGATTGTGGAAATAAATGGGTTCTCTTTTGCGTGCTTAAGTTTTTGACAAAGCTGTGCCCCAAAAGAGAATCTTTAAAGCCCACGCGAGTCTTATGAGTTTTTGGATGGTCAACAACGGAAGCCTTACGAAATATAAAGCGTTAATCTGATCTGAGTTTTTTAGCGCAACTAGGATTTGTAACCCTATGGACCCTTTCAGCCCATTCAAGGGGTGCAGTTTCTAAAGCCAATTTTGTGTGACCCACCAATAAAGTGGAAGTCCAAGCAAAATATTAAATGGAAATGTCAGCCCCAGTCCCATGGATAAATAAAGACTGGGTTGAGCTTGAGGCAAACTCGATCTCAAGGCTGCGGGCACAGCTATGTAGCTAGCACTCGCTAATAGCACAATAAATACAAATGCATCTGAAGGGGACAATCCTAAAGCCTTTGCAATGACAAAACCAAAGGCGGCATTGATCAGGGGAGCAACAAGGGCCATGATTCCTAAATACAGAGCCTGATTTCTCAATTCACGAACTTGCCGGGCCGCTGTCATGCCGAGATCAAGCAGAAAGAAACAGAGAAATCCTTTAAAGATATCATACATAAATGTTTGATAATCAGCGGCTCGTGCCGGGTTCATCACAAATCCAATGGCCATACTTCCAATTAAAAGAAAAATGGATCCATTAAAAAAAGCATCATGCAATATCCCCTTGAGTGAAAAGGAAGTTTCACCCTTTGCTGAATTCAATTTAGCTAGCAGAATTCCAACGATGATGGCCGGACTTTCCATTAAAGCCATGAGTGCTACAAAATGTCCGCTGAAGGGTTGATTGAGATTTTCCAACCAAGAAATAGCTGTTAAAAAAGTCACAGCACTCACAGAGCCGTAGCAGGCCGAAATGGCGGCTGCATTGTCAGCTGAAAGTTTTCTCTTTAAAACATAAAACATCCAAACGGGAATCAATGCTGAAGCCAGAAGTCCTGCTAAGATTGTCCAAAACATTTCAGGTGTCCAAGAGGTTTTGGACATGGCGACTCCGCCCTTGAAGCCGATGGACATCAGTAAATAATAAGACAGAAACTTCATGGTGTGAGCGGGGACTTCAATGTTAGATTTGAACCAAACCGCCAGTACACCTAAACAAAAAAATAAAACCGTGGGATCCAGGATCATGTCCATGCGTCATCTCCCGCCGAACGACCCACTTTTTCAATTAATTCCCGCACGTTTTGAGACAGTTTCAACTGTTTCAAGGGCTGTAGAGATTTAGCTAAACGTTTTTGATCCCCAGTCGGAAGACGAGACACCAAATTGTAAGCATCACACAAACGAGCTGCCACTTGGGGATTGGTTTGATCAACGAAGGCAATTTGATGTGCATACCAATTAAGAGCCTCAGTTTCCTGATCAAAAAAGCGAAAGCTATTTTGTCCGAAGGATCGCAACAGAGAATAAACTTTATTGGGATTCTTGTAATCAAAACTAGAATCCTTTGTCAGTTTTTTGACACTTTCAAAACAATTTTTATTTTGCTGTCCACTTTGAACCATAAACCACTTGTTCATGACAATGCTATTGTCTGAAAAATGTGACTTGAAAAGATTGAGGGCTTCATTTTGGAAGGGAAGATTTCGATCCAGCAAAAGCTGCAAAGCATTCAAACGGGAAGTCATGAAGGGCGAAAGTAAAGCTCGCTCACTGACCAAGGCCAAGCTTTGTGCTTCCTCAGATAAACTCCAATAACTGAGAGCAAGGTCCTCAAGTTTGCGAAGCCCCACTTCCTGGGCCGTGAGACCAGTTGTTTTGGGCAAATTTAAAAATAAATTTTTCCAATCAGTTTTCAGCTCTTCTGCAATTCTGCTTTGCAATTGGTGAATGGCACTCTCAATTTTTTCCAATGCAACACCTGAATAGCGTTGTAAAATTAAACTGTTAGTTGGAAAGCTCAAAAGCTCAGCCTTTAACAGGGGTTCACAATGCTGATCTCTCATCACCACTTGATAAGCTGATTTTAGACTTTCAAAATTCAGAAATTCTTCATTTTTAACTAATTCATCTAATTCACCGTAGACCAAGGAAAAAGCCGCTTCTCGTTTAGAAAACCCGTCTCGGCTGTGCATCAGTGTGCGTGTTAAGTCTTCTACCGTATTTTTTTGATGCAGAATCACAGGCGCACTGAAATCTTCGTTTAAAACCACAGTGGGCTTTTCTTTAACATTCTTAAAATGAAAAAGAGATTTTTCATTTTTAAGAAGTATCAATTTTCGTCCATCGGAATTTGTAATCACATCATCACTGTTGATTTCCATGGATTTCCCTGAATTTTCCAGAAAGGAAAAATAGAAAGGAATTGGCAGTGCTGATTTTTCACTTTGATTAGCTGTGGGGGGAGTTTTTTGAGTAAGTTCGATGTCTAAAGTTTTATTTTGAATGTGATAATTACATTCGACTGAAACATGGGGTGTGCCTGACTGGTGGTACCACTTTTTAAATTCAGAAAAGTCTTTTCCCGAAGTCTGTTGCATGCAGGAAATAAATTCTTCAATGGTGATGGCTTGGCCATCATATTTAGTAAAATAGAGGTCCATGGCCTGTCGAAAAGTTTTTTCACCCAGCCAATTTTTCATCATGCGGATGATTTCAGCTCCTTTTTCGTAAATGGTCGCCGTGTAGAAATTGTCCATGGAAGCCCCTTCATCGGGGCGGACAGGGTGAGAGTTGGGGCCTGCATCTTCAGGAAATTGGCGGGATCTTAATGTGTCCACATCGTGAATTCTTTGGACGGATCGATCTTGCACATCACTCGAAAACTCTTGGTCACGGTAAACGGTGAGTCCTTCTTTGAGGGCCAAATGAAACCAATCACGGCAGGTGATTCGATTTCCCGTCCAATTGTGAAAGTATTCGTGAGCGACGATGGATTCAATTCTGAGATAATCCGTATCCGTGGAGGTGCGAGGGTGAGCAAATACATAGTTGGAGTTGAAAACATTGAGACCTTTGTTTTCCATGGCTCCCATATTGAAATCCTCGATGGCTACAATCATGTAGGTGCTGAGATCATACTCGCATCCGAACTTTTCTTCATCCCAGCGCATGGCTTTTTTAAGCGAGTTCATGGCGTGTTCGCATTGAGACTCTTTTCCATGGGGACAGTAGATTTCTAATTTAACAGGTCGACCCGATTGAGTGATAAACTCATCTTTGAGGCAACCCATATCACCAGCTACAAGAGCAAATAAGTAACAGGGTTTTTTAAAAGGATCTTTCCAGACAACTTCGTGGCGACCGTCTGGTAAATCCTGAGCACTGATGCAGTCACCGTTACTTAAAAGTTGAGGGTGCTTTCGTTTATCAGCTCGGAGTGTAACCTGATATTGGGTCATGACGTCAGGTCGATCAAAGAAATAAGTGATCCGACGAAATCCCGTGGCTTCACATTGTGTCGCTAAAATTCCCTTTGAAAAATAGAGTCCTTCAAGGGCCGTGTTATTGATGGGTGAAATTTCATTTTCGATGAGCAGGCTAAATTCGTCTGGAGTTTGGTCAATTGTCAGGTTGTTTTCCGAGAGCACGTAGGGGACTGACTTTCCATCCAGTTCAATTTTTATTAATTTTAGCAATTCTCCATTCAGCTGAAGAGGAGAATTTTTCAGCTTTTTGAGTCGCATATGATTGATAACTCGAGTTTGGTTTTCGTTGAGATCAAAGTCGAGCTCCATGCTCAGAACTTCATAGCTGGGGACTGAATAATCCGAAAGTCGCAGTTTTGCTGTGGCCATGAGACCTCCTCAAATAAAAGATGAGAAAAAAATTGACTCTCCAAGGCACTTCGCTTGAGCTATTCTGAGATGGAGAGCTTGCTGTTTCGTATCACAATTAATTCTAACCAACCAGAAAATTTGGTTCAGTTTTACTCGGCCCTTGGATTTAATTTTTCACTCAAAAACGTGGATAAAGGATCTAAAATCTGGAGCGGTCATCTGAACAAAATTGAAATGGAAATCTTTGGAATTCCCGAGAGTTTTTCCGTTCGAAGTCCCTCAGTTCAATTCAGCTTTCAAGTCCATAACATTGAAAAAATCGTGGAAACAATCCGCCCCATGGGCGTTCAAATTATGATGGAGCCCTTGCAAGTAGCTGCTGGCGTCATGTGTTTTTTAATGGATCCCGATGGGCGCTCCGTAGAGCTGCTCGAAAGAAAATAAAAGTTTAAAGCGTTCCGCTTCCCGACAGAGTGATAAAAAATTGATTTTCCGTTTTGGGCAAGGCATCACCATTGGAGTCTTTTCTGGAGTCTGTGTACTGCAATGATTTGATACCAGCCCCCAGTTGCAGGCCACCTAAACGCAATCCCAAACCGGCCTCAGCAAAAGTAGCATTGGACTTTTCGCTCGCCAAACGAACGCCGGGGCCTCCAAATAATTTGAGACCGAAGACTCGATTTTCACTTTGGAATTCCTTTTGAAATCGCAGTGAAGAATCCAATCCATAAACGGTGTCTTCTTGTTGAGCCTGTCTTTGAAATCCAGAATTTCGCCAAATCAACCAATCATTGAAGAACCAATTCAAGCCCAAGTTAACTTCCTGATAGGTTCGACCGTTTTGCTGACTTTGTGAGGCTGAAATATCATAGGTCAGACGAGTCTCACTGGGAGTGGTTCTCGTCTGACTAAAAAGAAGTTGCGGAATAAATAATAATAAAATGAATTTCATGTGCTCCATTAGAGCACATTTTGAGCCTTTTTCAATGCCGTTAGACCTTTGGCAGTTGCGGCCAGTCGAGCCAATTCATGAACATGATCAGCCGAGTAACCGTGTTCCAACATGGCCTTTTCGTGGGAGACAATGCACATCGGACATCCATTGACGATGGAAACTGTCATGGCCATACCTTCAAAAACCTTTTTGCCAGAAGCAGCCTTCATTAGAGATTGCATGCGCAAGCCGGCTCTTTGGTAATTGTCTTTGCTCTCAGGCGGGAGGTAGGAACGAAATTTGTAATAGACATTGTTCATGCCCATGATCCCAGCCACTTCAGCGCTTTCTCGAATGATTTCATCGCTAGTGCCCAGCTCTTTTAAAAAACCAGCAGCTAATTTTGCCATGGCTTCGTTCTCTAAGGTGGTGGCAGCGGCTAAAACATTTTGAAATCTCTCTTGAGGTTCAAAGGGCCCTTCTTCTAAAATCTTTTTAAAATTGAGGGATAGGTCTCGATAAATAGAGCTGCTCAGTCCGGGGTATTGAGATTCCAGAAATTGATCCACTTTTTCAGCGTAACTCATAATTCCTCCGTTTCGTTAATTTACAGTTAGTTTTCTTTTACAAAATTCTTAATTTTCTTTTCTAAGTAATGAGCGCAACATCCAAGCCGTTTTCTCATGCAATTGAATTCTTTGTGTCAAAAGATCCAAGGTGGCTTCATCATTTCCAGCTTCGGCGGCTTCGATCACATTCCGGGCTGTTCGAGCCACAACTTCATGTCCCTGAAGAAGTTGTTTTATCATTTCTTGAGCTTTGGGGACTTTATCAGATTCTTCAATGGAGCTCAGTTTTACAAATTGTTTGTAAGTGCCGGGGGCGTAGTGCCCCAGAGCACGAATTCTTTCAGCGATCAAATCAAGGGCGTTCCAGAGTTCAGTGTATTGATCCATGAACATCTGATGAAGGGTATTGAACATCGGCCCTTCCACATTCCAATGAAAGTTATGAGTTTTGAGATAAAGGGTGTAACTGTCAGCTAGAAGCTTGGACAGACCTTCCGATATCTCTTTCCTCTCTTTTTTTCCGATGCCGATGTTCAATTCCATGATTACTCCTTAGTTCACGAAAGGTCGTCAAGCGCAAGACGCTTGCCGACCTCGTTCCTTATCCTAAAGTGGCTTGACCTTTTTCCCAGTTGCAAGGGCAAAGCTCATCAGTTTGCAAAGCATCCAATGTTCGCAAAACTTCTTTTACGTTTCGACCGACGTTGAGGCCGTTAACAGAAGCCCATTGAATTGTACCTTCTGGATCCACAATGTAAGTGGCGCGTAAAGGGATCAATTCTTGAGGGTGTAAAACTCCCAAAGCGCCTGTGAGTTCTTTTTTAACGTCAGCAAGCATGGGGAATCCTAAACCTTTAAGGTCTTCGTGATTGTTTCTCCATGCTAAGTGCACGAAGTGAGAGTCACAGGAAACTCCAAAAAGTTTTGTTTCGCGAGCTTGGAAATTTTTGAGCTCTTTATTGAACTCTGCAATTTCAGTTGGGCAAACGAATGTGAAATCCAGTGGCCAAAAGAAAAAGACACTCCAAGCGCCTTTCATATCTTTATTTGAAATCTCAGCAAATTCTTTGCCTTTTTCACGAGACACGCAAGCCTGCATTTTGAATTCGGGGAACTTATGTCCTACACCTAACATGGTTTACTCCTTTTTTGTGGGTCGATGACCAACAGTTGTTTGTTTAACTTCGCCTTTAAAAACTAAATCGAATCCATTAATTTTATATTTATTCGGAAGTGAAAAGTTCACGTCCACTGAGCTTGGATCAACATCATGGAGTTGTCCTGTTTTTTCATCGAAAAAATGAAAATGATCTTGCGTGTTGCAGTCGTAAACAACCTTATCCGAGTGGGGGAAACGGAAAGTGCGCACAAGCCCGACCTCAGTCAGGGTGCCTAGAGTGTTATAAACAGTGGCTTGTGAGATTTTGTGAAGATTTTCTTGGGCCCAGTTGAAAACTTGCTCAGCTGTGGGATGATCGGCGTTGCACAGCAAATACTGACAAAGTGCAATTCGTTGCAAGGTGGGCTGAACCCCCTTGTCGAGAAGCTTTTTTTCAATATCTTCTTTTGTGAAGTTGCAAATCTTAGACATATTCTTACTTTAGAATAATTCTAATCTCCTGTCAATGTGAAAGGTACATAGATCGTGACGGCGCGTCTTTAATTACAATTACCCAAAAGTGCATTAATGGATCAAATTAAGCCATACTGTTAGATTTTTCATCAGGTTAAAGTTACCAAATACCATAAATATGAAGATTTTTCGATTCACTTCTAGTACACAGCTTTAAGGACCCTTCACTCCCTAATCGGGTAGGAGTATTAAATGTCTTCCTTTTCGAACTCAAAGTTTTTTAAACTCGGCCTCGTCGCCCTTGTTTTATCTAATGAGGCGATGGCGGCCCTCAGTATGAACATAACAAAAGACGGGGGAGGCGGCTTTCTAGTCAAAGCCTGTGACTCGGCTTTTCCAGCTAATACATGGTTGGGATTTCAAGTTGGAGACAATGGCATTATCCAATCTGAAAAAGTGAAAGAAGGCAATTGCGCTGTCAAAAGTTATTCCGCAGGCCTTGGAGTCGAAAATAAAAAACTGATCGTTCATATCATGAACACTTCTCGAGGAGTGCCAACGGATTCCAAACAAGTGTTAACGACAACCGTATTGAAGGCCACGACTGGCGGTGGGCAATTGAATCCCCCGGGCTCAGGAAATTCCGGATCCAATTCCATTGTCATTCGAAGAGAGGATATCAAAGTTCAAATCATTGAAAATCAAAATGGATCTCCCTATAAGATTCGCCTCAAGGTTTGTAATGAAGGCTTCAAAGTTCGCGACCAAGTTTCCGTAACTAACCGTGCCACTTTAGGTTCACCCAATGTGATTTCTAAACCCACAGTTGTTGATATGAATAAATGTTTTGATGTGGATTTCGTCAAAGGTGAAATTCAAGATGGAGACGAAATCGGAATTGGTCTCTACAGTGTCGATAAACCCATTGCCGTCACAGTTGTTGGAATTCCTTGGAGACGAGGCCAAAACACTCAACCCACTCAGCCGACCCAACCACCTGTGGTCCAGCCACCTGTCGTGAGTCCTCCAGGAAATGGCAACAATCCAACACTGCCTGTCACTCCGCAATTGCCTTCAGAATCAGCTCAAGTGGTAAGAGAAAGAGCTCGTCAAGCTGCAGATAGAATGGCCACCAATGTGGCTCGCAGCTTGGGACAAATTGAAAATATTCGATACAACCTATTCCTGGGCTTTAAAGAAGAAGAGCAAAGGGCCAATTATTACGGAGATCGAATCAGTGATCACCGTGAGTACCGTCGGGAATTTGAACAAGGTCTAGTTGCAGGTGAACGACTTGGATTTGATGCGGGCAGAACCCAAGCGGGACGCTCAGGTCAAACTTTCGCCAATCAGGATGTGGGAGTTGCCGTCGACGCTGTTATGAGCGGTCAGTCTCAAAGTTTAGTCGTACAAAAGCGTCAAGATTTGAACCGAATTCCTTTTGAGGGCCTTGAATTAAATGAAGCGGCTCCAGCAGAGATTGTGGATCGGTTAAAGGCAAGAGACCAGCAGCTCCAGGCGGAGCTCAGTCGATTTTATCAAGTGGACAGTGACATTATTGTGGCTGAAGATTTACTCAGAGGTCGCTTTGAAGTTCATCGTCTTTATGGTCAACAACAGTATCAATTTGAACTTTTAGATTCCTATTTCAGAGAAGAAAAGGCTTTTGAATATTTCTTGAAGGGCTACTTTCAACCCCGAGAGAATTTATTGAATTATTACCGACGTATTTCTGATGCGAATCAATACGCCAATGCGGCTCAAAATGCACAAATCTTTAGAGCTGAATTTGAAAATCAATACGATCGAGTAATCAATCGTGAGTGGAACGAAGTGGTTCGCAGAGAACGCTACGATGTTCAGCGAATTGGACGAGATTTATTTGCTCAATTAACAGCCGAATACGCAGCGGCCCGTGGTAATTACGACGGTAAACGACGTGCTTATCGTGAATCAAGCCAAGATGGTTTCCGCCAATTTATTCAGAGCGAATACGACACCCGAGTGGATCAAACCCTTCGAGATGTTCAATCACGTGCTGTTCTGACAGACATTTCTGTTAAAGTGAGAAATGCCAATGGTGGAGCTGAAGTGACCATGGGGGATACTTTGGACATCGTTTTGTCGAATGCCTCTAATCGTGGAGCTGTTCAAGGTAACTTACAGATTCAACCTCGTGCTTCCAACGAAATAACAGTGATTAAACCAGCAGCTTCGTTACAAATCCCCGCGTTCTCCAAATTAAACCGTGAGATGGTACTTCCGGGCATGATGTTTGTCTCTCGAGTCTCAACACCAGATCAAAATATTTTGGTCTCCTTTGTTGTCGATGGCCAAACTTATCAAACTTCAATGCGGTCCACATTCGAAGGTTTGATCACGGCCTTAGCTCGGCAGTCCAACCCACAAACTCACAATGCCATTTTGCAAAATGTTGTGGGTTTCCTAAATGCTGAGTGGGAGAGTGAAAAGTCTCGTCTGGCCAACGGCTTCAATAATGCCAAAGGAAATCTTTTAATTGAAAGAATGGCGGCTCGAGTAAAAACCATGAATGCCTCTGAGCAGACGGCTTTCAAATCGAAGGCAGGTAAAGCCATCCGTAAATTGTATGAAGATCAATCTGGATTTGGTTATGGCGATGATAAAAAATCGGCTTTGAATATTCTGAATCAAGCTGGTTTTTAGTTTCCTCATGTTGAAGAGGGCTCTGAAAAGGGCCCAGCGCCGGCCCTTGTATAAACTTTAAACAGATCAATTTTTCAAATAAGGCCCTGAAAAGGGCCTTATTTCTTTTTGAAGCAAAGTGGCGCTCATAATTCGAGGTCATGGGTAGGCCAAAGGATTGCTTATAGTGGCTCGTGGCTTTTAACCCATAAGGAGATACGTTTTATGAACGCGAACAAGAAAAAGATGTCTTTATTTATCGTGGGCATGGTGCTCGCTCAAGAGTTGACCTATGCACAAGCTGTTGGGAGCCAAACCCCAGGAGTTGGAACATTACCTTCAGGAGTCATTTCTGTTGGAACTGGAACAGGCTTTTTGTCTTCAGGTGATTATAATATCAATCAAACAGTGTTGGATTATTCCAAAACCATGGAAGAAATCCTGAAGCAAAAAAACGCCAACAATCAAGCGGACCGCGAATATTTAACGGCGATTTCAAAGCGTATCGCTCAAAGCTTTCAGGCTTTAATTCAAAAGAAGCGTGAATTCGTTCAATTGGGTGAAAGAGCAAGTCTCAATACGACTAATAACGGCGTGAGCTTAACCCAATATTTAGCGCTTAAAAATGAAATCAACGCCATGATTGATACCATTCGCATTGAACTTCAAACCAACACTTTGATCAGCCGAGACACTTTGCCTTCAAACATTATCAAAGTGGGCAATCAGGAAATCGACACAGGAGCTGCTAGCATCATCGACATGTCAGCTGCCATGCAGACTTTTGTAAATGATTTAGAGAAACTAATTGGTGATTTAAATAATGTAAAATTCACCTATTTACAGCACAAAAACAAATGGGGCTCCATTGAGTCCAACGCTTTAAACCCAGATCTTTCAAAATTTCCTGCAATGACATCTGAGGAAGTTCAAGAAGCCTTAACTAAGTTGCAAGGCCTACAAATTGTTTCTCAGCGCACTCAGCAAATGCAGCAATTTTTAGCTGATCAAGTGGTTCGCTCTACGACTCAGTTTTTACAGGCGGCAGGAACTGATGAATTTTTAAGATTCCGTAATCAAAACGACCGTCAAGCTTTTCAAGAGATGTACAATTCCATCGAAAAGTTTTTCTTTATGCGATCTTATTTGCGTCGTAAGTATGGATTGCAAATTGGAGCTATTCAGTTGGCTCAACAATATGACATGGCCAAATTGAATGTGGAAGCCTTACGATCAAAAGATCTTTTATTCCCAGTAAAAACAGCTTTATCAAGTCTTCGTAGCCAAGTGGCTCGCACGGACGATGATTTAATGGCCGCTTTCAATAATGTTCGTCAATTTGTTGAGGCTTACGATCGACGATTGACTCCCATTTTGTCAGAAAAATCAGCTGAAAAACGTGGTGAAATTCTTAAACAAGCAGAAGCACAAAAATCAAGCCTAGGTGAAAAAGCCTCTTTCATGGCCAAAGCCAAGATTGAAGTTCAAAAGCGATTTGCTCAAGCCAAAGCTTTGTTTGCTTCAAAAGAAGAAATTCAAGCGAATAAACCCAACGTCACTGATGAAAGTGGAAACAGTGTCAGCTACAATGCTGAAGACACAGGAATCATGGCTCGCTTGAGCAGCTTGTGGATCACAGCCACGGGTCAGCAAAGTACAGTGGAAGCACTTCTTGGTGTTATGAGATTGGTGTTGGCTGACATCCGTGAAGAAGTGATGCTGAGCCAGGGTGAGTGGGGATCCATGCAGTCCTACCACTTCAAGCGTTTCATGAACGGTGAAGCTCGCACAGACAGAGCTGTAAAGACCATGTGTGAAATTGATAACACTTTATCGGCTCAAGCTCGTGCTAGTGCTAAGGCTGTGACAAACAACCGTGTGACGTGTGAACCTCCAAGAAATGGAATTTTAGGAAACATGAACAATGGTGGAACCATCACCACCACATTCCGTAATCTCATGGGTCAGTTTGAACGAGTGGAAGTGGCTCGTGCAGTAGAAGCTCGTAATCTTCGCGAATTGATTGATCAAGCCATGGCTGCTGGTCTTCAAGAGGGCGATAAAATCGATGATTCCGGTCTTTTTGATATTCCTAAAAATTAACAAATAAATGGATTTCAACAGGCTCCAACCTTGGAGCCTGTTTTTGTTTAACAGGAGCTCGCCCATGAATCCAAGATCGAATAGATTTAAAATTCTGTCCGCCTTCGCTTTCACAATCATCAATTTCAATTTTGCCCAGGCTCAGTACAACGAGTATCAAGTGGGTCAATTGTGCAGTTATCCTTTTAGTTGCGATGGTGAGACTCGAGATCCTGATTACCGTCAACCCCTGCAAGTTCCCCAGCCCAGAGCCACGGCTCCTGTTCAAGGTAAGTGCAGTGAGATTCCTTTATCTCAAAGTTACATGGCTCGTCCTGTGAATCTGACTTGTTCTAGTCGAGATAGTTTTTTACAGGTTCGTGATCGTATTATGCACTCCAGTGAAAAGCTCGATGAAAACTACTCTCAGCTGCGTGCGGGTAACCGCGAAGCTGCTCAAAAAGCACTTCTGACTCAATTGACAATGACCCAAAAATTTCAATTTCAAGTTTTTGAAAACTGGTACTACCGAGTTCGAAGAGGAGCCTACACCGATTGTCGCAATCGAGGATCCTTGTATGAATCAGGTGGTGAGTCTGAATCCTATCAGACCACTTGCTACAGAAGAAATAGAACTGAAACTGTACTTCAGCGAGTTTACCAAGAAAGACGTTACTGCCGAGTGGAGAACGATCCACCACCGCCGCCTCCGCCACCACCACCCAGAGAAGAACCTTCCTACGGTGGAAACTCTGGTGGTAACAGCGGATCCAACTCAGGTTCTGGAAGTTACACTCCAGCCCCTGCAAGACCTTCTCCACCACCCGTAGCCCCTAACAGACCGCCCGAAGCTCCTCGTGGAAATGGCGAAGACTCCGGCAGTCAGCGCGACCGAATTCGCCGTGGATTTGATGAAGGATCCTACAAGATCCACACCCAACAAAATCGCACAGTGGCTCAAAACTATCGTTTACGCCGAATCAAAGATGATATTCGTCCTCGAATTCAGGACTCTGAACCTACTTACGGTTGCAGAGAATGGGCTACGCGAGTTGAAATCGATCAGATGCGTGAAGTGACAGTGCGATTGCCTGATGTCGCTTATTCTTGTACACGAGAACGCAGCCGTTGGTGCACATGGTTGGAAGACATCCCAGCACAACAGTCTTGTCCCAGTTTGAAAACAGCAGATGTGGAAGCCACTTTTGCCCATGATCCCAACTGGAAACCTGGCAACGAAAAGTACGATGACCAGCTTCCCAACAAATTTGATTTGTTGCTGGGTGAATCTGAGTTCGTAAAGTTCAGTTTAGTTTCCAATGGAACCACTCAGTCAGCCTCTGTTCAGATTGAAAATGCAGTCAAAAATAGAAAGCTGCCTTGGAACAAGTACACCATGGAAGCAAAGCCCAGTCAGATTACCTGTGCTTATCAAGATCAAAAATTGAAAGTGATCATCAATACTGTTGGCCGAAATCTGCAACCAGCACCTAACCCTTTGGAAATTCCTAAGGATGAAAATGGAGTTGAAACTCCTTTTGTAAAATTTGATAAAAAAGGTCGACCAGCACTTTTAAGTTTGCTCAACCCAGGAAGAAGTTTAGTTTTAGATCGATCTGAAATCAGTCGAATCTTTGGTGAAGATGTCAAAGTTGTGAATTCTAAAACAGCTAAGTCCGGAGCTATATCCAAAAAGTTTTGGGAAAACACGATGTTCTGGATGCGCCTTTATTTGCAGGATGGAAAGCGCCAAGTACGGATCTCTCAGCCTGTGCAGTTCAACCTTAATCAAGCGGTGCCCGTAGGTGATGAAATGCAGATCGCCCTTGATGGCAGCAGTGAAGTGAGAAAACTCTACAAGCTTTCCATTCCCTTTGAAGATCTTTTCGGATTCTTTGCCACTGATGTAATGTTGGATCCTAAAAGAGAGTACAGCTTAGAAGTCAAAGTGGCTCAACCTGGATTCGAAGGTATTTACGAAACCGGCTTAAAAGATCAAAAAAACATTCAAAAAGCAGCTGATGGCACGGCCATCAAAATTGATGACAAGAGTGCTTACAGTGAATCCAAAGTTATAAAATTTCGTCCCACTCAAGCCAGCCCTAATTTGATCGAGCGTTGGTGGCACTGGCGTGAAAAAAGAATGTGGAGGCCCTAATGAAAACATTTATTAAATTATTCTTGAGCCTAAGTTTAGTTCTAACTCCACAAATTGGTTGGACCAATGACACTGGTACCACTCAACTTCAAACTGAAAAACAAGCTGTGGAAGAGGCTCGTAAGCAAGCTCAAACGGTCATCTACAGTATTGAAACCCTCAAAAGCGGTTTGGTGACAGCTGATCTCAATCAGTTGGACGCTGTGGCTGGTGGAGCCTTGGTCGTTCGATTGGGAGCTGAGATTTCAGTGAGATTTAAAACTGCCGTCGAGTTATTTGTTCATGTGGCTAAATCGAAAAATATTCCAGAAGAAGAAAAACAAAAGCTTTCCATGGATTTATTGGAGGCCATTGGAGATCTCTACCTGATTACGGCCCGTCATCATAGAGATGATCCGTTGAATATGAACTACGCCAAAAAAGCCACTGTTTGGGACTATATCAAAGGAACTCTCAAAGAGTTTGGAAAAATCCCAGGTGATCTTTGGCTTTCTCCTAAACTTAAAAGAAACAACGATGGCACTGTCAGCCAATCCGCAGCCGATTGGAACGGGGCCAGTGCTGATGATAAAAGAATTCCTTGGTTTTGGGATCGCATGGTTCGAAATTACGTCACCAACGATAACATCTTAACTTTGCAAAACGCTCAACTTGAAATTGGTGAATTGCCAGACACAAAAGTGGACGGTGGATTTCGCTATGTGATTTTTGTTAAAAAGAAAGAAAACGGCAACGACTTAGCTCAAGTTGAAAGAGCTTACCAAATTCGTAAGAGCCGAGTGGTTCCTCACATGGCTGTTTTCGGATCTTTAGTGGGTGCTGCTGTGGTTTGGGCCTTTTCAGGTTTTGATTACATCGGTATGTTTTCGGGTGATTACAGTGCTGGTAATGTTCGAGTGGTGGATGCCATCACCTTCGGTCTTTTAGGAGCAGTGGCTTTGGTAAAAACAGCCACAGCTTCTTTTACATCCATGCCTCCGATGAAAAGACTGATTGAAATGGTCATGGACCCCTCTAAAAAGCATGAAATTTCAAAGTTATCGGAGCCTTTGACGTCTCGAATTTTTGGACTC
The DNA here is from genome assembly GCA_046336825.1 of Bdellovibrionales bacterium. GTDB lineage: Bacteria > Bdellovibrionota > Bdellovibrionia > Bdellovibrionales > Bdellovibrionaceae. The sequence continues at coordinate 31,370 of JBKDFX010000179.1, read as the reverse complement.
AAGAAGCAAATGGAAACCGCCAAAGGCCAAGTGGCGTGTAAGCTTTCAGTGACAGGTCTTTAATCCTTCCCATAACTTTTTCTTTTGTCACAGTGGATAGATAATTCACTGTGACTCGTAAATAGTAATTTATTAGCGTAGTTTTTGGGTATGAAGATTACGCTTTTTATTTTATCCCTCTTGGTTGCCTTCAAATCGCCAGCCGCTTTTTTAGACGCTTCTCATTGTCAGCCTGAAAAATCAAATGAGCCTTTCCTCGTCGTTCAAGATTTCAAATGGGGCTACACGCTGGTGGAGCTTCTAGAAAAATTTGTTGAAATTTATCAATCCGACAAACGCTTGAAAAACAGAGCCTACTGGAATCCAGAAAAAAAGGCTCTTGTATTTCCCTATCGTTCTTTCAATGGGGGTGATTTTGTCGTTCCCTTAAGTTTTGCGCAAAACATTGCCAGTCATATCGAATCCGGTTTCAAACACAATATTATTGATGGAGTTTTTTTCCCTGACATGGGGCACTCGCATATTTTTATCCCGCTGGATCGTTGGCACTCAGTTTATGAGTCCACTCCGGTCACAAAAATTTCACGTTTTTACGAGGGTGTTTTTCAAGATCCTCAAGTGAAATTTCTTTATCACACAGCAGAACAGCTCAAGATGCTAGACCAAGATCAACTTGTTGAGGACCCACGTGTGCGTTTTCGCCATCAAACACGAAATTTAGTGGGCACTATGGATGGTTCTGGTGATGTTTTTTGGATCAGCAATCCAGAGAGTCCAGTGAACACCGCTCGCGAATTGCCAGGGCATTACTATTATGGAGCCGGATTTAATTTAAGTGCTAATAAAAAGGGCTGTTTTTCTGCCCTTGTCAAGGGAAGGGAAATCAAGTTTGATATCAGTATGTTTGATTTAGAATCCAATCAAGTTGAGTACGATGATCAACAGGGGATGTAGTCAGCAGGTTTCTAAAAGGAGTTTTTAAAATGTCGAGAGTTTTATTTTTAAGTATGTCTTTAGCTTTTATTGCAGGCTGTGCTTCAAAACCAATTTTAGAAAAAGAGGACATTAAAATCACTCGTGATGAGCCCTCAAAATCCTGCAAACCCCTTGGCCCCATTGAAGGCCGAACAATTTCAGTTAAGGCCACTCTTGAACAAGCCATGGAAGCCCTTAAAGAAGAAGCTGTTAAAAAAGGAGCTGATTTTGTTCAGATGGAAGCCATTGGAGCCACGGGAACTGTGGTCCGGGGGCAAGCGTACAATTGCAATTAGTTACTTCTTAAGTTTGAGCTCCACACTCTTGATCACTTCATTTTTAGCACTTCGAATTTCGATCAAAGCTTTTTGATTATTTAAATCAATGTCCAAGAGCCCAAAATTTTCTTTAACGAAAATAGGAAATTGATAAACGGACTGACTTTCTGTGATATTCCCTTTGGGTGTATTGAGTGGGCTGCTAGTAAATTCGTACAGGGGCCCGTAGGCGGGCAGATCCAATTTAGAAATGGAAGCAAAATGTCGATCCCCACTCAAAAGAATTAAATTTTTTGGTTTAATTCGGCTGATCAAGTTCAAAAGTCTTTCACGTTCATGGGGAAATTGACCCCATCTCTCAAAACCATGACTTTCTGCTAAGACCTGCATGGAGCTCACTAAAATTTTAACGTCTGAACTTTCCTTCAATTGATCCTCAAGCCAAGCCCACTGAGCTTCTCCCAATAAAGTGGTTTTTTTATCGGCACTGGGAAGAAGCACCTTTGATCCATCAACAGATTCTTGTTGATTCCACGGTGACTTATTCCAGCGAGTATCCAAAACAATCACATGAAGACTTTTATTCACTGGAGATCTTTTGCTTTTACCTTGTCGTACACCTCCGAACATTTTCGAATGGTAAAGTCCTGGCTGATCCAAAAGGGTGGAATCCTTAATGTAAGGATAATGGAAAGAAAAAGCTCTTTTAGATTCAGCTTTATCAGGATTGTCAGTACCACCGTCACTGACTCCATAATCATGATCATCCCAAACAGCTAAAAAGGGGACGGATTGTCTTAACGTTCGATAAGCCTCAATCTTTTCCATTTTTCGATACTGATCAAAAAAAGGACGTTTATGAGGCTTTGAAGAATAGATATTATCACCCATCATGATGACTAAATCTGGGTTTGTTTTAGCCATTTCAGTCCAAATGTGTGCGTCTAGATCTTGATCAAAACAGGAGCCAAAAACAATTCGGCTGGGGGCTTGAGATAAATCAAAGCCCCTCGGAACAAAACTTAATTGGGGAGGTGATTTTTTGATAAGAGCCTCAACAGTTTGAGCTGTCTGTGTGGATGGAGATTGCGAAGCACAAGACGTCAAAAATACTAAGCTCGTTATCAAAAAATACCGATTCATTTTAATTAGCCTCTTTCGCTTAAAGGTTTAACAGTTCTTTGGGTGGCTCCGATGTACTCACTTAAAGGACGGATAATTCGATTGTTGGCCGCTTGTTCAATGATATGTGCACTCCAGCCTGTGGTGCGAGCCATAACAAAAATAGGAGTGAAGAAATCAATCTCAAAACCCATCATGTAATAGGCAGGACCTGCAGGAAAATCCAAATTGGGATAGATTTTCTTTTTTTCCACCATTACTTTTTCAAGGCTTTCATACATTTGCATCCAGCGCTGATCATTTTTTATATCCGCCATTTTTTGAGCGTATTTTTTCATCGTCGGAACTCGGGAATCACCTTTTTTATAAACACGGTGACCAAAGCCCATGACTTTTTTCTTTTTAGCGAGAGCGTCCAGCATCCAAGCCTCAGCTTTTGTGGGGTCTGCAATTTCCAACATCATATGCATCACCATTTCATTGGCTCCACCGTGCAAAGGTCCTTTAAGGGCTCCAATTCCAGCGGTGGTGGCAGAGTAAATATCGCTTTCTGTGCTGGTGACCACTCGAGTAGTGAAAGTAGAGGCATTGAAACTGTGCTCAGCATAGAGGATCAAGCTCACATCAAAGGCTTTGACCACTTCCTTTTGGGGAATTTGTCCAAAACACATGTGAAAAAAGTTTTCTGAAAGAGAAAGATCCTTTTTCGGAGGAATAAAATCCAATCCTTTTTTAAATCGATAATCGGCAGCCACCATGGTTGGAATTTTAGCGAGTAATCGCACGGCTTTATCAAAATTAGTTGCAGGTGAGGCATCCCAAATTCTTTCATCCTCACAACCTAAAAAGCTCACTCCAGTTCGAACTGAATCCATGGGATGACATTTTTTGGGAAGAGCTTTGATCACTCCCAAATTATCTTTTGTAATATCGCGGTAACTTCTTTCAAGTGTTTCAAATTCTTTTAATTGAGTTTTGTTAGGAAGCTCGCCCTTGTACATAAGATAGGCTACTTCTTCGAAGGAACAGTTCTCAGCCAAATCTTGCACGGGGTAACCCCGGTAGATAAGTGAGTTGGTGTCGGGATTCACTTTGGAAACCGAAGAGGTGTCGATCACCGCCCCTTCCAAACCTTTTTTAGTATTTACTTTTTCTGGTTCTGGAACGTAATCGGGATTGACGTAATCTTGACTCATATTTCCTCCTCTTATTTTAATTTAAAATTATAAATGTTCTGATCAAATTGATTGTAATTTTCATACCCAGTTAGATCATACAGCTGCTGTCGAGTCTGCATGAGTGGCAAGGCTGATTCTTGATGGCCTTCTTTGAGGATAATTTCTAAACCTTGAGTCGCAGCACCCATGGCCAATCTTAACGTGGTCACGGGGTAAATGACGATATTAAAACCAAGATTTTCAAGTTGAGTGCTGGTCAGCAATTTAGATTTTCCAAATTCAGTCATGTTGGCTAACAAGGGAACTTGAACGGCTTTACGAAAGGCTTCAAACTCAGACTCATTGGCCAGGGCTTCCGTGAATATGACATCAGCTCCTGCATCCGCGTAGGCCTGGGCTCTTTCAATGGCTTTATCAAGACCTTCCGTGGCTCGAGCATCAGTTCTCGCTATGATCACAAAGTTAGGATCCATGGATCTTGCACGATCTGCAGCTTTAATTTTCTGCAGCATTTCGCTGGTGGAAACTAAACTTTTTCCATCCAAGTGCCCACAGCGTTTAGGATTTTCTTGATCCTCTAAATGGCAACCTGAAAGCCCAAGCTCAATAAATTCTTGAACTGTTCGCACGGCATTCATGGCCACACCAAAACCAGTGTCAGCATCAATAATACTAGGAAGCTTTGTCACTCTGGCAATTTGTCGCCCTCGTTGAGCCACTTCTGTTAAAGTGGTCAGCCCGATATCCGGATAGCCCAAATCATTGGAGAGGACTGATCCCGATATATAAACACCTTCAAATCCCATTTTTTCAATTTGCATGGCCATCAGAGGCGAGAAAGCACCTGGAAATTTCAGAAGCTTTCCCGATTTCAATTGGCTACGAAAAAGTCTTCTTTTTTCAAAGGGGCTTGTAGTTCCAAAAAGCATAGTTCAGCTTCTCTTCCTGCCTTTCGGCTTTAGAAAATTCCTTTTTCGTCACGCTTGTTATTGATTAATTTTTCTAAGGGTATTTGAACATTCAGCTGTTTTAATTGATCACTCTTGAGCCCAGGAAGTTCCTGCACCAAAGTGATAAATCTGTCGCGCTCAGACTTGGTGATGATGTCAGAAGTCAAAGTGTCAAATTTTCGAATGTAGTCAGCTCGCTTGAAAGGCTTTGCTCCTGCAGGGTGAGCATTGGCCACACCTAATTCATCAATAATCTTTTCGCCATTGTTAAGTGTGATTTCGACTTTTCCACCAAACATTTTCTTATTTGGATCTGGGTCATGATATTTTTGAGTCCATTGAGGATCTTCGACGGTTCGGATCTTGTGCCACAATTTGACAGTGTCAGGTCTTTGAGCTCGCGAAGGTTCATAGGAATGAACGTGATGCCATTTTCCATCCTGCAAGGCGATGGCGAAGATATACATAATAGAATGATCCAGAGTTTCGCGAGAAGCTTGAGGATCCATTTTTTGAGGGTCCCCAGCTCCGGTGCCAATCACGTAATGAGTGTGGTGGGAAGTGTGAATCAGAATGTCTTTTACATCATCCCAATTTTTAATTTTACTTCCCATTCTAAATGCCAAATCAATCAGAGCTTGGGACTGATACTCAGCCGAGTGCTCTTTTGTGTAAGTTTCAAGAATGGCTTTTTTCTCTTCGCCTTTTTCTGGAAGGGGGACTTGATACTTTCCGTCTTTGCCATCGAGCATGTAGGCAATAACAGAGTCTTCGCCCTCGTAAATTGGCGAAGGGGCACCTTCACCACGCATGATACGATCAACGGCTTCAACCGCGAGTTTGCTGGAGTGTGCAGGAGCAAAGGCTTTCCAAGATGAAATTTCACCTTTACGAGATTGACGGGTGGTGAAGGACACATGCACAGCCTGTTGAATGGCTTGGTAGATCTGATCCGTGTTGAGTCCCAGCAGAGTTCCGATTCCAGCAGCCGAAGCTGGGCAAAGGTGGGCGATATGATCTTTTTTATGCTTGTGAAGACAAATGGCTTTTACCAAATCCACGTGAACTTCGTAACCAACAACCAACCCTTTTAGAAGGTCTTGACCTGTTTTATTTTTTTGTTGAGCCACAGCCAGTATAGGAGGGATGTTGTCACCAGGATGGGAATAATCAGCAGCTAAGAAGGTGTCATGATAATCCAATTCACGCACAGCTGTGCCGTTAGCCCAGGCCGCCCATTCACAGGAAAAAGTTTGATCGTTAGGCATTCCAAAAACAGTGGCTCCACCAGTTCGAGGGTGAGCCAAAGCCATGGCACGTGCGCTGGCCACAGGTCTTCTGTTGGCAGCGGCGATAGCAACTGAGGCATTGTCGATGATTCGATTGATGATCATATCTGTAACAGCTTCAGAGATAGGAGTGTTATCCGTTGCCATCTCTGCCATTTTCCAAGCCAGTTGATCTTTTTTTTCTAATTTTTCCTTAGAGGGGTAGACACGAACAGGGTGCAAACGCATGCCAATTCCTTTCCTATTACAATTTAAAAATGAGGGGTTAAAAGCCTTCCGACGCTAGCTTAGAAAAGACCAAAAGACAAATGGAACGCGTTAGGAGATTCTCCTGGTTTTTGATTCAATTTAAAACCGAGCTCTAAATTAAGTGGACCCACCGGTGTATTCACAACAAGTCCAAGCCCTGCTGCATGGCGATATCCAAAGCCCAGATTGAGGCCTTCCACTTCCACTTCTCCACCATCATAAAACAAGGTTCCTTCAAAAATTCCTGAAATAGGGTAACTGAGAGTGGATCTCACAAGGTACATTTTAGTTTTTCCAGTCATTCGGTCTTGCAATTGATTGTCGAGCAATTCTCCATCGGGAAAGGCTTCAGTGGTCGGATCAAATCCACGAATAGTTGAGGGGCCACCCAGGAAAAATCCTTTTTTCCGGTAGGGCACTCCGCCGTCTGTGCGAGAACTGGTATTTTCTAAAAAGCCATAACGAACGCCATTGGCCCAAGTGATTTTATTCGATAAGAAACTCGTATAAACAGTAGCGCTGGCGGCCCCGCGAACAAATTCAATGGTTTTTGTGCTTCCAAAGGCGGGAGAACCATATTCTAAATTCAATCGAGATTGATGCCCCTTCCTAGGACGAACCAAGCTGTCACGAAAATCAAAATCCAGAGTTAAACCTGTCGATGCAATTTCAAGAGCGTCCTTGTTTCGTGGACTGTCAATGTTAAAGTCCTCGGAGCTGGCGCGACTGTAGACATCCCAAACCCCCGTGATGTTAGAAGTAAAATCTTTTTCAACTGAAGCTGTCCCCTGAACAGTGACAGTGGCTCGCTGTTGTTCATAATCAATAATTGAATTTGTTCGTGTCAGGTTAATACGGCCTTTGTATTGCGTATTAAAAATAAAAGGTTCTAGGTAACCCACTGTAAATCGGTTTTCAAGGTATTCGATATCGCGAATATTGTAGTTAGCATCCCAGCGAGTGGATATTCCTCGACCTGTTCCCCAAAGATTTCGATAAGACCAACCCACGTAACCACGTACAGTGAGATCTCTTTCATTTGTAATTCCTATTCCAATGACCTCTTTACCAGGATTGGATTCAGTGACACGGATAAGAACTGTTCTGTCTTTCACTTCAGTTTTATCCTCAAGGGTTCGAATATCAACAGATGAGAAGTGAGCTGTCCTTTGAATTCGAGAGACGGACTCTTCGATTTTTCGGGGAGTCAGTAGGTCTCCCTCTTTAAAATCCAGCTCATAAAGAACAACATAGGGTTTCGTTTTTTTAAGACCTTCTATCACGATACTTTGCACTCGAACTTGTGGACCCTCGAAAATTTTAAAATTGAGACGAGCTTTAGAGTTATCCTCGTTGTAAACAACGAGGCCTTGCCTTTCATTTAAAAGCATCATTTCAAGAAAGCCGTTGTCTTTATAGAATTTTTTTAAAGTGGCAATGGCTTCCTCAATTTTTTGTAATTGAAGAGGCTCTCCCATTTGTAGATTGATGAGATTTCGTAAGAAGTCTTCGGTAAAGCTCTGTGCATTTTCAAAACTCAGCTGATCAATAAGGGTCAGTGGACCTTCATCCATATTGACTGTGATAGAAATTCGGTCTCTTTGGGTATTGTAGATGGCCCGGGTCGAATTGATTTGAACTTGTAGATAGCCTTGATTCTGTAATGTCAGTTTGAGAGCTTCCACGGCTTTATCCAAATCTTCTTTCAAATAAAAAAAATTTTGCAAAGACTCTGGGCTGGAATTCAGCATTAATCGAGAATAATACTTAGATGAACGAGACAGCCTTCCCTGAAAAGTTATTTTTTCAACTTTTACGACAGGTCCTTCTTTGACTTGGAAATCAATATTGATTTTATAATTGGATTGGCTCTTTTGGACGGGCAGTATTTCAACCCTAGCGTAGCCTTTAGTTAAATAATATTGGCGAATTCGATTGGTCAGATCAGAAATCAAGTTGGAATTTCCAAGGTTGATATCTTCTAAAGTTAAAACTTCGTCCAGTCCTGTTAACGAAGACAGCTGTGTCGAACCCGAAAGTTCAAATGAGTATTGTGCATCATTTTCTAATGAAATTTTGATACGAGCCTGGTCTCGATTGGCATTTAAAACGATTTCTGGCGGTAATATTTTTGTTTGGTAGGCCCTTTCCTTTTTCAACAAATTCTCAAGTTGCGCAAAAATTTCTTTTAACTTTAAGTCAGTCAGAATTTCTTTTTTGAACGATTGAGAAAATCGTTTTAGCTTTTGCAAAAGTTCGGGGTTCTTCCCACGTATTTCCAAGTCTTGGATTTTGAGTGCCGAACCTAATTTCATATTAAAAGTGACATCAATTTTTCCTGGTTGATTTTCAGGGTATTCCACTTCAACAAGTGACTCGGTGTAGCCCAAGGCTCTTAAATTTTCTTGCAGTTGTTCTGATTGCTGTATGAGAAAAGACAAATCAAAAGTATCACCTGGATTAACTGATATCAGCTTTTTACTTTCAGAACCCAGAGAGTCCATACCCACAATTTTTACACTGGAAATGCGAGGCCTTGTTTGAATGAGAATTTGTAGTGTTCTCTCGTCAACTGTCACGGCGGCCACGGGGTCAAATTGAGCTTGGAGATGAATAAGTTTTATAATGTCGTCAACTTCAGCAAGGGTTAAGTTTTTGAGGCCGCTTGGTCCTAAGCTTTGTTTTACGTTTTCTTGTAATTCTGGGCTGAGCTTAGAAAGATCTAAGTCCCAACTGGCAAAACTCATGGAAGATAGAAAAATAAATCCTAGTAGAAGAGCTCTCACTTGAACTCCCGACTGAATTCAAGATCAACCCCTAAAATGCTTGGAATTTCTCGCTGCTCAATATTTGTTGAATTTTGATCAAATTTTCTTGTTTCATAGGATCCGTTTATGGAAAAGGTGTCCGTGATATTATATTGAATTTTTCCCTCAGGAGTTTTTTGATCACCGGTCACAGGAAAAGCAACAGTGGCATTGGTTCGTTTATTAATTTTACGGCTTACAGTAAATTTAGGAACACTGATATTTCGAGTGGTATCAAATGAATTAGAAAGCTGAACGTTAAATCCAGTCACACTTTGAACTTTTTTAGATAGGCCAGTGCTTTGAAAGGCAGCAGCAAATACTTCATTCACTGTTTGATCCTGCTGAGTTTCTGATTTGACCTCTGCCAATTTACTGCTGGTGACTCCAAGAGCTAAAAGTGAGGTGAGATCATTGTCAGATAGTGGTGGAACGCTGGATAAGCGTATGGTGGGATCACTTGCAGTTCCTTGAATTAAAAGAGTAATATCATATATGTCCACTCGAGTTTGGGCTGATATGTACAATTCCGGATTTATTTTCAAAGGATCTGAAAATTGAATATTCGCGCTTTGAATTTGGAAGGGTTTATCTTTAAAAAATAATTGGCTTCCTTTGAGACTTTTCAATTGTCCAATTAGAATTGGGTTTGAGGGGTAACCCTTAACAGACAAATTCCCAGAGGCTTGAGCGTCAAGAAGAGAATTTTTTATCATGAGTGGTTTTTCTAAAGTTAATTGCAGATCAAGCTCGATGGGTTCTTGAATTTGTTCCTTTAGGTTTTGAGGTAAATATTCATTTCTTCTTTTAGTGGCATTGTTTTGTTCATTTCCGAAGTTCATTTCAACTAAATTGGATTTTATTCGGTAATTCACACCAAGCAAATAAGGAAACTTACGACCTGTAAAGCTAATATCAGCATCTCCACGAGTTTTAACTCCAGTGGGAATATTTAAGCTGATGTCCTGGGCCTTGATGCGAATAAAAACAGGAATATCACCTGGGCCTTGAAACTGCAGGCTTCCTTCGCCGCGAAGAAGTCCACCACCCAATTGACCCTGAATTTCATTAATTAATAATCGGCTCTGAGAAAAAGTGGACTCCAGAGAAACTTTCTCAAAGGCATGGGGAAAGTTTTTTAATTTAAAATAAGCATTGTTAAGTTTGAGTTCTCCCACACTGAGGGGTTGAACCAGTGGTCCGGTTACTTTTGCATTCAATCGAATTTGACCACTGATTTCTTCGAAAAGGGGAATAAAAATTTGTAAAAGTTTAATATCTGTTTCAGCTTCAATATCCATATTGAGGGAGTTCAATGAAGAGTCCTGCAAACTCAACTTGAGCTGCCCTCCGTTTTGATCTGTCAGTAAAAAATTGGAAGTCTGATAAAATCCTTTTTGGGTTTGAATGAGTAAGGGTGATGAGTTGGCAAGAGTCAGTGATTGTCGAGTGAGAGACAGTGAATCAAATTTCAATGTTCCTGAAAGTTGACCCCAGTCACCTTCTTCTGATTCAAGGTTGATGTCAGAAGTTAAAGATCCTTGAGTTTCTTCATTGATGGCGCCAGCGTTGAATAGGGAAAGCCAAGGTGTGAAATCCCAATTTTGTGATTTAAATCGAAATTGCACGGGGGTTTTGTCTTGACCTGTGGGCCAGCGAATTTTTGATTGCACTTGATTCCCAAAAAACTGGCCTTCTAAATCAGCTTGATTTTTTTCAATTGAAATTTTGAAGCTGGAATTCGACACTTGATTCTCATCCAGGATCATTTCTGCAATTTGTCCATTGAGTGTAAGTTCTGGACGGCTTATTTTTCCAGTTAATTTCAATTGAGCGTTGATATCGCCTGAGAGAGGCCACCCAATCCTTGAAATAATATCACTTTCTTCCAGCTTTCCATTCTGCAAAGTCCCCTGTAGATTAAGATTTTTTTCTGGTCCTACTGTGCCAGTGATACCAACTTCAGTGGAGCCCCGTCGAGTGGACAATTGTGATATTTGAAAAACTCCGTTTCGACTGGTGACATTAAAAATTAAATCATTAAAAATTTCACCAGCAATCTGGGGCTGTTGTATTTTGCTTTCTAAATCGATATCCAGATTCCAAAAATCCAATGGGCCACTGAATTGAGCCTTCACTGTGCCGGTGCCCGCGAGACTGATAGGAATGGGAATTGGAACTTCTAATATTTTTTTTATGTGTGCCAAATCAATTTGTTCAGATTTTAATGTGCCCTCTATTTTCGATTCAACCAGATTAATTTTAAGCTGAGCCTCTGCTGGACTATTTTCAACTTTCAAATTTAAGTTGGGCAGTGACAGGATCCCAGCAGAGTATTTTATATCAGATTTCACATCACCCAAATAAAATCCAGCAAGGGATTGATTTTTTCCCTCAAGGTCTATGTCAAAAATGGCACTTCGAGAATCGCCCTCTGTTGAACCCGATAGTTTTGATGAACCTTTGATAGAAAGACTGGCCAGATTTCGGACATCATTCCAATCTAATTGTTCTGCGTTGTATTGAATTTTAAAGCCTTCTTTAAAAAGAATTGTGCCTTGCGATTTTCCTTTCGAGTTTTTCATTGAAAGTCGGCTGTCATATTTTATTTTTTCAAGATCTAAGTTCAACTTTCCTTCGGCCGATATCTCATCGAGTCCAACGATTTCAAAATCACTTTTTCCAGCGCCAGCTTTGACTGAAAACTGTTTTACTCGAGCATTGAACTCGCATTGTACTTCAAGCTCTACCAATTTTCCAGAGCAGGGAGCTTGGCCAACTGCCATTCCCTGGACTGGGACATTGGGCAATTTAATTGATTTGAACAAAGATGTGAAATTAAGTTCCTGAATTTTTATTTGAGTTTCAAAGTTGAGGTTTGAATTCAACGACACTGCCGTATTATTTAAAACCACATGGCCAGCTGGATGATCCAGATGAATTTCGTCCAAGCTCAATTGATCTTTTGAAAACGAACCTTTTATATCGGCAGATCCCAATCGAAAATCAGCTAGACTGACAAGACTCGTTTTGATTTTAAATTTTGAATTAAATAAATCTTCGTTCTGTGGCTCCCAATTGCCCTCGGCCTCAACTCGTCCTGTGATTCTGGGTAATCGATGCTGTGGTAATATAATTTTAAAGCTTTCTTGAAAAGCTTCAAGTTCGAGAGAGCTCTTCCAATAGACTTGTGTATTGAGTTTCTTTGAGTTTTTTGAGGCTTTGACTTGCCCTGAAAGATTAAAATTTAGAGTCTTATTTTCAATCAGCAATTGTTGAACTCGAAATTCTTTAGGAGTCAATGTGGCTGAAAACTGCAATCCTGTTTTGAGAACTTGATTTTGGTCCCACGAAGGATAAACCTCGGGTGCCGAAATTTTGAGTTGAACCAATTCAGGAAGTTTGAGCACTTGTAAATCCAAGGGATGAAGTCTTACGCTTTTTCTACTTCCTCCATCCACCAGATCCAATTTCATATTATTAACACTCAATTGCTCAACGGGGATGATTTCAAGAATTTCAAAGAGTGGAGACCAGTTCAAATTTAGGTTTTGGGATTTTTCTGCCGAGGTCTTATCTTTAAGTTTTAAAAAAACTTCAAGTTGTGGAGCTTCCAAAGTCAAATTGCCGACTTTTAATTTTCCTGTCACAAAGGCAAAAAGTGCCAACTCTAATTTGACCTGCTGAATTGAAATTGTTGAGATCTGTTCAATTAGATTTTTTTTCGGAATGAGTTGAATTTGACCTGTTTTTAAACCAATTGGAAAATAAGTCAGTTCTGCTGTGTTGATTTTGACTAGTAAGGGACCCTCTTTTTTGGAGATATCTTCTACTTTTTGAATGATTAAATTTAACAAGGTGGGGGCAAAGTACCGATCAAATAAAAATAATCCCAAAAGTATAAATAAAGTGGGAGTGATGAGTATCCACAACCCACGCCTCATGTGTGAACTCTCCAGTAAACAACAAGTTCAGCCGCTTGACGATAAGTGGGACGACTGGCGAGCAAACTCTCTAAAACCTCAATGGCTCTTTCTTTTTTTCCTAATCCATAAAAAGCCAGTGCGCGCGCATAGGCAGAACCAAAAAATGTTTCTGAGTCTTTCGCCCATCGGCTTTCAATGGTGACAAGGGCTTGAAGCACATCAACATATCTTTCAAGTTTTAAAAGTATTTCTACCTCCAGCCAATCTCGAGGCTGAGATTCTTCAGCCTGTCGGACCATATGAAAAGCGTAAATCCAATCTTCCATGAAGCAGCAAAGAATGGCGAGATCATAAAAGGAAGTTGGATTTTCCTCTCCTGCCTTTTGGAGGTTCTGCTTCAAAACCTCTGGAAGAGTTTCGATGACAACAGGATAATCAGTTTGTCGGCTTTGTCCCCTTTGGTTTCGAATTCGATTTTGAAGTTTTTCGAGCGCTTGATTTTCCTTGAATATTCTTTGATCTCTTTCGATATCAATATCTTGAGGAAACTTCTTTTTCAGTCGAGCTAGGACTTTAAGTTCTTGCTCGCGAAGACGCTGAGATTTCCAAGTTTGTAACTCTTCATATAACAAAGTCCTGATGTTCATGACTTTGGCCTGAAGCTCATCTCTGGCCGCTGCTTTTAAATCTTCCACTTCAGGGTAAAGGGCCTGCCATCCCACACTACGAGCGAGACACATTTCTTGATTTTGTTTTTGAATCACTTTTTTTAAAAGACTCTTTTCATCCAAAGTAAAATTTAATCGTTGATGAAAAATCCATGATAGTAAAAGAGGCCAAGGCCAATCGGAGAGAGATCTCAACCAGGGTTCGAAGTCTTTTTTCCAAAGAAGCCACTCAGGATGAAGTTGTAAAAAACGAAGTGCTGTTTGTTTACGTGGACGAGAATTGGAGGTCAGGGCCTCCATCAAAATGGCGGAGAGTCCTTGGGTGTTTCCCTTTTTTTCCAAGAAGTTCTTAAGTTGAACTTCAAGCGCCTTGTCGGTGAGTACAGCCAAAAAACCCTCCTGGTTTTTTGAGCCCCAAAGAGCTCGTGTGAAACAGCCCTGTTTCACCCTCTAAATTTTGCCATTTTATTAAAGAAACACCGAGGCTTAACGTAATGCGTTATTTCTGATTAACTCGTTCAGAGTACTGGCCAGTTTCCGAGTCAATTTTGAGCAAATCTCCCACGGAGATGTGAAGAGGAACCTGGACCACAAGCCCTGTTTCCATGGTGGCAGGTTTAGTGCCGCCAGTTACACGGTCGCCTTTAACTCCAGGGTCAGTTTCGGCCACTTTTAAATTAACAGTTTTGGGAAGGTCGATTCCCACGGGTCGATCATTAAAGAAGAAGAGAGTCACTTTTAAATTCTCGACCAGATAAAGGGCCTGATCGCCCACGTCCTGTGTGGTCATAAGAGTTTGCTCAAAAGTGGTCTGGTCCATGAAGTTGTAACCGGTCTCGTCTTTGTAAAGGTAAGTCACTTCTTTGGTTTCAACGTTGGGAACTTCAAAACGCTCCCCTTGTTTGAAAGTGATTTCACGATTTTGACCCGTTAAAAGATTTCGTAGCTTAGTGCGTGTGAACTGATTTCCCTTGCCCGGTTTAACATGTTGAAAGTCAACGATTGTATAGGGCTCTTTTTCCATTAAAATTTTGAGACCCTTTTTAAAATCTGAAAGTTCGTACATAGATATCCTCTTTCTTAATTCACGGCTTTAATCTCGGAATTCGCAAGATACCTGACAACTTTCATTTTTCAAGGATTGGGCGAACTCATCTGCAATCTGACCGCACGCAGCATAGCGTAGAGCTTTCGGATTTTTTTCTCTTTTTCAATTCTTTGAGAAAGCGGTTGAGGCGGTGGTTTCACCTTCACTGGTTGGTTTTGTAATCGACCTCGAACGCGTGCCAAGCGAGATTGGATTTCGGGATGTTCGCCATGTTCTTTTTGAATTTCTTCTAAAAGATTTTGGGATTCTTCAAATTCGCCTCGCACTAAAAAAGCATCCACGAGCTGAAGCAGCTGAGTTAGGTTTTTATCTGATTTTTTTAGGTCCGAGAGCTTCGCCATTGCAAAAGTTTCTTCTTCAAACTCCAAGGCCGAGGCCGTTTCCAGTCGGTCAATGGCTTGTTTAGCTTTGGCGGAATAGGGATTCAAAAAAAGTACCATTTTGTAGGCTTTGAGAGCTTCAAAGGGCTTTTTTTGGGCTAAATAAACATCGCCCAAAAGTTGATGGGCTAAGATATTTTGTTTGGAAAGCTCCAGTGCTTTTTTAAGGGACAGTTCAGCGGCTTCCAACTTTTTGAGTTTTAGTTGTGCCTTACCAAGAATCACAAAGCCGCTGGTGAAAAGCGGATGACGCTGCGTTCCCTGCTGCAGCAGCTCCTCGGCCTGCAAATCCAGGCCACGCTCTAAATAGGCGTCTGCCAAGGGTGCAAAAACCTGGGACATCGGATTGTGCCTCAGAATGGTTTGGTATTTTTCAACAACATCAGTGGAGACCATATTTTGATTGTGACAGAATTGGAATTGGCATGCAATGAATGAGACATGGAGAAAGTCATTTTAGGATTAGACCCCGGAACGCGTTTTGTCGGATTTGGAGTTTTGCACTTCCAGATTCTCAATCATCATTTGCAGTTTCGCGTGCTGGGCCACGGAGTCATGATTCCTGAAAACCCAGAAAATTCTGTGAACGAACGATTGGTTGAGCTGGGTCTGAGCTTTGCCGAAATTCTAGGCAAGTATCGTCCCCACCAAGTGGTGGTGGAAAAAAGTTTTTTTCACAAAAATGCGGACACGGCTTTCAAGCTGGGACAAAGCCGAGGGGTTTTTATTTACGAAGCTCGTCGAAGTGGGGCGCAAGTCCTCGAATACGCCACCCGTGCGGTGAAAAAGTCCGTGACAGGAAATGGAGATGCCGACAAGCTCATGGTCGCTCAAGCGTTAAGTCATCTTTTGAAAGTCAAAGATTTTGCTTCTTATGATGCCTCAGATGCGTTGGCACTGGCTTATCATCACAGTCTCGAACTGCGGAAGGAACACTTGTATGATCGGGCGAATCGCCGGACAGCTGATCGAAATTGAAAACGACCATGTGATCCTGGATGTGCAGGGTGTTGGGTATGAAGTTTTTCCCCATGCTCGAGCCCTAGAAGAATTGCAGGGTCATCTGAAGCAGAAATGTCAGCTTTGGATCTACACCCACGTGCGTGAGGACGCTCTTCAACTTTTTGGTTTTCTATCTTCAGAAGAAAAATCTTTATTTTTACAGCTGCTCAAAGTGAGTGGTGTGGGGCCCAAGTTGGCACTCAATATTCTTTCAGGAGCCAAAGCCCACGAAGTGGCTCAGTGGATTGAGTCAGGTGATGCCAAAGCTCTATCGCAAATTCCCAAATTAGGTAAAAAAACAGCGGAACAAATTATTCTGACTTTGCAAGGCAAGCTTGTGCGCATTGAGCCACCAGCACAATTGAAAAATAGTATTCAAAAAGAAATTCAATTTGCCCTTATTAATCTGGGATTCAAACCCACAGTTGTTGATGAATACTTGGCCACATTGCCTTTGGATGTGGATTTGGAAACGGGAATTCGTCAGGGATTGACCCAACTTTCAAGGAGCTAACCCATGACTCGTATCATTGAATCAGCCCCTTTTGAGGGTGAGAAAAGTTGGGAAAATGAACTTCGTCCCACTCGTTTTGAAGATTTTCCTGGGCAGGAAGTAACCAAAGAAAAACTGAAGGTTTTCGTAGAGGCAGCTAAGTTTCGCAAAGAGCCCTTGGATCATGTTTTGTTTTGTGGTCCACCAGGCTTGGGAAAAACCACACTCGCACAGATTTTGTCTCATGAATTAGGAGTGGATTGTAAAGTGACCTCGGCTCCGGCCTTGGATAAAAAAGGTGAGCTAGCAGCGCTTTTAACATCATTGCAGCCAAACTCAGTTTTGTTTATTGATGAGATTCACAGATTAAATACTCATATCGAAGAGTATCTTTATACAGCCATGGAAGATTTTTATATCGACATCGTGACGGGTGAAGGTATTGGGGCTCGAACCATGAAGTTTCAATTGGTTCCCTTCACTCTTGTGGGAGCTACCACTCGTGCGGGTCTTCTCAACGCACCCTTTCGAGATCGCTTTGGGATCGTTGAACGATTGAATTTTTACCAGCGTCCTGCATTGATTGAAATCATTAAAAGATCAGCCCGCATTCTTAAAGTTCAAATGCATGATGAGGGGGCCGAAGAAATAGCAAAGCGATCACGAGGAACACCTCGAATCGCCAATCGTCTTCTCAAGCGAGTACGGGACTACGCGCAGATCAAAGGGGATGGAGTTGTGACTTCACAATTGGCCCATTATGCCCTTGATCAATTGGGTGTGGATCAAAATGGACTCGAGCAAATGGATCGTCGAATTTTGCAATTAATTTTTGATAAGTACTCGGGTGGTCCTGTCGGAATTGAAACCTTGGCCTCGGCCCTGAGCGAGGAAAAAGACACTTTGGAAGAGGTTTATGAACCCTTTCTTATTCAAGAGGGCCTTTTGCAAAAAACTCAGCGGGGACGAGTCCTGACTGATTTTGGTAAACAGCAAATTCGTTCTAAGGAGCTCATTCTCGAATGAAACCCAGACATCCTGTGAATGTGGAAGTGACTCGAGGACCCATCGTTGAAAATCGACATCAGGTGATTTACGTGGTTACCGACAATCGAGGGCTTTTGGTCGATTACCACGGAAATACAGATTATGTGGTGACTCCAAGGTCTTCAGTTAAATGGTTACAAGCGGTTCCTTTTGTCGAATCGGGAGCTTTGGAAAAATGGGGTTTAGGTGAAATGCATATTGCCTTGGCCTGTGCTTCTCACAAGGCCCAGGAGCATCATCTCTCATTGCTAAAAAAATGGATGGAAGCAATTGGTGTCACTGAAAAAGATTTGGAGTGTGGACCTGCGGGGCCTACCAACTCTTCTCTATCTCACAATTGTTCAGGCAAACATTTAGGTTTTATAAGCACGGCTAAAATGAAGAGCTGGGAAATTTCAAAATACACGGATTACTCTCATCCCATTCAAGTTTTGCAAAAAAAATGGATGACTCAAGTATTTGGTTTGGATTTTACAAAACTTCCCCATGGCGGAGACGGCTGTGGCATTCCGACATTTGCTGTTCCGCTCAAAAATTTATCTCTTGCGATCAATATCTTTGTTCAAACGGGAACTTTTTTAGAGCAGAGAAAAAGTTTAAATCAAATTTTATCTAGTCTGCAAAAGTATCCTGAGTATGTTTCAGGCCAGGGGGATTTGCTTTCGCGAGTGGCTCAGGTTTCTGAGGGTAAATGTTTGATTAAAAGTGGAGCGGATGGAGTTTACACCGGTCTTCTTTTAGAAAAAGGTTACAGTTTTGCTGTTAAATGTATTGATGGATCTGCCCGCGCCACTGAGCTTGTTGTTCTCTCTTTAGTTAAAAAGTGGGGAGGATTAAACTCCTCTCAGCTCGAAAAACTAAAAATGGATTTAGAACCCGTAGTCCTTGACTCTCGTTCTCAAAAAGTGGGAATTGTTCGAATTGAACCAGGAAGTTTTTAATGTTTTTACAAAAAACCATTCGCAAAGCAACGCAAGTTAAAGGAATAGGTATCCACTCAGGTGATCCCTGCACCCTCACATTCCGACCAGCACCCGCAGACACTGGAGTTTATTTTATCAGGCGAGATCTACCGGGAAGCCCTTCGTTAAAAGTCTCTGCAGCTGCCGTGGAGGCCACTTCCTATCAAACAACAATTGGAGGTCCTGAGTTTAAAGTGGCCACGATTGAACACTGTGTTTCGGCTTTAGCTTCTCTTCGAATTGATAATATTTTTATTGAGCTGGATGGGCCTGAAATCCCCATTTGTGATGGAAGTGCGAGAGATTTTTTATTAGCTATTCAGTCAGTGGGCTCTGTGGAGTTAGAAGCTCCTCGCAAATACTGCTATGTGACTGAGCCTGTTCAACTTCAAGAAGGTGATAAGCACGCTCACATATTGCCCTATCACGGACTTAGACTCACAGTGAGTATTGAGTTTCCGCACCCCGCCATTGGGAAACAAACCCTCGATATTGATATTGATGAAAACACCTTCGCTCGAGAAATTGCCAATGCGCGTACTTTTGGATTTTTAAAAGATGTGGAAGCTCTCAAAGCCCGAGGTCTGGCCAAGGGGGGAAGTTTTGACAATGCACTTGTTTTTGATAATCAAAAATTGATGAACCCCGAGGGCCTTCGCTGGCCTGATGAGTTGGTTCGACATAAGGCCTTGGATGCATTGGGAGATCTTGTAACATTAGAGATGCCACTGATGGGGCACGTGGTGCTTCACAAAGCAGGACATGATCTTATGAATAAATTAGTAAAAAAAATTCGAGACTCTCGGCAGGCCTACAAACATGTCGAACTTGGGTACTAGAATTGTAAAAAACTTACATTGGTCAGTTCAATCTTAATTAAACAAATCAGAGAGTAAATTATTCCAAGACAGGCTCAAATTGTCAGAATTGTTTGAAGACAGTTTTCAGTCCATTGCGAAAAATCCTAATATCGATTAAGAATGGGCGGTCCTAGGGGGTCTTCTAGTGAATCAATCACGAATGTCTTTTTTTACCGTCCTTGTGAGTCTCGTTTCATCATTACCTGCCTTTTCCAATGTCAATCCACTCAAGCAAGAACTGCGAACGCAAGTGGAAGAGCGAAAAACTGACCGGAATTACACAGGTGATGTGATTTATACCTTGATGGGGCGTCGGTTTGACGATCCCTTTGTAAATAGCAGATGGGGCCGAGCCATCATCGAGTTCAATATGGGTCTTAATTACGACACTTGGCTCGAAGCTGATTTTTCTGCTTCGCAACTTTTAACGTCCGGAGCGACCAGTTACCAATTGGGAGTGACCGAAGCAGGTCCCAGCAGCGGATTGTTTTTGAACGAAGCCAGCCTGACCTTAAAACCACTGGGCGATAACATGAAGTTAACAGGTGGAGTTTTGAATGTCTCTTATGGACCCATTTATTCTCTCTTTACGGCTCAAGCTCAAGCTGGTGCTAATTTTAATTTGAACCGCAAAGGTGAATCCAATTTTGGACAATCCAAAATTAATTTTGATATTTCTCAATCCATCCCGACCTCAGCTGCCAGAGGAAATATTATCACCGATGAGGGAACAAACCCTTTACTCACTTTGGCAGTCCTATCAGGTGAATTGAAAAATGTGGACATGGGATCCCGTGTTCGCGCCAGCGTGACTCATTATGAGTACACAGACCTTTCAACCTCCACAGCGTCGGATTCTCAAAAAACAGGTTCCACAGTTCTTGGCTCTAAAGACTTTCAATTTGCCTACGAATTTCGCGGTCGTGAATTCGCTCTGGGTTTTGATCAAGAGGTGGGCCTCAGCCACAAAATCGAATGGCGTGGTAGCGCTCTGACCAATGAGCGAGCTCCCTCTGAAAATCGGGACGGATGGCATCAACAGGTTCGCTACACACGCACTTTCGACAAATGGAAATTCATCCCCAGCATCACCCAATTCCGAGTTGAAAGTGATGCTTTACCATCTTCTTATTCAATTGGGTCCTATGGTTTTACTAACAGAGTAGGCTACAACGTCACATTGAAGTTCGATTTCCCCAAAGATCGCTTCAATTTCTTTGCGGGTTACACCAACGCCAATGCTATTGTCAGTTCAGATGACATCCAACAGTTTACCAATTCTAACTTAGGAACTTTTCAAGCCGATCGTGAAATTTTCACTTTAGGTGCCGAGGTAACATATGACATTTTCTAAAATGCTTCTTCAGCTGTCTTCTGTGCTTTTAGCTCTGATCGTTGCGGGCTGTTCGACAGAGTCTACAAAAAAGAAATCAGTGGGATTTAATGAACCGGACCGATTTGAAGGTGAAGGAAACTTCAGAATTTCTGCCGTGTCCATTAAATCCACCATGGCAGCTCGTTTCAACGAATATGCGCTCATGACTGCTAAAACTTTTAACTTCGAAGCCTGTGTAAAAGATCCTGTGGGTGGCGCTGTTCAAGCAGCACTTCCCTTCGCTGTCGTGGACAGTCAAGGTCTTCAGAAGCTTCTCTTTACGAATAGCTCAGGTTGTATCAACTGGGAAGAAACTCATAGTTTTGAACCTTTAGCTGAAGAAACTCTGTTTAAAGTTCGACGACGTATTGAGTCTCGTAACTTTTATAAAGGTTTTGCCATTGCAGAGTTTTATTTTAATCCTTGGGCTTCGGGTGGAGCTGCTATCTTGGATCCCCGCTACAACACGGTTCCCGCCCATGCTCCTGTTGTGGAGCTCAAAGACTTGTCATTGGCAGGCCAAAATCTCAATTCGGCTAATGGATTTCGTAATGTTCAATTGAACTTAAAATCTGTTTCATTTCAGTTTTTAGGTTTGGATGATAAAAATACAGAAATCACTCCCACCCTAGGTCTTAAGCAAGCTCACAATTATATTTTTCGAATATCTCCCAGTGTGATCCGTCGAACCATCGATCGATTGGTTGTTCCTGAAGTCCTTAACACAGGACGAATGAAAGCCATTTTAGTATTACTTAGAGAAAAACCCACCAACCAATTCACTGTGGACAATGTGATCACTTCAGTTGAAGTGGAAGGTGAAATGATTGTGGGTGAGTTAACGGGTCAAATCTCAGTTAAGTTTGATAATATTTCTGAACTCACGTCGCGAACTATTTTCTTAGTGACCATCATACCCAAAGCCAACTTACCTGGTTTTCCCCGAGCCAGCTTCTGGGGGCCCTTGGCTCCTGGTCCCATGGGCAGCATCAATGTGATTCCTTCCAATGTGGATGCTTCTCAGTTGCATAATAAATTTGTGAGTGTTGCATCTGATTTCTCTAAGCAAGCTGTGAAACCTGTCGAGTTGTTTAAAAAAATTGCAGGTGCCAAAGACTTAAACAACGCTTCTCCTTTGTTAAAGTCTTCATTGGAAAAATTTATTGCAGGTCAATTCAATCCTGGCCAATACTACCCTGTGACTCGCGAGTTTGATCAATTTCGAACTGAAATATGCAACCAAGTTTTTGCAGATGAAAAATTAGCCAATGAAAGAAGATCTTGCCCCTCTCGTTTTGGAAGCAACATCCTGACGTTCTCAAAAAAGTCTTTTGTTGATTCCATCATTCCTGGCACTGTCGAGCGTGAGCAGGTTCCCACCATTCATAACCTGAGCCTCACAACATCTTTGGGTTTATCTCGCTCTGAGTCCCAAAGTTTTGGAGCGAATCTTAAGGCCGGTCTGAGTTTGGGTGCTCCTGGATGGAAAGGGGCCGCTCAAGGTTTTACTGCTGGACTCAGTGCCTCTGCTGGTGTGGATTACAGCGTCGCTCGTGTGTATAGAAAAGATGAAAACACAGGAGTGACAGCTTCCAGTACGGTGGCTGTGACAGCCGAGGGGCGTGGTTATTATTTTAATGCTGAAGTTCGTAGGTGTGTGGTGGTGGACCTTCACCCCAACCTGAAAGCTTCCCTTGAAAGAAGAATGGGTCAGGAAGTGGATGTGGCCAGAATCCATTGCTTGGCTAAAACTCAGCTCGAAAAACGCAAAGAGAATTACTATCTGATCAACTCTAATTCAGGAGTGGCGGGATCACCGGGTTCTGATAATGCTTCGAACACTTCCACCAACTGGAGAATGATCGTTCGCGGTGAGCCCATGATGAACTTCTTTAAGTCCATCATCGATTCAGGTCTGTTTAAGTTCGTCTTTTCCCCCGTAAAGGGTTTGGAAGCCGAGCAAGCCTATCTTAAAAAATTTCCCGAACTTTATCCTGTGTATAGACAGAATCAGTCCGAAGAATTTCCAGGCTTACTGTCTGAGGACTAAAAATAATGTTACATAATACGCCCCGACGAGTTGCATCACCTGTCGGGGCTTTTCTTTTTTTTGAAAAGAGAGCAATAATTCCACTTCTCAATTTAAGGAGTAAATCATGATTATCGGAGTGCCTAAGGAAATTAAAATTTCTGAAAATCGCGTGGGTATGACTGAAGCAGGTGCAAGACAACTTGTTAAAGAAGGTCACACGGTCGTTGTCGAAAAAGATGCAGGTTTAGGCTCAGGTATCACCAATGAGCAGTACGAAAAAGTAGGGGCCAAAATTTTAGCTACCAAGGCTGAAGTTTACGCCAAAGCTGACATGATTATGAAAGTGAAAGAACCACTTCCCGATGAATTTGAGCTCTTACGTGAAAACCAAATTCTTTATACTTATTTGCATTTAGCAGCTGAACCTAAACTCACCAAAGTTTTGTGTGAAAGAAAAGTAAAAGCAGTGGCTTACGAAACCATTCAATTGGAAGATAAGTCTTTGCCTCTTTTAACTCCCATGTCTGAAGTGGCGGGTCGCATGGCCACTCAAATTGGGGCTTTTTATTTACAAAAAGATCACGGTGGAAAAGGTGTTTTGATGGGTGGAGTGACAGGTGTTCGTCCTGCCAAAGTCACCATCATCGGCGGTGGAGTCGTGGGAACCAATGCTGCAAAAATGGCTGTGGGCCTAGGTGCTAACGTCACCATTTTGGATGTGAACACTCGAAGACTTGAATACTTAGACGATATTTTTCAAGGAAGATGTCAGACACTTTTTTCAAATGTAAAAAACATTGAAGAATCTGTTCGAGATTCTGATCTTCTAATAGGTGGAGTTTTGATCACGGGTCATAAAGCTCCCACTTTAGTGAGCAAAGAATTAGTCTCTAATATGGCTCGAGGTTCTGTGGTTGTTGACGTGGCAGTGGATCAAGGTGGCTGTATTGAAACTTGTAAGCCCACTTCTCACCAGCAGCCCACTTATGAAGTTGATGGTGTCATTCATTACTGTGTGCCTAACATGCCTGGAGTTGTGCCTCGTACTTCAACTTATGCACTGACCAATGTGACCCTTAAGTATGCTTCCATGTTGGCGGCCTTAGGAGTTGAAGAGGCCTGCGCAAGAGACAAGGCCCTCTACAAAGGTGTTAATGTGTACGGTGGATACGTGACCTATGAACCGGTCGCTAAGGATTTACACATGGAGTATCGACCATTTAAATTGAATTAATTTTCTATTAATTTGAGTTAGTTTTTTAATTTAATTTTTTAGTTAAGTTATAGTTCTTCCTTTTTTTCTTAAATCCAAAGCCATGATAAAAAAATGGCTAAGCAAAGTGAGTAGTGAAAGTCCCCAGAGCTCAAGGCCGAAGGGGACTTTTTTTTGGCTTAAATTGAGCAGTTCAAAAAGATGTTCTAAGGACTTGAGCAAAAATGTGAAAAGTAAATCAAATCCTGGGAAAAAGGATAAAAGGCTCAAAGGAAAAAGAACCCATCCAATAAGTGGAGCGATTAGAACATTCAAGGGTATTGACCATAATGACAATGTCATTCCTAAAAATGACCAAGTTAAATAATAGAGAAAATTTTGAATGATTCTGAACCTGTCCTTGGGGGAAATTTCAAGAATCAGGCTGGCAAGCCAACTTAACCAGAAGGAGTAAGAACGAATCCAGTCTGGATTAATTAGAAGTGTCATAACTGAAATAAAAAGAACTTTCTGGTGTCCATTCAATTTTAAAATTGGATTTAGGCTGGAGCCCAAGCAGGCACGTGTGCCTGGAGCAGTGAAGCCAGACAGGAAGTTGAAAAAAACTAAAAATGTTATACCCACAGGCGAAGGAATTCGAAGTCTCTCAAATATTTGCTGTAAAATTAAAAAATGAGATCCTGAGACAACAAATATGTGGATGAGACCTGTTGCTTTCAATTGATGGGAAAAATCGTTATCTGCTAAGCCTTTCCCGCAGACAAGAGCATTCCAGACATTGTCATAATTTGAATCGATAGGATTAAAATTAAGGCAACTTTCGTTAAAGAAGTGAATCCAAGGAGTTAACAATTGGTAAAAACTGAGGGGAGTTACAAAAGTAAGTAGGCTCACAAGAGCAAGAGAGGGCCACATAGGCTCAAATCTGTTGCATAAAGTGTACACTTTAGGTGTGATAATAAAACGAAATTAGACCGCTCAGAGTTGTCCGGTGGGCAGATTTAAGATTCATTTAAGATTTTAATATAAAAAGCCTTTAATTTTAAAAAAACCATAGATAATTCAATTAGATAGGTATGCTTACAACTTGCTCAATCGGCTGAAAGCTTTGATTTTGAAATGGTCTAAGGTCAAGTCTATAGGGTTTTAAACATTTCATGTGGATATCTTTCTTGAGAACAGAAAAGACAGCATGTCATAATATAGAAATGTTCATCCATGGAAAGGGCGAAACATGAAAAAGGCTGTGACAGGACTTTTAATATATCTGCTTTTTTTAAATGCTTCTCTGGTGCTAGCAGCACCTCAAAAAGTTCCCTTGTCTCTTACGCAGGACCTTAAAGCAGAGTTGACTGGGGTAGATTATCGTAAACTCAGCGAAGAAAATTTGTATGTGGAAGTTCTTAATCGTTACCAAGCCAATAAATCTGTTCAGCTTGAGCATATTGGTCGCATCTTTTTAAACCGTTTTCCAACTAGCAATTATGCCGACAATGTTTTGTATTTGATGGGTTACAGTTCTTTAGAAAACAAAAAGTACTCTGAAGCTTTGAGACACTTTGAGTTGCTCACTCGGAAGTATCCCAATAGCAATAAAGCTGTATCCGCTGAATTTGCGAAAGGCTCGACTTATAAAAAAATGCGCCTCAACAAGCAGGCACAAATGACTTTTTTAAAATTGCGAAAAAAATATCCAGGAAGCCCAGAATTTTATCGTGCTGAGAGTGAATTGAAAATTTTGACAATGAAGTGATGACCAATGATGAAAACCGCCCAGGCCGTGATAATGATAACTTTTATCGCAGCTATTATGAGTTATGGCTCAACGGCTCTATCTCAAGTAGACGAGCCTGATTTTGGCAAAGAGGCTCGATTTCACGAAATTTATAAAAAATTTAATGAACAGCCCACTTCAAAGGATCAATGGGCACGTGCTTTTACAGACCAAAAGCCAAGAATTTATTCAGTGAACCGTGGAGACACGCTTTGGGATGTTTCTAAGATTCTTTTTGCCGATCCACTCTTTTGGCCAAAAATTTGGTCCTTCAATACGGATTCAATTTTAAATCCCCATGAAATTCAACCTGGTTGGAAACTTCAATTCTTGCCTGGTACTCTGGATCAGCCTCCGGCTTTGGTTGTTGTGGAAGTTGAAGGGCAAAAACTGCCAAGCGCTCAAAAAGAGTTTCCTCCACTGAATCCAATTCCTCCCAGTCTACCTGAGTACACATTTAATTTGCCTTTTAACGAAAAAGTGAAGTTTAAAAGACTTGATAAGTCAGCATCAAGTCGTCCCTTGGTTTTGCCTCTACCCGTGGAAATTTTAGATGTTAAGCCTGAAAGAGTAGGAGAAGTGGTTGAATTTGATGAAGGCGCGACCATGGCTTCAGAGTCTCGAGATATTTATGTGCGCTTGAACTCTGGCCTTTCGATTGGAAAGTATTCGATTATAAAAAGTGTTAAAAAATCCAGAAATGGTTTTATCGTCGTTTACGGTGGTGAAATCGATGTGACTGAAAAAATAAATGATAGTGATAATATTTTTCGTGCTCAAGTGAGCAAATTAATAAATCCAATGGAGTTGGGTGATGATCTCATCACAGGCACTATTCCTGATGTCAACATTGATGAGTCTCCACTTTCGATTGAAGCACCTCTCATCAGAATTGTCGGCGGCTATCGCTCTCCGACAGACAGTATTTTTGCAGCCCATTCATTTGTATTTTTAGATGCAGGCTCTGAATTAGGTTTAGTTGAGGGTGAATCCATCAACATTTATCAAAACCCCAAAATACGTATTTCTAAAACAAAAATGAAAAAAGCCTATCGTTTGGTCGGTCAGCTCAAACTTTTGAGAGTGAGCAAAAGGGCTTCAACAGCCTATATACTCAATGCCAATACTGAAATAATTGAAGGAGATTTTGCCGGCATTTTAAAAAATGATTCGGCCAGCGGAAGCCTAGCGGGCTCAGAGTCTGACGATTTAATTCTCGAGTAAATAGCTATTTTGCAAACCTACTGGGTATGGATTTATGGTGCTATTTACATGCCTTTCAAGCATCACCTTGGAAGTTTCTTTTTTTTAATCATGTGGTCAAGACTCTTCAGAGCTTGAAACCAAATCAAATAAGTATTCAAAATTTTCAACATGAATTTTTAGTGCAGAACCCTGAATTCGAAAATCATCCCTTGTGGCAACAACTTGATGAAAACTCAAAAGTTCTATTAGCCAATGAAAAAATGGCTTTTGATCAGACTCCTTGTCGCTTTGTATTTTTGGGTCAGCCTGATTATCCGGAAGGGCTGACTCTTATTTCGGATCCGCCCTTAGCGCTTTCTTGCTCTGGAGATTTGGCAGGCTTTAACTTTATGCAAAGTCTTTCTGTTGTCGGCTCGCGTGAGCCCCATGAGCTCACGCAAAGTTGGATGAAAGAAGAATTTTATTCTTACTTAAAAAAATTTCCTCAACCTATTGTCAGTGGTGGTGCAAGGGGAGTGGATCAGTTGGCCCATCAGATTTCAATTTTTTTAGATTGCCCCACCTGCGTTGTTTTGCCCTCTGGATTAAACTGTAAATATCCAAAATTATGGAATGAAAATCTTCAATGGCAGGACAGGAAAGTGACTTTCTTATCTGAAATCCCGCTTTCTAAACCCATTTCTAAATATCACTTTTCGAGCCGTAATCGATTGATTACAGGTCTTTCCAGTCGGCTATTAATTGTGGAAGCCAAAGCAAAAAGTGGAACCCTCATGACGGCCCACCTCGGCCTTGTGGAGGGGCGAGATGTGGGGGTTGTGCCAGGTCATCCCAAAATGTCGCAATTCCAAGGATCGTTAAGTTTGCTCGAACAAGGAGCTCAATTGATTCGTCACGCAGGGGATCTTGCTGATAAATTTAGCTAATTTAATTTAAGATTTTTTTATTGATATTTTCTCAGATGCAACAGGTTGCTAGGGATAGCAAAAATTAACACTACCGATAGTGATTGAAGCTCGTTTCAAAGCAGGTTCAAAAAAAATGAAATTAAGTGAAAAAATAGTTTGTGATTCTTTAGCATTTCCCCCTATCATCAATTTAAGGGAGGGGCGATGTGGTCATGGATGACCGCTGTGGTACGGATGCTACGGCATCGCTCTGTTTTTTAATTCCAAATCTTCTTAATTGAATAAATTCCGAAAAGACCAAACGAAATATTAGGAAGCCAAAGGGCAATTCCCGGCGGGATTTGGCCACTTCTGGCAAGTCCTTCCACAGCAATATAGATAACCCAATAGCTGACAATGACCATCAAGCTGATGATGAAACCCGAAGACTTAGCTGTGCGCTTATTAGTTTGTATCCCCAAACCCACTCCCAGGAGTCCAAAGACCAGACAAAGAACAGCAATGGCCATTCTTTTGTGCCACTCGATGCGCACGCGAGTCATTTCCTTGGGAGGTAAAGGCTCTTCCAGTTTTTGAAGAATATCAGCCAGAGTCCATGAGGGAGCTGATTTTTCTCTTTCTCGAATTTCAAGCGGGTCATTTAAGCGAACATCAAAAGATTCAAAATTTATTTTGGTGTGAGCTTGAGCCTGACGATGGATGGATCCCTTTTTTAAAATTAAAATAGCTTTGTGGCCGGGCAGATTTTCGTCTCTTTGTAAAAGTCCAAATTTGGCTATGATGGTGAGCGGTTGTTTAGGATCTCTTTCATCGTAGATGAACACATCTTCCATGCGATCCGTGTCAGCATCGATTCGATTGGCATAGACAACAAGATCAAAAAGTCCCTCTGAAAATGTTCCCTGCCGGATAGTGCCTGCTGCTTTGGTTTGTTTCATGTTGCTAAATAAGACTTCAAATTGACGATTTCCCCAGGGAGCCAATTCGAAAGAAGTTTGAGCCGAAAATAAACCAACAGCTAGACTTAGGATAAGGGCAGGTCCCATGATCGGGGGCATAGAAAGTCCACAGGCGCGGAGAGCTAGAATTTCAGAGTCCATGCTGAGGCGATTGTAAGTCCAAAGTATTGAAAAGAGCAGGCTCATAGGAAGTAAGGCGGGAAGCATGGAAATGCAGATATAAAAAATAATTTCAGCCAAAGTGAAAAAACTCACCCCATGAATGAGGGCAAACTCAGTTAAACGTAGAATTTGAAACATGAGGATGATGATAAGAAATACGGCGAGCCCTAAAATAAAACTAGGTAGCATTTCAAGCAAAAGGGCCAGTTGAATACGGCGATTTCTCATCATCTGTAGTTTAGCTCTTTTGTAAGCTGTCGTTGACCTCTTTTTCAAGGTCCCCGACAATGATCATATGTTAAGAATACTGCTGGCCTATGACAATTTTCAAGAACTCACCTCAGTGGAGCTGATGCTTAAGAAAATTGGCTTTGATGTGCTAGGAATCACCAGCGAGTTTTCCATTGCTGAACAACTGCTTTCCTTTAATCCACAAATTGTGATCGCTTTTGGTAAAAGTACTAAATTGAGCACAACGGGGGTGGGAAAGAGGCTACGAGAATCTTTGCGTTGGGATGGGCAAAGCATATTAATTTTTTATCCGAATACAAAACCACAGGCGGCCGATATCCTGCGAATGCGAATGGATGTGGGTCTTGAGTCGCCCGTGGAGCCCACTCGATTGGTTCAAGTCATTGCTCAATTAGCAGGTTTGGACTCTCATCAACTTCTGGATAAGCTCATAAAAAATCTCTCACAGGACACTCTGGAAAAAAGCGCAGAGAAATCAACCGATTCGAACTCACTCCCACTTAAAGATGACACAGTTTATGTAGGGGGTGTTGGACTACCTAAGGATGATGAAATCAATCAAATTTTAGGGACTCAAGAGCTCGGTTTTGAAGCCACACCCATCCAAGATCCCTTGCTGCAGGAGCTCGAAAATATTTTAGTAGGTAAACCGATACCTCAACCGGCTCCTCCTATTGAGGATTCGAAAAGAGCTCGGGTTTACAATGAAATTCTAAAGAATATGCCTCCTTTATCTGCAGGGGGTATTCCTAAAATCGAAGCCAGAAGCCGTTTGAGGGATATTGTGGCGCCCCTATCAAAAGAGGAGTTGCAAAACCAGGACGATTTGCGTCGAGAATTTGTGAAGGCTTTGTTCAAACCCGGAACTTGAATTAAAGTGATAGTTCTTTCGGAGGTATTTATGGGAGCCAGCACCCAGGCTGTAACAGACAAAAATTTTGATACACAGGTTCTTAATTCAGCAAAGCCAGTTCTTGTGGACTTCTGGGCTGAATGGTGTGGGCCTTGCCGAGCTCTTGCTCCGAAGCTAGAGGAAATCGCCAATGAGATGGGTGAAAAAGTTGAAGTGATGAAAATCAATGTCGATGAAAACCACAGCACCCCTCAAAAGTACGGTATTCGAGGAATCCCAGCCATGATTTTATTCAAAGGTGGCCAGGAAGTGGGACAGCTAGTAGGAAACCATCCCAAAGATACAATTGTTGATTTTCTTAATAAACATTTGAGCTAGGTTTTACTAGGCTTGATGTTTTATATTTTAAGTTAAGTCCAATATTCGCCATTCTTTCGTAAGTTAAGTTGTAGTTCTTGACGATTCGAGTGGCGTATTCCTTAGGCTTTTTATCCTGGGCGATAAGTCGTCGAACATTCCTTGGACCCATATTGTAAGCGGCAATGTAGCGATAAGATTTAGACTCAAATTTCTGCCTCAAGTAATGCATGTAAGAAACACCGATCTCAATATTTTTAACTGGATCTCTCAATTCTTGAGTGTGATTGAACGAGAGGTTCATTTCTTTAGCAATCCATCGAGCTGTTTCGGGACGGATTTGCATCAGGCCGATTTCTCCAACTCCACCCACTGCGTGTGGGTTGAAGGAGGATTCTGTTTTTATAATGGCCATCACAAACACGGGATCAAAGTTGTACTTGTGGCTGAGATCTAAAATTGTACGAGCTATTCTGAAAGCATGGGGTCTATTTTTTTTATCTAATTGATTCCGAACATATTGAAAAACTTTGAAATGCAGATCTGATAATTGGGGAGATTGAGCCGCTGCACTTTTTTTATACTCACGACTTCCCAGTAGTTCGATGGCATGTTTTTCACGAAGCTCGGGATTGACGGGTGTTAGGCCAATAAGATCATCGGGCATAAATTTAAAGTTTTGCGAGAACACCATAATTGCGGTTAATAGACTTAAAAATAGTGTTTTTAAAGTGTTTGAGTTCATGGTTTACTCCCCAACGTTACATAAGATCTTTGCAGTGACCATGCCACGGCCTAAATCCTTGATATTTGGTGGATTCTCAAAATTCGACGCGAAAAATGAGGGTAAAAATCAACCTATTGATTCGCTGACGATAGTCTTTAACAGTGACAAATCTTTTTAGACAGTTGATTTCGGCAGCTTGTCTAATTTTAAGACATCTCATTTTGATTCAATTCGAAATAGACCCCATTAGGCATGGGA
>JBKDFX010000178.1:0-10251 GCA_046336825.1 Bdellovibrionales bacterium | reverse complement strand
ATATGGACCAGTTTCTGGTAGATACTAAAAGACATGTTAGAAGGTATATTCGGTAATAAAACCGCCGAAAAGGTTTTACTTCATATTTTTCACTATGGCGAATCCCATGCTTCGGCAATAGCCAAAGATTTTTCTATGGCCGCAAATCCAATTATTCAACAGTTAAACAGATTTGAGACCGCAGGGATTCTTGTTTCAAAAGAGTCAGGTAGATCTCGAATTTATTCTTTTAATCCAAAGTCACCGTTTACTAGACCCGTGAAAGAAATTATTGAAAAAGCTTATGATTCAATTCCGCTTGCCGAAAGACAGAAAATTTTTGGAATCCGACGCCGTCCGCGTCGAAAAGGTAAGCCTGTCACTTGAAAGAACCGAACTGGAAAAACTGTACCGAAGAAGATGTTTGGAAGTTCGTAGGCTGGCATTTGGCTAAAAATGGAATTGAAACAATTCTAGTCGGTGGAGCAGTTGCTGCTATTTATTCTGAAGGGGCTTATAAATCTGGTGATCTTGATTTGGTTTTAAAGACGTATGTTCATGGAAAACTCGGCGACATTATGAGAGAAATCGGATTCGAAAATAATGGTGGCCGACATTATGTTCATCCAGATTGCGATAAATTTGTAGAATTTATGTTTGGTCCTGCTGGAATCGGTGACGATGTTAAAATTATTCCAGATTCCAAAAAAATACAGGGGCAAATACTATATATTTATTCACCGACAGATTGTATTAGAGATCGGTTGGCTTCATATATTCATTTTAAAGCACGTGAATGCCTAGATCAGGCCGTTCTTGTTGCTAAAAAGTTTCCGTTTAATAAGAGCAAAGTTAAATCTTGGTGTGAGTCCGAAGGGGCTCCTGAGGCTTATGAAGATTTGATCAAAAAACTGGCTTCGAATAAATAAGATCTAAACCCTTCCCATTTAGCCCGACAATTTTCCAGGGCACTTCTCTTTTAACTGTTGGTCACTCAAAAAAATCACAAAAATTGGCACTTCTCTGATTATGATTTTGTTCTTGTGGTGCCTGGAAATACAAAATCCAGACTTTCTAACTTGAGCAAGGCCAGTGATCTGCATTTTGAGAAATTCAAAATTTCAGCTGATGACTTTGTTTATTCTGAGAAAGAATTTAATGAGTGGAAAGACGAACTCAATTCGATTCCTGAAACGGCTTTGAATACAGGTCGGGAGCTCGATCTTGGGTAATTCTAAAATGACCAAGCTGTGGTTCAAGCATGCGATCAGAGATTTAAAAACAGCTAAAGCACTTTTGGAAATGGGTTCTGATTATAAACATGCGGCCGCTTAACACGCCCAGCAATGTGCGGAAAAAGCAATTAAGGGATATCTAACTTTTGCTAACTTTCGGGTGGCTAAAACCTATGATATAAAAGCTTTGGCTGAAATTGCAGAGACTGTGGACAAATCATTTTCTTAGTCTATTTTGAAATACAAATCACTTACAAAGCTTGCGATCGTTTATCGCTATCCTGATGCTGAAGTGAAGCCTTTGATATTAGCTGCTGCGAAGTCGGCGGTTAAGAAAGCTGATAGGGCTTATCATTATTGTTTTTAAAAAGTTTATGGGTAGGTGGGAAATTTTAAAAGAAATAGTTCTATGGTTCCATTGAATTAGTTTTGTTCTTTTAAAATTAAATCCAAAGAAACTGAAAGAGTGTCTTTGACCCCAAATGAAAAAGGTCCGATTTTGACAGGCTTAACAATTATATTGAAGTTTTGTAGTGAAAGTTGAAATTGAGATTGAACCCTCAAGAAGGTTTGGCCTTGTTTTGTCGTTTTTGTGACTTGAATGGGAAGTGCATTGAATTGTCTGGTCACACCATGAATTTGCAATAAGGCCCTAACTCGAGCTTTTGTTGGAACTCCTACTTGAAGAGGAACAGACGGCTCCTGGCTAAAATTTTGGAATTGAAAGGCAATGCTTGGATAGGCGATAGAATTTGGGCCTGTTTTTGGAAGCTGATCTTGCGAGTTACAAACATGCCGTTCTGGAAACTGGGAATCGTTATAATTCAGACCCAAAGCTTCAAGCATATGACAATCTCGAGTTTTATTGGAAGTAGTCAGGGATTCAATGGGTACAACAAATTGAGCTGAAACAAGTTGATCATTACTGTCTGTTTCAACAAGTCCATCATAGGAACGTGCAAATCCTTCATGATTTCCTGCTGTGTAGGGGATTGAGAAAGTGATCCCAGTTTGGCCACCAGGTCGAGCTTGGGGGCCATAAACTTTAGCCTGTGAAATAGCTGAGATTAGCAGAGAAATTGTGATGTTAAAAATTAAGAGAAATCGCATTTGGGCCTCTTTCCTGGATTTAACACTAATAGCTGATTTTTGTAGATGTGGAATCTTCTATATCACTTTTTGTGAAAATGACATTGACCCTTATGTTTTTCGTCAAAAAATGAGTTATTAAATCCTACTATTGACTGGCTTTTTCACGTTCCTCTGAATCAATTATTGCGGGTCCATCATCCGTCCAAGAAAAGCTGTTTGAATTTGAGATGCATTTGAGTCGTTTTACCGTTTTTTTAGACTCTTCACAGTGCACGACTTGAAAGTCATGCATTCGAGAGCACGAGGAGCCTTCAAAATTTTTGCACAATGGAAATAAAGTATACCTATAGCTACTCGAGACCACAGCTGGCACATTCGTTTTTACATTTGTAAGCGGAGCCCACATGCCAATGCTTTTAAGTTGATTTCCTCGTATTCTGAAATGAATCTCAGGGTATTGAGTTTGTGTTTGAGTTAACCAGTTTTTTACAACCTCTGGATTATCCATTGCAGAGCACGCCGTGTTATCTAATCGAACTCGATTCAATTTCTTTTTTAATGCTACGGGAAGTACCTTTTTTTCAAGAAATAGGGCGAGTTGTTCGCTAGAACCCCAGTGGCCCACAAAGCCAAGAGACAAGTTTTCATTTATTTCTACGAAGTTTATTAAACTATTTTTTTCTGATAGTATTTTTTTTGAATGACAATTTGTTTGCTGGGTCAGCCAGAGTGCACATCCTAATTTAAAAATTGGAATTTGGTAGGATGGTTCTGAACCGATTTGGCATATACAAGTCTCTAGCTTTTTCTGAACAGCAATTGCATCAGCTGATATTTCCCTGGCCTTAATATTGCCTCCAACAATCAAAGTGAAGCTCAAGATAAACACTCTTCTGATCATTTTGTGGAGTATACTACTTTGAAATATGGCCCTCATTTGCTAAAATTTGCTTTATTCAAATTACATAATTGAAAATGAAATTGACATAAACTGGGCCCTTTAAGTGTTGTTTTAGAGCAGTATTAAATTATTAAGTTGTTGAAACTTATGGGCTATTTAAATCATTATTTATTCATTTTACTAAAAAATCAGTTTCGAGGGCGAAAGCTCGCTATAAGCTTATGAATCCTTTCGTATTTTATAAAAATAACAACACTCAATTGCCCCAGTTCTTTCTAAATAATTAAAAAAAATCTACTTTACAATATGTAAAATAGATTGTACATCAAGTTCATGGGACGAATTCCGCAAAAGCTTAAAATTCTAAACCGAGTTCACATACTGCGTGCTGAAAAACGAATTTCTCAGCAGGAACTTGCAGATGAAATTGAAGTCACTCGGGCCACTATTAATGCCATTGAGAGTGGGGATTATAACCCCTCCTTGGAATTGGCCTTTCGGATTGCTAAATATTTTAAAGTTGATATTCAAAACATTTTTTATATTGAGGAGAAAAGAAAATGAAAAAGTTAGATTTAACATTACTTAAAGTGTTTGCATTGGGACTGCCATTAGTTATTGCACTGGCGATGGTTACTAATTTTATTGATTCTTTGAGTTCACTTGATTACATCAATGGATTTTCAGGATTAGTTTTTGGTACCTGGATGCTACTTGCTTTCTACTTAAGTCTGAAACTTGTTTTTTCTAACGATTTCAGATCAAGTGTACTAACAAAAGTCAGTTTTTTTCAGGAACGAGATGAACGTGAAGCCGCCGTCACAGCAACAGCAACAAGAAATTCATTTCTCACGACCTTGGCCCTTCTGATTTTTCTTTTATGTTTATCCTTGTTTCAAGTGGCCGTTTTCAGGCTTCCACCTGAACAAGCTGTCAATGGCAAAACAGGAACAATTAGTCTTGGGCTGCATTTTAGTCCTATTAATCCACCGCGAACTGGCATGGAATCTAAAAACCAAATGGATTATTTTAGGTATTCGGGGTTGCCACTTTCAAACTCTGCAGTTGCTTTGATTCTGATTGTTTGGCTGATAGGTTCGTACAATTACTTCGCAAGAAAAGAATTGAATAAAAAAGTCTAATGAGAAATTTAAAAATCTTTTTTATAAGTTTTATTCTGTTTTTAAGCTGTGCCCATGCTCAAAGCGAGCAAAAAGCTAAAGTTCAATCACCTCAAGAAGTTCTCGATAAATTTTGGGAGATTGCTAAATTAAATATTTATCCTAAGTCGTTAGAAAAAAAATTTTTTACAGAAGAAGAATATGTAAAATTAAAAGAACAAGCAAAAGACAGCTCTGATCTTTATAGTTTTGCTCCTGACTTGAATAATTTTTTAAATAAGCTGAATATTTCACACACTCATTTTTATACAGATCAAGATTTAGAATTTTATTTTTTCAGATCCTTATTTTCAACTCGGGATCCTGAATATCCCAAAACAGCTCACATCGGTGCTGAATATATTAAAACAGATGAAGGATATATTGTTAAAGCCGTGCTTGATGGATTTCCAGCGCAACAGGCGGGAATTAAGCGTGGTGATATCCTTTTGTCTTTAAATAATGAACCCTTTCATCCCGTTCTCAGTTTTAAAAAGCTCGAAGGCACGCAAGCTAAAATCTCAATTTTGAGAGGGATAAAAAAAATTGAAGCTTTAATTAAAGTGTCTCACACAGGTTTGCACCGTTCTTACATTGATAGTATTCAAAATAGCGTCAGAGTAATTGACTTCAACAATATGAAGATTGGTTATGTGCATTTATGGACAGGTACCCATGGGGACTCCGTTAAAAAGCTTCAAAATGCAATTCGTAAACTAAAGAACACAGAGGCTATAATTCTAGATCTCCGAGATGGTTATGGTGGGGCTTGGTGGGATCATTTGGACCCATTCTATGAAAACACAAATCAATATTTTAAGGCTACTTGGATTGATCGTGGCGGAGTTAAAACTGAAATGCTGCCAAAATCGAAGATGAATTTAGGTGTTTACACGAAACCGATGGTGGTGCTTATTAACGAAGGTGTTAGATCCGGTAAAGAGGCCCTGGCATTTCATTTTAAAAATACAAAGCGGGCTGTAGTGGTAGGAACAAAAACAGCTGGTTTTTTTGTGGCTGGCGGAGCGTATTTTAACGATTCTGAACTTCCTTATTTTTTATATCTGTCTTCAAAAGGTTTGCTGCTTGATGGTGTTGATCTCGAAGGCGTCGGTGTTTCACCTGATATTGAAGTGCCATGGCCATTAAAATCAAATTTGGAATTGGACCCACAGCTTGAAAAAGCAAAGGTTGTTTTAGATGACCTTTTTTAAAAAAAAGTCTGTGATAAAAGACTTCGTCAAGGTGTTACCTTTTCAAAAAAAAACTTTGATGGTAAAGTGGAAAAAATAAGGCTACGCTTTGCCCCCTTTGAACTTTCGACAAATGAATCCCTAGGATTTAATCAATTTCGAGAAAAACAAATAAAATTGTACGGGGACTCCTTTGGTCTTAGAACATATCCAGATCAGGTCTGTCGGTACTTTTTTGGTTCCTATAGCCCCATGGAACTTCCCAATAATATTGAAAATTTAAATCAACTTTTGAAAGAGTGTCCCCTGAGACCTCTCGAAAATATAAAACTTTCACCTGGTCCCAGGCCTGATTGTGCCCCAGCAGCTGTTCATTGTGAGCCTTATAGCGATCCAGCGGATCAGCCTATTTTGGATAAGATTACTTGTGGGCGAATCCTTTAGAGGCTCGTTGAGTAGAGGTATCTACGGGTGACTTTATAAATTCTTTGCTTTAGAAGAACCCATGCATTTTAGTGATATTCTTGATGTTCATAACAGTTGCCAGCCCAAAAACAGTCACTCTGATATTCTTGGTGATGGATTTTTGATTCAAAACAATCCCATTTATAGAAAAATCAAAGAAAATTACCTCAAAATTGGTGGTCAATACATAGAAGTCTACGTGGAGTATTTGTTACTTCCCTTTCAAGAACTTCCTGTGCTTGTAAAAATTAAAAAAGTTCCTTATGTGCCCTCGGCCAAATTAATGAAAAATATAGAAAGTAACCATCCTGGCATTTTTACTGTTGAAGATATTCCCATTCCTGAAAGTTATCATTTGCATGAATGTTCCCACCTATTGGCTGAACATTT
Organism: Bdellovibrionales bacterium; assembly: GCA_046336825.1. Lineage (GTDB taxonomy): Bacteria > Bdellovibrionota > Bdellovibrionia > Bdellovibrionales > Bdellovibrionaceae. The sequence goes on along the minus strand of JBKDFX010000178.1, from coordinate 3,836 downwards.
TCTTAAAAAAGTCAAACTAAAGACAAAACAGGATAAAATTTTAAAGGCTTTGATGGCTGAAAGTTTTGCCAATACTATAGATGCTTTGGTGGGGACATCTGCCAAGGATGACCTTCATATGTTTTTTGTTAAGCAAAATAGTTATATGCATCCCCAGCAAAAGTTCATACAAGCGATGAATGAGACCACAAAAGAATTCAATTTTAAAACTACGTTTATGCTCACTTTTTTTAGCTACCTAAGGGCCAATTTCTTAACAAGTCCACTTTCGAAAAGTACTATATTAAAATTGATAAAAAGTTTCGGCCCTGAACGTAAAGGCAATTCCAAGCTTAATAAACACATTCAAGTTATTTGTGAAATGGGTGAAAAGCTGGATCCCCTATTTCGTTATAAGACCACAGCCAATTACTTTAAGCAGCTCGGATTTGTAGGGGATGTGGAGGAATTACTGGCCTTTGATTTTATGAAATTATTTGAAAGCCATCCTGAATGGGGGACAGTTGTTAAGGAGATGAGTGATTCAATTAGTATCAATCCTCTTGATGAATAGTAATAAATAGATATTGGAATAGTAAATTAATGATGAAACTCGATTTTGAATTTGATGGAAAAATTGTATCCTTACCTTGGGTGACAGAAAATCACTTTGCCCAGCCGAAAAAAGTAATGGTTGTTGATGATTCCTTTTCGGCAGAGAAGTATATCAGCCTGGCCAGTCAAGGTTCCGCCTTTGTTTGGAAGGGTGATTTTCACAACGCCAAACAACTTCTGCAAGCTGTTCAAAGAAGGCTCAAGAAAAAGTGGCCCATAGTTTCAAACACCGATCCACAAAATATGGCCAAAGAGTTTTATCGTTATCGCCAGTATCAAGCCCACAAAGCGCAGATACTTTCTCGCTTATTAATTTGTGTTGAACCTGATCTCTCCATTCAATTGCCTCGAGCTCCTGACTTTAAACAGGCCCTTTCAGAAGTCATTCATATTGAGGGATCATTTTTAGTCAGCCTGCGAGAACTACAAGGTTTTGTGGGGGCCCATGAGTGGAGAAAAAAAGGCGTACCTGTCAATGTGCTCGAGGGAAGAAAAATACATGCTTACTATGGTGTCTTTTCACCTGTCCGTGGAGAGTACTTGGATCTTGTGGCTCAAGCTCCTCTTTCCCCCGCAGTCCAATGTGCTTTTGATATTGGAACAGGAACGGGTGTTATTTCAGCTGTGCTCGCCAATCGGGGAGTACCGAAAATTATTGCAACCGATGTGGAAGATCGAGCCCTTGAGTGTGCTTTGAATAATATCAAGAATTTAAAACTTGAGGCGCAAGTGAGTGTGGTCAAAACAGACTTGTTTCCTCAAGGTAGGGCTGATTTGATTGTTTGTAATCCTCCCTGGTTACCGACAAAGCCCACATCTGCCATTGAACGGGCCGTCTACGATGAAGACCATCAAATGCTAAAAGGATTTTTATTTGGAGCCCTTGAGCATTTAAATGAAAATGCAGAAGCTTGGCTGATCATTTCAGATTTGGCTGAGCATTTAGGACTTCGCAAACCAGAGGATCTTCCCAATTGGATAACCCAAGCAGGGCTTAAGGTCGTCGATGTACTTAAAATACAGCCTCGCCATTCGAAGTCCAGTGATGAAGAAGATCCATTATATCCTGTGCGAGTGAAAGAAGTGACCCTGTTGTGGCGATTAAAAAGTTTATAAATATTGTGAGGCTATCCAGGCCCCTGTCCAGGCATTTAGAAAAATAAATCCGCCCGTGATTCCGTCAATATCAAGAACTTCCCCGGCAAAATAAAGCCCAGGACAGATTTTACTTTCCATTTTTTTAAAATTGATTTCTTTCAGGTCAACACCGCCACATTCAACAAACTCATCTTTATATCGATTTTTACCTAGAACCTGAAAAGTTGTAGCAAATAAAACATCAGCGATGCTTTGAATTTCTTTATTTGATATATCAGCCCAGCGTTTATCAAAAGAAATTTGAGATTTTTCTAAGACTTTTAACCAAAATCTTTTGGCCAACTGTTCTGGGTAGACATTTTGAATCTGTGATTTGAGACCCTCATTTTTAATTTTTGTTAAAGTCTCTAAAACATTTTCAATGCGATCAACTCCCAGCCAATTGACTTTCAATTGCGCTTTGTAGTCGGCATGGAGCATTTCTCTGGCCGCCCAAGCAGAAATTTTTAAAACAGCAGGGCCACTTAAACCCCAATGGGTGATCAGTAAAGGTCCCTTTTCTTTAAAGGGCTTTTGATCAGGTATCAGCAATTGAACAGACGCTTTTTCAAAGCTAAGACCTGAAAGTTCAGTCAGAAGTGAATCTTCAATTTTAAAACTGAATAGGGAAGGAGCCAATTCTGTTATGTTGTGCCCTAATTCCTGGGCAAGTTTGTGGCCAAAGGAGCTGCTACCTGTGGCAATCATAACTGAATCCGCTTTTAGAGTTTCTCCATTTCGCATGTGAAGAAGAAACTGTCCTGAATCTTGTTTGCTAATATTTTCAACTTTATGATTGAGTTTAATCTGAACCCCTGCCAGAGCTGCCGAATCTTCAAAACATTTGATGATGGTGGCAGAGGTATTGGTTTCCGGAAACATTCGTCCATCTTCTTCTGGCACAAGTTTGATGCCACGTTTTTGAAACCATTCCACTGTGTCGCGGGCTTGAAATCGTTGAAAGGCTGACATGAGTTCTTTGGAGCCCCTGGGGTAGCGTTCACAAAACTCACGGATCTCAAATAAATGATGGGTGACATTGCATCGGCCTCCACCTGAAATGGAAACTTTTTTCAGGACGCTGTTGGAAGCTTCAAGAATTTGAACATCAGTTGGGATATTTTTTGATTTTGCATTTTCGGCTGCATTGATGGCAGCAAAAAATCCAGCTGCCCCCCCACCCACGATTACAATTTTTCGCGAAGACATAGTCACCTAAGTGTTATTCAAAAGGAAATCACTATATCAAAAGTGATTCATTTTCTTTAGTTACTATCACTTATGAAGCTGATTTATTGCTGAGGATTATCAATTTCAAAAGCTTCAGCATAGGCTTCCGCATTTTGAGGTTGCGCGCCCACAAGTGTAAAGCGTGGATAACCTTCATCACCCTGTCTGACTTGATAGTGGTGAATGGCCATGCCCGGTTGAGCTGCACAGTCGCCGTCAGCTGTGATTTCGAGTACAATCTCAAGTTCAACAGGAAGATTATTGTCCACATTTTCTAGAGCTTTTTTGAGATCGCCCACTGTCATGGCACGCTTGAGGATACTAGCAATTTCTTCAGTGTTGGCTCCATGCTCTTGGCGCATGGATTCAGATATTTCGGCTAATTGTTCTTGAGATAAGTTTAACATTTATAAGCTCCTAATGAAGACTCACTAGTCCCCTAAATCCCAGCTTTTGTCAAATTGGCAAAAGCCTGTTGTTTAGGACCTCTTTGTGCTAATGACAAATGATGCTTCCCATACTCTACCAGGATCAGGATATCGTCGTTGTTAATAAAAGATCAGGACTTTTAGTTCATCGAAGTGCAATTGATACAAAGGCTGAAGAATTTGCAATGCAGATACTGCGAGATCAGCTGGGTCAAAGAGTCTATCCCGTACACCGATTGGATCGTCCCACCTCTGGGGCCTTATTATTTGCTCTTTCCTCAGAAAATGCCCGTGAACTATCTTTGGTCTTTAGCGAAGGTCGGGTCAGCAAAACAGATTTGGCTGTTGTGCGGGGAAATCCGCCATATGAAGATATAGACTAACATCATTTAAAAAAAGAATTGTATGAAATTTAATATAAAAAAGAAAGAGATCAAAAAAATTCAA
>JBKDFX010000177.1:0-21310 GCA_046336825.1 Bdellovibrionales bacterium | reverse complement strand
ACCCTCATTGCATCTTGGGGCTCTCGATATTGTTCCCAAACAAATCGTTTTGCAGTTGGTGAAAAGTGCTCTCAAAATTTCACCCTGCCAAATCACTCTTTCCGAAGGCAAATCTGATGAACTTCTCAGAGAATTATTAGCTCACAAAATCGATCTCATCATCACCAATTTTTTACCCTCGGGAATCGATGCGAAAGGCCTCTACCCCAAATCCATATCGCACAAGAATGTGGGCTTCTACGGAGCCCCTCGTTTTAGAGTTCTTCGAAAGGACTTTCCTAAGTCCATATCTGGGGTGCCTTTGATCTTACCCACCTACGATAGCAAATTGAGACAGGATCTGGATCACTGGGCTAAACTCAATCAAATAGAACTTAACATTATTGTAGAAAGCCCCGACATTTCAGTTAAAAAATTACTCGCCATCAACGAAATGGGAATCATCCCCACAGCTGCCCATTCTGTCACAGGACAAATCTTAAGAGGCGAGCTTGTCGAAATTGGCAAACTTCAAGGAGTTCATGAAGAGTTGCATCTTATTAGTGCACAAAGGAAAATTGAGAACCCTATCGCTGCTAAACTCAAAGAGACTTTTTTGATATAGTTTATAAGCATACAAAATAGATTTTTTATCAATTTTAACAATCCAAGAAAAAACCGTAAAGTGGGTTAAATCGTTAGGCCATTCTAACTGATACAAACTACTACGGAGGAATTATGAACATGCTCGCAAAAACAATGATTACGACCCTCTTTATGCTCGCCTCGATTCAGGCATCAGCCAAGACATCAGCAGCATTTGGCAGCACGGTCAAAAACACAAATATAACGGCTGAAGAAGTGCAAGCGGCTCAGGAAGCTTGGGGAGCTGCTTTGGTTCAAATCTCAAGTGATTTTAAATCTGGAGGCATTAAAAAAGCTAAAAAGACAGCTGAAGATGTTCTCAACGCTGCCTACGGTTACAACATGGGCCCTGTATTGTTTAAGCCCACATTGACCAGCGGTGATCAGGTTTTCAGAACTACCCGTGAAGGCGCTCTTGCTTATTTCGTTGGTGGAAATAAAGCTTACCCAAATGATAAAGGCTTTGCTTTAGGTGGATGGCAAAAATACGAATATAAAAATGCAGCTGTATTTATCAACGGCGATATGGCTCTCACTATGGGCAATGTCATGCTGACAGATTCAACTGGAAAAGTCACAAAAGTCGATAAAACTTGGGGCTTTAAAAAAGATGAAAAAGGTCAATTACGAATCGTATTGCACCACTCTTCACTTCCCTACAATCCGTAAATTCACTTGAACCAAGAACGCCGGAGAGCTCATGATCAAAGGAAGAAAAAAAGATCTTCAAAAAATCCTTGAGTCCTTCGGCGGAATTCATCTGACAGCTTACCTGGTCAATCGCGGAAACTTGAAAGACCTTGAACTGCAAATCCAACAAACACTTCATGAATCCTACGAATGGCTTCATGAAGTGTTTTCTCCTGAATCACGAAATGAATTTTTAGAACCTCTGTTTAATTTGAGCAAAAATTTAAAATTGAGTTTTGAACAAACGGGCAGCATCGGAATTTTTAGGAATCAAGATGTGTTCGAAGTGGTACATCTTCCCTTTGAACTTGAAAGAAGCTGTCATGTGGCCAGTAGCTTTCATATTAAACCTTTACTTCGTTGGCTGCAGGATGACCCTGAATTTACCTTGATTTTTAAAAGCGAACTGGGTTTTGAAGCTTATCACGGGAGTTTGTTTTCATTAGAAAAAATCAGTTCCTTTCAATATAAGAAATCAGACCCGACTGATTTGATTCAACAAATAAGTCAATATCATAACGGACACCTCTATTTTTCATGTAAGTCAAAAGAGGATGAGAATTTAATTAATTTCGCAAAAATTGTTTATGCTGATGATTTATCCCAAGCCGTTCTTGTGATCAGAGAACAACTAAAATCACAATCTGAAAAAAAGGTCCTCGATACATTATTAGAATATCAAAAGTTAACTGAACTAAATTTAACAAATAAAAATATTTTTCAAATAGCGAAAGCGGCTGTTCAAGGTCGAGTAAAAAAATTAATTGTGGCTGACGACTACAACATCTTTGGAAAATTAGACACGCAGTCAGGCGGCCTGGCTTTACACCCCATGGATTTAGATTACGAAGATGATGACTTGCTTGATGACCTCGCACAAAAAGTTCTCATCCATGGAGGTGAAGTTGTCATTGCTAAAAGGCATGAAATTCCCGAAAATCGCCCTCTGCTGGCCATCTTGAAAAAAAATGATGTCAGTGCTAATAAGTTAACTTACTTCAAAAATCAAATGACCTTAAAAAAGGAACCTTAAAGTGAAAAAAAAATTAAAATGGATTCTTATTATTGGATCTTTAGGAATTATGACTTTCGTAGGCTTTATTATTTGGGCTTTTGTTTCTATCATTTCTTTCGGAAGTGAAAAAATTCAATCTGCGAGTTTAAATCAAAATATCACCCAAATTGAAACTCACATTTCTACTTTTACAGGACTTCAAGCTGTTAATTGTTGGAATCACTTTCAAAAGCTCACTCAAGTGGAAGTATGGCTTCAAAAACCACTTGGAGAAAATATAGATCAATTGACAACGGCCTGCTTCAAAAAGGTCAAAAACAATTGCGAGGGTGCCGATTGCCAAAATGAACAACATCAATTGGACTCATCTCAAGAAGGAGAAATTATATGATCAAGATTAATTTCAAGAACCTTGAAAAATCTGAAATGGCAAAAGATATAGTTTTGGAAAGATTAAATGCTCTGATTGAAAAATTTGAAGATTTAAAGAAGTGTCAAATTCAGGTGACACTTGAAATGGAAAATTCAAAACTTCAAGCGGGTGCTGATTTGTTTAGTGTAAAACTTCACATTTCCCAGGGGCGCTACAAAGGTATTACAGTCAAAAAATCAAATTCCAGTATGTACATTGCCCTTGGTGAAGTGATCGAGCACATGCTAGAAGTTCTCAATAGAAATGGTGACAAAAAAAGAGTGGTGGCTAGAAATCAAAGCCGATCACTTCTCAACCATAAAGCATGATCCATAATAACTAAATGAGCCATGGCTTCGACTACTGGCACAGCACGGGTGCCAATGAAAGGATCGTGCCTTCCCTGTTTAGCCACATCCAAAATACTGGAAGTGGGTTTTATCGATAATTTAAAATGAATGGTTTCTCCTGTCGAAATTCCACCACGAATTCCACCATATTGAGATTGTTGTTGAGTTTGATGAAATGCAGTTCCTGTAGAAAGGCCGGCGGCAAACCCATCTCCTAACTCAACACCATTAATTGCACCTATACTCATCAGTGCACTTGCAAAATCTGATTTCAATTTATGAAACACAGGCTGACCGAAACCTGAGGGAACCCCCTCGATGGTCAATCTAAGAATCCCACCATAACTTTCTCCTCGATCGCGAGCTTCTTTTAACCAAGTGTTGATTTCTTCTGTATAAGGAGGACCTTCAACAGCTCGATCAGAAATTTGAATGACTTGAGCTTGGACAAGTAATTTCGGATAAATTTGCTGCAATGCCATTTGGGCCACGGATCCGGCCAAAACCCTGGAAACTGTCTCTCGACCCGAGGACCTGCCCCCACCGCGAGGGTCCGATATTCCAAATTTATTTTTCCAAACATCATCGGCATGGCCCGCCCGTGGATTAGATTTAATTTTGTCATAGTCCTGCGAGCGCGCATCTTCATTCCGAACCATAAGGGCAATGGGAGTCCCCAGTGTTTGCCCCTCGAAAACACCACTTAAAATTTCAAACTGATCTTTTTCATTGCGGGCTGACACAGTGGAACTTTGCCCGGGCCTTCGCTTTCGAAGATTTTCATCAATCAGTTCCTGATTCCAGCTGACACCGGAAGGACATCCGTCAATCACTACCCCCATGGCGTGCCCATGACTTTCCCCAAACGATGTGATGACGAACCTGGAACCAAATGAACTTGAGCTCATGATGAGCAAATCTCCTTTAATATGCGAAGCGCCCGGGCCACTCCTGTTTGTACTGAACGATAATCTGAACTTAACGGTTCCCAATCCACAGATATTCTTGCACGGTATTGAGAACATCTTTCGCGCTTAAAAATCTGAGGATCAGGAAAAGATTCATACGGTTTGATATTTAAGTCTAGCTGTTGTTCTACAAAGGCCGATTTTGACCAATTTTTTGTTCTGAAATCAGAAACTTGATTCACGCGAAATTTAATTTCAGAAAGCTTCTGTGTGGCTGGAATTTTTGACTTTGCAATTTTCTCAAGCTGGTCAACCGTTTGATAAACGTAATTTTGCAATTCCAAGTCGTCGACAACGCGAAATTGTGATGATAGGACCTGAGCAGACTCTGATCTTCCACCTTCCATTAAATGAATCTCACGACTCGAGGCTTGAGAAAAAATAAAAACTATTTGTATTGCAAGAATGAAGCGTGAGTACATACGCCATCCCCCAAATCTGTATTATATTTTTTTTGTCTTTCTCCGACAAAAGTTAAGTACCCAGGGGCTCCATTGATTCTTTTCTTAGTGGGATCAGTTTCATAATCAGCCTGCAGTCCGTGCATCAACCTTAAAAAGCCGGGCAAATTTCTTTTGTAAGCTGTTTCTTTAGCTGCATCTAAACGAGCTATCCGTTTGGTACGATCTTCCTCGGTTTCTTCTTTAGGCTCTCTTCGCAGGGCTCGAACTTCCTCAATTGAGTTATTGAGAAAATCCAAATCTTTGGCCGTCAATTTTTCATTATTAACCATGCGTGATTTCAAATAAGAATCCACAATCGAAAAAGCACTTCCCCGCCCCATGTTAAATGAAAGCGTGACAATGGCATCTTTGAAATACTCCATGTCTGGATTTTCTAAACCCAAGGCCTCTACTTTTTCTTTCATTTTAGTCGAATTTATTCGGCTCTCGACAACTCTTTCGTTAAGTTTATAAAACACTCCTAAATAAACCACGTTTCTTATGGGATTTTGAGGTGTCGTCATTATGGAACATCGTTGACTCACATCAGGGTTGACAGCTTGCCAAGCGGCTTCTTGTCGAACAAGTCGTTGGCAAGAAAGCTTGGAGCTGTTGAGGGCTTGCTGTTTAAAAACTTCCAAAGCTGTGCGCTCATCATTGACATAGGGTTTACTTAAAACTTCCTCAATCGCACTTCGGGTCAATTGACCAACGCCTGCATCCATACCGCCACCTAGTGTGTTGATATGAAATCCACTTTCATTCCATAGCTTGGGAAGTAGCTTTCTTCCGTTTATATCAAAACAATCCACCGTATCATGAAAAGCATTATAAACTGAATAAGCATACTCTGAAGTTACACATGGCATGTAGGATCCACGAACGGGTTCTGATTCAGGTGTGGCACACTGCCCGTAAGCACGTCCAGGAACATCAAGTCCTGACCAGGCTTTAGGTGTTTCATCATCTGGCTTTGCTCGTGTACGAAAAGTAAAAGTTCTTTGAGCATGAACGATACATGCCAGAGGAAATTGATGAACCTCATTTTCTCTTTTTGTGATGAATTCATTATCTAAACTCAAAATATCATTTTGCAAAAATCTTCTTTGAGGAGAACATTTATCAATTTTTTCAAGCTGCACCCAGTTCTCTTCAGATAAAGGAGTCGAACAGGATTTACATTTCATGAGATCAATTTTTGGGTCTGATCTGCGACCAAAGATAAAAGCTGAAGAACCCTGTGGCATTAAAGTTAATAAGACAAGAATCACAGGGCCCAAAACTTCAAAAGATCGACTCATAATTCCTCCACGGTCCGTAAACTAACTGAACTTGTTTAAAACTGGGGAACTTTATAAGTAGTTGAATCGATTTCGATATTCGAAAATAAGTTCGACAGCCCATTCGACCCTAAAGGAATTACCTGTCAAAATATTTGCTGACTTCATTTGCAGAGATAATGATACTAAATGCAACTAGCCAGATTCAAAAATTCATAGATCTGTCATAGGTTTATCGAGGTTCAAAATTTTGTCTATAGAGAGTGGCACACCATGAGTGAAAAGAACCCAAAAAGGGCCCTTTTAAATAAGATGAGACCTTTTCTTGTTCTGATTGGTTTAGTCGTAATTATTGTTTTTGTGGATTCTGTGTTTATTCACTTCATTTTCCCACTCAAAAAGCAAAAAATAATGGACCGTCTGAATCAGAGAGTCAGTGAGTCTTTAGCGAAAGACCCGCCTAGTGAATCTCTTAAACCCATAAAAAATGCAGACTTTATTACAGTTTCAAAAAATTGTTTGGGCTCTGGCTTTAGCGCTTTTAATACTTTTCCAAATGATTACATTCTAAAGTTTCCTATCAAAAACAGGAACATTGAGCTTGAAAATTTTCACTATAAAACTAAGGAAAATAAAAATTTTAGAATCCATATTTTACATGAAAATTTACAGTCTAAAAAAGAAGTTCAACTCTTCGAAATCCCACTCAATCTGCCCCCCCAACCCATTCCTCTCACGATTGAAGAACGTAAACTACCACCCGAAGTCTTAATCGAAAATTTAAAATCGAGAGGCGAAGTCTTTCACCATGAAACCAAAGAACGATGGCACCTTAATAATGGTAACGTGTTAATTGTCAGTTTTGAAAACACTCGACTGGCAGAATTTCAGTTATTTACGGATACCAAAACATTCACTTGTGAACTCAGTCAGTGTTTTTGCTTTTAGCTACTGGCTGAAGTATTAAAAAAAATTTACCTTCTAAGAGTCCAGACTGATCCTTGCTAATTGCACATAGGTCTTTTAGATAATATGATAATCTACAGATTATGTCTGAATCTTTTGAAGCCCGAATTTTAGTTGTTGATGATGAAGTGGCCCTTGCTGAAACGCTCAGGGATCTTCTTATGTTTCATGGCTATGAAGTGGAAATCGCTGCCAACGGAGTTCAAGCTCAAGATTCTCTGAGTAAACAAAAATTTGACTTAGTCATTTCTGATATTCGAATGCCCATGATGGATGGCATGCAATTACTTTCTTTTATCAACGAGCATCACCGTGGAACCCCGGTTATTCTTATTTCTGGCTTTTCTGACTATGATGAAAAAACCGCCTCTGAAAAAGGGGCTCGTGGACTTGTCTCAAAACCCATGGATGTCGAGAACCTGATTAAATTAGTAAAAAATAATTTACGACCAAAGTCTTAATTCTCGATTTGAGACAGGACTCTGCCCTCAATTAGCTGTCATATTTTCTTTCGTCAGATGCCTAATACATTTACGCAACTACATTCTGGATAAGCCATGGTTCGCTTTAAGGGCTAGCCCCCACCCGGCGGATGACTTGCATGTTAAGACATCTAGGCGGGGGTCTAAAAATGCGACATTTAAATCATAAAAATGATTGGTACTACGAACTTAAACCCATCTTTATTCTTACTTTAGGAATTTTTGGCCTCTTTGCAAAACCTTTTTTTTCCCTGCCTCTGCACTCATCTATCTTTAGTTTCTTATCTTCTATCATGCTGTTGGGTGCCGGATCCTACATTGTTCATGCTCGTAAGGAGTATCGAAAAAAATCCTTCATGACGACGTAGGAAGCCACAAACTTTTTACGTTCCTTTCTTGAGCTGTTTGACAAGCCTCTTGATATCCAGCATCGACATGGCGGAACACTCCCATGGCAGGATCTGCTGTGAGAACTCTTTGTAGTCGTGCAGCAGCCTCGGGAGTGCCATCAGCCACAATAACTTGTCCTGAATGTTGACTGTACCCCATGCCAACTCCACCACCGTGATGCAAACTGACCCAAGTGGCTCCGCAAGCTGTGTTCACCAGCGCATTCAATAAAGGCCAGTCACTCACAGCATCAGATCCGTCTTTCATCGCCTCTGTTTCTCGATTAGGGCTAGCCACAGATCCACAATCCAGATGATCACGCCCTATGACAAGTGGCGCTTTAACTTTTCCCTGGCGAACTAATTCGTTAAACAACAGTCCTGCCTGGTGACGTTCTCCATACTCGAGCCAACAAATTCTGGCGGGCAGTCCTTGAAAGGCAATCCGTTTTTCAGCCATATCCAGCCATTGCAAAAGATGCTTTTTATGAGGAAAAAGTTTTTTCAAAGCCTCATCAGTGACACGAATATCCTCTGGATCTCCGCTCAGGGCCACCCATCGGAAGGGACCACTTCCCTTACAAAAGAGAGGCCTGATATAGGCGGGAACAAAGCCAGGAAAATCAAAGGCGTCTTTGACTCCCCACTCAAGAGCACGAGCTCGAAGATTATTTCCATAATCAAAAGTGATGGCTCCCCGTCGTTTCATTTCAAGCATTCCACGCACATGCTTAGCCATACTTTCATAGGCTTTATCTAAATAGGCTTTTTGATTTTCTTTTCTGAACACTTCCGCCGATTCCACGGTGTGACCTTCAGGGATATAACCCACTAAAGGATCATGAGCTGAAGTTTGATCAGTCAAAAGATCAGGGATAAAATTCATGGCCAAAAGTTCATGAATCACGCTGGCCATGTTTCCTTGAACTGCTATGGATTTAGCTTGCTTGGTCTCTTGGTAATGACGAACTCGACGAATGGCATCCTGAAGATCAGAGGCTTTTTCATCTACGTATTTTGTTTTTAATCTTTTATCAATGGAGCTTGGATCAATTTCAACGGCCAAAACAATGGCTCCAGCAAAAACTCCGGCAAGAGGTTGAGCTCCTCCCATGCCTCCAAGTCCCGCTGTTAAAATCACACGACCCGCTAAATCACCACCAAAATGTTGCCGACCTGCTTCCGCAAAGGTTTCGTAAGTGCCCTGAACAATTCCTTGTGTACCGATGTAAATCCAAGAACCTGCTGTCATTTGCCCGTACATCATAAGACCCTTGCGATCGAGCTCATGGAAGTGTTCCCAAGTGGCCCACTTAGGGACCAAGTTTGAATTGGCAATCAGAACTCGAGGCGAGTCGATGTGAGTTTTTAAAATTCCGATGGGTTTTCCACTTTGAACAAGAAGGGTTTCATCATTCTCAAGTGTTTTAAGACTCGAAAGAATTTTGTCAAAGCACTCCCAATTACGAGCTGCTTTTCCAATTCCTCCGTAAACCACAAGGTTGTCGGGATGCTCGGCCACTTGAGGATCTAAATTATTTTGTATCATCCGGAAGGCGGCTTCTTGAAGCCAACCTTTGCAATTGAGCTGGGTGCCGGTGGGAGCTTTGATAGTACGCATAGAGCCTCCTTAGATGGTCAGTGAACCCACTTCATTTTCAACTTCATTGACAATGGTGTTTTTAGAAATCAACTCACGAATTAGGCGTTGATCGAAAGAAAAAATTCGATCTTTTTCCGCAAAGGGAACTTGAGAGCGTATGACTTGGTAAGCTCTTTCCACACCCGCCGTGGGCTTTAAAGGTTTGAGCAGATCTAATCCTTGAGATGCGGACAACAATTCCAAAGAAATAACTTGAGTGGCATTTTCTAAGATTTGAGAAAACTTTCGAGCGGCGATGGTTCCCATACTCACATGGTCTTCTTTTTCTGCCGAAGTGGGAATGGTGTCCACGCTGGCAGGATGAGCCAGTACTTTGTTTTCACTGACAAGGCTGGCCGCCACCACTTGTACAATCATGTGACCCGAATTAAGTCCACCCTGACGAGTGAGAAAAGCGGGTAAACCATCATTCATGGCAGGATTGATTAACTTAGCCGTGCGACATTCGGAAATGCTCGCCAAAGCAGAAAATACGATTCCAGCATAATCCATGGCAAAAGCCACAGGCATTCCGTGAAAATTTCCACAGGACAGAATTTTATCTTCCTGGGCAAAGACCAAAGGATTATCCGTGCTGGAATTGGCTTCCACTTCTAAAACTGAACGACAGTGCTGCCAAACATCTTTTGTCGCTCCGTGGACAGCAGGCATGCACCTTAAAGAGTAAGCATCTTGCACACGCGAACAAGCGGTGTGACTCAAGGAAATTTCAGAACTAGCACCTAAGATCTTTCGTAAATTAGCCGCTGTTTTGGACTCTCCCAAATGGGGGCGAGTTTCTGAGATGAGGGGATCAAAAGCTGATCTCGAACCTTTCAAAGCTTCTAAGGACATGGCTCCCGCGATATCAGCTAATTTTAATAACTGGGCTGCTTTATACAGATCCAGCAGACCAATGGCCGTCATCACTTGGCAACCGTTGATTAAACTCAAACCTTCTTTAGCTTTGAGCTCAAGTGGAGCTACATTCATTTTTTTGAGAATTTCCTGAGCCGGTTGAGCCTCGCCTTTTTCAGTTAAAATTTCACCCTCACCCATAAGCGCCAATGCCAGATGGGAAAGAGGAGCCAAGTCACCGCTGGCCCCCACGCTGCCTTGCTGGGGAATGGCAGGAAGAATATCATGATTTAAAAATTCGAGTATCTTATCAACGACCACATCTCGAATCCCGCTGTGCCCTCGAGCCAAGGCATTGGCCCTCAAAAGCATCATGGCTCTCGTCTGGGCACGACTAAACAGAGGGCCTACACCGACAGAATGAGAGCGAATTAAATTTTTTTGCAATTCCTCAATTTCGTTATCTGAAATCCGAACTGAACTGAAAGCTCCGAAACCTGTATTGACTCCATACATGACATCGCCAGCTTGGATCCGGGCTTCAATGTAGCCTCGGGATTCCCGCATTTTTTTTCTTCCTTCAGACGACAGTTTCACTTTGATTTGAGGCTGGTGTGCCACTTGAAAAACTTGCTCTAAATTAAGTCCCGACCCTGAAATTTCCATAGAGTGCGGACTCTAGTCTTAAGCTCTAAAAAATACAATCACGACAACAAATGTTGCCGAAAAAATAAGCAGAGAAAAAACTGTTCGTACATTCCATTGGAATTGATGGGCTTTGATAGCCTTAACAAGGTAATAAAAACCAATGGCGTGAAAGACAAAAGGCATTAAAACACTAAAGAAAGCAGACACTTGAAAGCTCCGAAGATAATCTGTGGTGGATTCAGATTTTTCGTTTGGGATGGCTCTCATTTTTTCTAGAATTAGATTGGCCTGATGCCAATCCTTAGGATTTACATAAACCGGGTATCCATCAAAGAAAGTGGAGTAACCGCCTAAACTCAATTGAGGCTCATTAGCCAACTGGGTGATGGCATCCCGATCAGGAGAAAAAGATTCAATGCCCTCCTGCCCTAAAAAATGGATCAAAGCTTGTTTTTGAACGTGATCTGGAAGACGCACTAAAAGTTTCCAGTTTTCATGGGTGTTCATAAATTAAACTCGGCTTTCCCCGAGCCGACTTCTCGACCGTTAATATAAGATCGCCACTGAAGAGACACGACTTTTGATAGCATTGCATTGACGGAGCAGTACTTAGACAGAGACAGATGAATGGCTTCATTTAAAATTTGACTGTCCACTTCACCAGCAACAAAGAAATCAATCCTAGCCATTTCAAATACTTGAGGCTGAGCCGAACGGGCCTGTGCCTCAGTCTTGATTTCAAGATCAGTCATGTTTTGTTTATGTTTTTTGAGCAAGCTCACAACATCCATAGCCGTGCAACCTGACATGCTGACCAAAAGCAGTTCTTTAGGAGTGGGATGGGCATGTTGCCCAAAAGGAGGCGTAGCGTCCATTAAAACTTCATGACCGCTCACTTCTCCGCGAAACTTCATATTTTGCTGCCAACGAACCGATGCTATCGCCATCTCTCACCTCAGTTGCATGATTGTATCACATTTCCATTGACCTGAAAGAAGCAAATCGCTGCAATCATCAATATGAAACCAACAAAATTACTCAGCCCCTGTTTTCCCAGCACAGAACTTGTTTATCTCAATTCAGTCCTTGTCAGTGGTGCAGAAATTGATATTTGTCCCAAGACAGGCGGCCTTTGGTTTGATCGTTTTGAAATTAAAAAATTTGATGAAAGCCATGAAGATCTTACCGATCTTCTGAAAGCCCTGCCGTTAAAAGTTGAAAATCCAAAAATCACTAAAAATAGACAGAGCCCTAAACATCCAGGTGTTATCATGCAACAAAAACCCTATGGCCCTAAAGGGGCCCAAGGCGTTTTGACAGTTGATGTTTGCCCTGTCTGCAATGGCACATGGCTGGATTTTTCTGAAATTCAAAAAATACGCGAGCTCTACCCATCAGAGGCAGAACGCGAAAAATGTATTCAATCATTTGTCACCAATAGCTTTGGTTTCACAGCAGAAAAAGAGCCCCACTCAAGGCTTGGACTTTCATATTTAGTATTAACATTGAGTCAGAAAATTTTTTAGATTTTAAAAAAACTTTCGGCCTGTCCTCTCGACTGAATAGAATACAACTCTTCCTCTCTGGATATAGAAATTCCAGGTGATTTTTGTATACGAATTTCAGGTCTGCGAATTAAAACTTCAATGAATTGTATTAACAAAACTCCAAAGTTCTTAATTAATTTTATTTTGGAACTGCGCTTTTCAATTGATAAGACAATCCCTTCAGAACGAACATTTTCGCTCTGGAATGCATAGGATTCCATGTTTCAAACTCCTAGGAATTTTGATTCATAAATCAAAATCCAAATATATAATTTATTTCTGTTCTTTTAATTTTGTTTTAGGGAAAACTCGTTAGAGCTGCGGGAGACTCACGTCGAGGGTCACAACCACAGCTGTAAGAATTAGAATAATATGTTTTGTCATCATAATCATGACCCTCCTTTCAATAGATTAAGTTTATTATGAACGAGACTTTATTTAAGTACAACTTATTTTTTCTATTTATTCTATAAGTAAGTTTCGAGTTCCAATGTGGAACTGGACAGATCACTTCTATTCATTAAAACTAATGCCATGAAAGAAACTCTTTTACTTAAATCAGAAAATTTCCAGTGGATCGATTTTGAAAATCCAACTCAGCAGGATTTAGAAAAGATTGGATCGCGATTTAATCTTCATAAAACTTCAATCCAGGATTGTTTAGACCCTGAACATCTTCCGAAATTAGAAATCATCTCTGACCTGCAATTTTTAATTCTCAGAGCCCCAGAGGAAAATCCACCTGATCGTGGGGTTTCAGTTCAGGATTTAACTCGCAAGATTGCTGTCTTTGTCGGACCCCAATTTTTAATTACCATTCACCGTGCTTCTCTCAACTGCATCGAAAAAGCTCCCTTACTTCGTCAGCTTTCAAATGTTCCGTCAGATCACTCCTCAGAGGCCTTAAGTTTTTTAGTTGAATCCGTTCTTCTGCAATTTGAAAAAACCATCGATAGCTTTTTTTCACAGTTGGATCAGCTCGAAGCCTCAGCTTTTAATGTTCCAGGTTCAAAAAATTTTAAATTGAAAACGGCCTATTACTTTAAAAGAAAAACCTTTGTTTATAAAATGATTATTAAATTCACTCGAGATGCCATCAATCGCATGTCCCACAATTCCACCACGCATGCGCCTTTTATCCAAAACCTGAAAGAAAACTGCGAGTCCCTTTATTCTTATGTTGATGAACTCTATGAAAACATAAACACTCTGATTTCATTGCATGTTTCTCTTTCAACTCAAAAAACAACTGAGGCCTCACATCGAACCGGTGAAATTGTCAGGATTTTAACTCTCTTTTCAATTTTCCTACTGCCACTGAATGTGATCACCGGAATCTACGGAATGAACTTTACGCATATGCCTGAATTGAATTCACCCTGGGGCTATCCGTTGGCCCTTTTTTCCATGCTGCTGATAGTTCTAGGAACTTACCTCTATCTTAAAAAAAGAGGTTGGCTGGTGTTTAAAAATTAGTCTCATGCGTGTGACAAATTTTTTGTATATTACTTAAATGGTATTCCAAGTCTTCTAGAAATCGCATGACTTGGCACAACCTCTGCAAAAATTCCTTTAGAGGAATACATGTCTCATTTTGATACAAGACATTTTAAAACATTAATTCTACTTTTATTTTTCGCATTTCACTCCATTGCCTATGCAGGCATCCCTTTAAATGATGACACAAGTCCACCGGACTTTGCCATGTACTCCGAAGAGATTCCTCGAGATTTTGTAGACACCATTCCAGATGGAATAACAGAACAAGATTTGACCCTGGAAATTGATGGCCTGATCAGTCCAGATAAAATCAATGAATTAACTCAATCCAATTCAGGAACCCGACTTTGGCATTCACTTAAAGATAAAACGGAAGAAGCTAAAGGCATTTTAAAGAGTTATCCGAATATTTTGAATTTTATAAAATCAACAGCTCCACCCGCTATAAGGAAAGTATTAACGCGTGCTAAAGTTCGACAAAAATACCAAGACATGCTGGTGAGCAAAACAGAAAGCTTGCTTGATTCAGCACCTGAGGTGATTCTTAAAGCCAATGCAGAAGGTTTTGGTCTTCGTTTGACTCTGATGGGCACCTTAGGCCTAGGTGACATGTTGACTGAAAAAATGAATGAATTCCGCTGGGTTCAAAAGTTAAAAAAAATAAGCGAGAAATATTCCATTCGATTACCAAAATCAAAATTTATAGGCCTTGGGCTTGGTGCTGGAATTATTTTTTTAAAATTCAAATTTGAAGATAAAAATTATGCTCTTTTAAGGTTCTACGCCAATGGGGAATACCCCATCCACGTAATCAATGTGGCCATTGATGGATACTTAGGGCTTCCTTTACAAATCAAAATAGCTGAAAAAATTGACTCCGAAGAAAGTGTAAGAAAAAAATTATGGTTTGAAAAGGTACAATTCGAAAGATCTCATATCAGTGTGGCTGGTGGAATCAATTCAGATTCAGAAAAAGGTCGATTTCAACATGAACTTTATTGGATTAACACTCCCAGTCCACTCGGAGCCGTTTCATTTTATGAAATGAAGATTCATCAAACCCAGATGAATTGGGTCTTCAGTGTAGATTGGCTAAAAAGAATTTCTAATAAGATAAAAAAAATTCGTAATCTTTGTAGAAAATCTGTAGCTAAATCTTAAGTTGTTCGATGGCTGTTTGGTAGCCTTCGGGATGTTTAAAAATAAAATTACCTGAGACTAAAATATCGGCTGATTCCAAATACTGTCGAGTCTTGTCTGAGACTCCACCATCAACTTCAATTTTAAAATTTAAATTGAGAGCTTTTCTTTTTTCGCTCAACCATTGAATTTTTTTAACCTGGTCCATCATAAAGGACTGACCACCGAACCCGGGTTCCACAGTCATGACCAGCACTAAATCACAAAGCTCCAAGTACTTTTCAATTTTTTCAATGGGAGTACCTGGCCTTAAAGTGATTCCAGCTTTCGCCCGAGCCGTTCGGATCTCTCTTAAGCAAGCTGCCACCCGATCTGTGCTTTCCACGTGGATGGTGAGATAATCACTGCCTGCTTTTAAAAAGGCTTCCAAATACTTCTCAGGTTTTTCAATCATCAAATGCACATCTAGTGGAAGGGGCGAAACTTTTTTTAAAGAGCTCACCACGGGAGGACCTATTGTCAGATTAGGCACAAAGTGACCATCCATCACATCCACATGAACCAAATCAGCTCCAGCCAAATGCAAAGCTTTTAATTCTTTTTCTAAATTAGCAAAGTCAGCAGACAAGAGACTGGGAGCCACCCATTTATTTGCCAAGACGATCTCCTAATTTCAAATTTAATCTTTGAAGGACTTCTAATCCTGTCATTTTATTTTTATTTTCGGGCTGGGCTGTTAAAATTTCCAACTCACCTTCACCAGTCTCGACAATGAAACTTTTGTCAGTGATTTTTAAAATTTTACCAGGCTCCCGTGCGTTTGCTGAAGATGAATTGACTGAAGAAACAACACGAGTCTTATGAATCTTGAGTCTTTGTTCCGCCACCCAAGTGAAAGTCCCAGGTCCCCAAACAAAAGCGCGTATACGGTTATGCAAAATAGGGGCAGGTAAATTAAAATCCAATTCAGATTCTGATTTTTCTATCTTTTTAGCGTAGGTGACTTCTGACTCCTGTTGTGGAACAGGGACTAAATTCCCACGCAAGTAGTCCATCAACTCTATGTGCAAAAGTTCTGTACTCAGGACTTTAAGGCGATCATGCAGTTCCAAAGAATCCATCTGATTGTCCAATTCAATTTCTCGCTGTCCAATCAGATCACCGGCGTCGAGTTTTAAAACCATTTTTTGCAAACAAACACCGGTTTTCCTGTCACCTGCTTCAACAGATCTTTGGATGGGAGCAGCTCCTCGCCAGCGAGGGAGTAATGAAGCGTGAACATTCACACACCCCAGGGGAAACAGGTCCAAAAACGTTTGATCTAAAATTTGACCAAAAGCCACAACAATGGCCACTTCTGCTTTCCATTTTTTTATTTCTTCGACAACTTCTGGCTGCTTACGTAGAGATTCAGGAGTGAGCACTGGCAATTGATTTCGAAGCGCCAGCTCTTTGACTTCACTGGGCATCAATTGCAGCTTTCGGCCTTTGGGTCGATCCGGTTGAGTGACCACTCCGACCACTTTATAGTGTTCATCTTTTAATAGAGCCTCAAGACAATGGGCTGCGAAATTAGGAGTTCCTAAAAAGCAAACTCGAACTTCACTCACTGTTTATTCTTCTCTGATTTTTTTGATTTGGAGTCTTTTTCTTTATCTTCTGGTTTTAGATATCCCACTTTTTTGATCTGATTTTTTATTCGACTGGATTTTACAAAACTGATGCGATCAATAAAAAGTTTTCCTTCAAGATGATCCATTTCGTGTTGAACACAAACCGCTAGCAAACCATCTGTTTTAAATCGAAAAGTTTTTCCCTGGATATCTTCACCTTCGATCTCAACCACATTAAATCTTTCGACCGTTTCATAGTAACCAGGGATAGATAAACAGCCTTCATCAAAAGTTTGTTTGCCTTCACCGCCGATAACTCGAGGATTGGCGATCAAAATGGGTTGGGGCACTGATTTTTCCATTTCAGTCATTTCTTCATAATTGTAGCGCCGACCTTCTTCATCCCGTGGGCGCGTGTCGATGACAAGAAACCGTTGCAAAACCCCCACTTGTGGAGCTGCTAAACCAATGCCCCGAGCGTCGTACATGGTTTCCAGCATATCTTCGGCTAATTTTTTGAGATCAGCTTTGAACTCTTTCACTTCAAGTGAAACTTCTTTAAGTCTTGGATCTGGATAAGTTAAAATTTTAAGACGCGACATGACGTAACCTCTAAGGCTAATATAGCCTAAAGCCTAAGTCTTCTCAATGTCCAAAAAGACAGTCCCACCATCAAGATGGACGGAAGCCAGGCCGCTATGGGGGGTGGCAAAACTCCGTGGGACCCCATGGCCTGCCCACTGCTATAAAGAATCCAATAAAGAAAGACCACCCCAAGACAAAACCCGAGGGATAACATGGTTCCGCCTGATCTTCCACGCTGGACAGTAAAGGGAAGTCCCAAAAGCGCCATCACAAGCCCTGCCAAGGCGAAACTGAATTTGGCGTGGTAGTCCATTTCATAGCTGGTGGTTTCCAGTCCGGCCTCTCGATTTTTAGATATGAATTTTGACAATTCTTTTTGCGAAAGCATATCCGAAGTCTGACCTGCGCTTTGCAAGTCCTTGCCATCTTCAGCCATGATGATGGTTTTTTTATCAAACTGACTTGTCAGCGGAAAACTGGAACTGCTGTCAAACAGAGTGATAGAGCCTTTTTTGAGCTCCCACTGATTGCCTGAGATTTTTACATCTTGGGCTGTTAACATTTGCAATAAATCCCAACTTGGACTGAAAAAATACAGAGTGAGACCCTGGGCTTTCAATCCATCAGGTGAGAGCGTTTTAATATTAAAAATTGTATCTTTTGAGCGGTACCAAATTCGATCGGTGCGTATAAATTGAAACTTACTGGGGTTCCTCTCAATCTCATTGTACAGAATGTAGTTTTTCTTTTTTATGAATTGTGGAAGAACTTGATCTCCCACAAAAAAACTAAAAAAACTTATTCCTAAAATTGAAATGAGCAGTGGTGCTGCAATACGAAAAAGTCCCATTCCAGCTGCATACAAAGCCACCAGCTCTCCGGCCCGGTTGAGAGATGACAAGGCCATGACCAAAGCCACAACGCAGGCCACGGGAATCATTTTGGATAAAACTTCGGGAAGATAAAAAAGGTAATATTGAAAAATTGAAAAGAAAGGAACTCCAGAAAATTTCACCATGACACTGAGAGCATCCACAGCAATGAACAGGGTCGCAAAAACCAAAAGAGCTCCGAGGAAAAATCCCCAGAAAAGTCGTGCTGTGTATAGATCAATTCGATTCCACATGTATGACTAAGATTATACAGTTGACTCGCTTAAAAAATCCCTCTTTACTGATTCTATGGCTTTACGCGTCTTACTGGCAGATGAAAGCAGCACAATTAAAAAAGTCATGCAACTCACTCTACAAGATTTTGATGTGGATGTGAGGGGTGTGTCCGTTGGTCTTGACGTGCTTTCAGTCACCAAGACCTTCAGGCCGGATATTGTGTTTGCGGATGTCTTACTTGCCAAACGTTCAGGATATGAAGTCTGCCATGATTTAAAAAATGATTCGACCACAAATCAAATTCCTGTGGTTCTCATGTGGTCCGGCTTTATGGAAATCGACGAACAAAAGGCTCGCATGTGTGGAGCTGATCGACGATTAGAAAAGCCCTTTGACCCTTCTGAACTTCGTGATCTGGTTCAAGAACTGGTTCGTAAAACTCGGGACAATCCTGTCAGTTCTTTTATTCAATTTCCTCCACTTCCAGAATTTCAAGAATCACCCCCAGCACAAGCCACCCCTCAACCCAAACTAAAAATGGAACCAGCCGCGATAAAAGAGGACTCAAGCCCGAGCCTTGGTATCACGATTGACGACACCGAATCCGATGATGAATGGGTGCAACAGCCTCCCCCTAAAACTCCACCACCAGGCGCAAAAATTCCGTTTCCAGTTCAAGATGAATCGCCTGCCATTGCCCTTGATGAATCTCACAACGAAGAGTTTGCTGAATTCTCGCTGACTTCATCTAGCGAACAGCAAAAAGTGGCTCAGCATATTACTGAACATGTCAAAATACCTCATATCGACCCAGATTTGGTGCGTGAAGAAGTTCAAAAGTGGCTAGCCCTTAACATGGCCCCCCTTGCCGAAAAGATTATTCGCGAAGAAATCAATCGCTTGCTGCAAGACAACGAACAGACTATAGAAGCTCCATGACCCAAACAGATCTAATTCAAGCGGCCCTTCAAGAAGATATGCCGACCGGTGATTTAACCACTGAGTGCTTGGCGCTAAAACCACGACATGGACAAGCCATCCTCAAAGCTAAACAAGACCTTTTATTGTCAGGATCGGGCCCGTTCGAGCAAACCATGCAGATCTTAGATCCCGGCGTAAAAATAAAATGGCTTTTTGAAGAGGGTCAAAAAATATTAAAAAATCAAAATATTTGCTCACTTGAAGGTGATCTTATTCAAATTTTGAAAGCTGAACGCGTGGCTCTCAATTTTTTGGGACATCTATCTGGTATAGCCACTTACACCTATCATTTTGTTCAACAGGTTCAAGGGACCAAAACACAAATTTTGGACACTCGTAAAACCACACCCGGTCTACTAGAGCTTGAAAAAAAATCAGTAGTCCATGGTGGCGGCACCAATCATCGAATGAATCTCAGTGCGGCCATTCTGATCAAAGATAATCATATCAGCGTTATGGGCGGGCTGAAAGAAGCCGTGGAGAGAGTTCGCTCCCATGCTTCTAAGCCTATCGAAGTGGAATGTCGAAATCTTGAGGAAGTTAAAACAGCCGTTCAATTAAAGGTGAATCGATTACTTCTCGACAATATGGACAATGAGCTTCTCCGTGAAGCTCTCAAAGTTGTTCCCCCCACCATTCAAACAGAAGCCAGTGGAAACATGAGTTTGGAAAGAGTTCGCAGTGTGGCTCTTTTGGGAGTGGATTTTATCAGTGTCGGTGCACTCACTCATTCAGCCCCGGTGGCTGATGTCTCACTTCTTTTTGACTGGAATAGTTAAGCTCATGGCTCCTGAGCTCACTCAACTCACTCTTTCATGGCTCAAAGCCAATGACTTTGAATTTACTCACTTTAGAGAAGTTAATAGCACCTCCACATGGGCCAAAGAGACCGCCTTACAAACTCAGCAGCCTTTTCGTTTAATCATTAGCGATCTACAAAGTCAGGGGCGCGGACGAAACACGAACACTTGGATCAACACACTCCAACCTGGCGACTCTCTTTTGAGCACCTGGTGTTTCAGAAGTTTCCAGTCTCCTCAACCCATTCTTGCACCTCGATTGGGATTGAGTTTAATAAAAGCTCTAAAAAAAATATCTCTGGATTTACCTTTGTCATTAAAAGCTCCCAATGATGTGTTCCTGGGCACTGATAAATTGGCGGGACTCCTGATTGAAGTGGTCGAGCAAGGATTAAACAAAGAAATCCTGATTGGCTTAGGGCTTAATGTCTTAAGCTCTCCAGAAAATATGAAGGCCTGTCATTTGAGTCAAAGTGTTTCAAAACATTTAATCTATCAAAATTGGGCCCATTTTTTATCAGCACTCAAACAGCAATTTCAAAACTGCTGTGACAATTCACAAAATTCTTTATCACAAAATGAAATTATAGATTTGCTTTCCTATCTTAATCAAAACCCGAATTTAAGCGCTCCCTACTCTCGACTTGAACCCGATGGCACTTTATGGCAATCAGGAAAACGTATTCTGTGGAGCGAACTCTAAGGAGAAATAATGGCACTGACCCATACCCCCCCTGTTCTCAAAACTCAAAAAATGCCTGATTTTAAATTAAAGAATGTGGATGGTCGTTATTATTCAGCACAGGATTTTGCTGACAGTAAAGCCCTTGTTGTGATGTTCATCTGCAATCATTGTCCCTACGTTAAAGCCATTGAAGATCGTCTGATACAGCTGGGTCACGATTTAAAAAAACTCAATGTTCCATTGGTGGCTATTTGTTCGAATGATGCCAAAGATTACCCAGAGGATTCCTTTGAGAACATGCAAAAAAGATCCATTGAAAAAAGTTATCCATTTCTCTATTTGCATGATGAGGATCAAAGTGTGGCTAAAGCTTTTGGTGCTGTCTGCACGCCCGATTATTTTGTTATGAATCATGAAAAAACCTACCAATACCGAGGGCGTTTGGACGACTCTTGGAAAGAACCTCAAAATGTAACCCAGCGAGAACTCTATAAAGCTGTATTGCAAATTCTTGAAACTCAAACAGGCCCTTCAGAGCAAACAGCCAGTATGGGCTGTTCGATCAAATGGAAAAAGTCATGAA
>JBKDFX010000176.1:0-6808 GCA_046336825.1 Bdellovibrionales bacterium | reverse complement strand
TCTGAATTCCCGATCATGCTTTTTGGATTGCCGGCTGCGGCCCTGGCCATTGTTCTTCGCGCTCACAAGAGCCGCCGCACTGTGATTGCAGGTGTTATGCTGTCAGCTGCGCTAACTTCAATCCTCACTGGCATCACAGAACCCATTGAATTTTCTTTTATTTTCGTGGCTCCTCTTTTGTTTGTCGTGCATGTGGCTTTAGCTTTTTGCTCGGGATTGCTGACTCACTTTTTTGAAATCCAATTGGGTTACACTTTTTCCGCAAGTCTTATTGATTTCGTCACAGGTTTTTTCAATCAAAAAAATGCTCTTTCTCTTTGGCTCATTGTGGGCCCTCTGATGGCGTTGGCTTATTTCTTTAGTTTTTATACATTGATTGGGTGGTTAAAACTGGTCACCCCTGGGCGTGAAAGCCAAACAGACGTGGAAAACCCAGCCCCCGCTTCAACTGTTAAAGTGAGTGCTCATAACAAAGAACACATTGAAAAAATTGCGAGCGCATTGGGTGGACCTGAAAATTGGCTCCAAGTGGAAGCTTGTATTACTCGTCTGCGCATGAAAGTGAAGGACTCTTCCCTTATCAACGAAGCTCAACTACGTCATTTGGGAGCTGTGGGAATCATGAAAGCAGGCCAAAATGTGCAAGTTGTTTTTGGAACTCAGTCCGATAGTATTCGTGAAGCTCTTTTAAAAGTTGAAAAAAAACCCATTCTTTTTTCAGCCCCTATGAGTGGTAAAATTCATCCTCTTTCAGAAGTGCCTGATGCTACTTTCAGTCAAAAAATATTAGGAGACGGCTTTGCCATCAATCCTTCAAATAACGAAGTCAGAAGCCCCTTTGCAGGACAGGTCAGCTCTTTGATTCCCACTTTTCATGCCATAGGCCTGACAAATGACCAGGGTTTTGAAACTTTGATTCATGTGGGAATCGACACTGTAAAAATGAAGGGACAAGGATTTCAAGCCCACGTCAAAGAGGGAGACACTGTTAAACAAGGTCAACTTCTCTTGAGCTTTGATCCGCAACTCATCAAAGAAATGGGATATCCACTGATCACGCCGATTATTTTCACGGCTGCGGAGGGTTGGAAGTGGAAACTCACATCTAAAACCGAAATTCAATCAGGTGAAGCTGCACTTGATGAATTAAAAACTCAATAAAGAGGATCCTAAAATGGAATCGACTTACTTTGAATGCACAGTTGTCGTTGAACTTGAATCTGGTCTACACGCCCGGCCGGCAGGAGTTCTTGTTAAAGTTGCCGCTCAATACAAATCCAAAATTGAACTTGAAAAAAACGGCCTCAAAAAAAATGCAAAATCCATTATGAGTCTTATGTCGTTGGGGGCTCTGCGAGGAGACCAGCTGAAATTGATAGCTGAAGGCGAAGATGCTCACCAAGCAGGAGCCAAGATTCAAAGTTTGTTTGCTAAAAAGTTCGAGGGCAGCCTTTGAGCCAGGAAAAATCTTTTATTGGAAAAACAGGATACCCTGGTTTTGCTTTAGCTAAAGCCCTCGTTTTTTTGGAAAAGAAATTCGAAATTCCTCAACATAAGGTCTCTGACACCTCTCAAGAATTGGAGAAATGGCATTCGGCACTTCAAAAATCAAAAAATGAAATCCAACGGCTGATTTCTCTAAACACTGACAATGAAGCTCAGGAAATACTAGAAGCTCATTTACTTATGCTTGAAGATCCTGAGTGGATCTCTGGAATCGAAAGTCGAATTCAGAACAATTTTAATGTCATTCACAGTGTTGACGAAACATCCACTGAGTTTAAGTCTCTTTTGGAATCTTTGCATGATCCCTACATGAAGGCTAGAGCCCAGGACATCACGGACCTCACTCAACGAGTTCTGACTCATTTGCTGGGATCAAGCTCGTCTTCAATTCATTTTAATCCGAGTGATGAATTTATTGTGATCGCTAAGGATCTACTGCCCAGTCAATTTCTGAGCCTTGATCGAAAAAAATTAAGAGCTCTGCTGATTGAAAACTCCAGTCAAACTTCTCACACTGTGATTTTAGCTAAAACGTTTGAAATACCCTTGATCTTGGCCACCCCCACATTGTCCGAAGAAATTAAAAATGGGGATCTCGTGGCGGTGAATGCCCTCAAAGCAGAAATCATTCATCATCCCACTTCGAAAACTAAAGAAGTTTTTCTTCAGTTGATTAATGAACAAAAAAAGCAAAAAGAAGCTCAAACCAAATGGATCACTCGTCAATCCATTTCTTTAGATGGAACACAGTTTGAGGTGGCCAGCAATTTAAGCAGTCTCACTGATGCCGAAATTGCTGTGGCCAAGGGGTCAGAAGGTTGTGGTCTTTTTCGAAGCGAGTTTTTACTCATGCAACGAAATCACTGGCCCACCGAAGAAGAACAATATGATGTCTACTCTCAACTTGTTAAAATGATGAAACCCCACCGCACGGTTCTCAGACTTTTTGATGTGGGAGGCGATAAAAGCCTTCCCTATTTTAAGTTACCTAAGGAGGACAATCCCTTTTTAGGACTTCGTGGTTATCGACTTCTTCAAAAACATCCTCAACTGTTGAAAGACCAGATTCGAGCCGCTCTTCGTGCCTCACAGTGGGGACCACTCAGTCTTATGGCCCCCATGATTACCACCCCTGAAGAAGTCTACAACTTCAAAAAAAATGTGAGCGATTGCCTCGAGGCACTCAAATCAGAAAATAAAATGTCGACAGCTGCACAACTAGAAATCGGAATTATGGTGGAAGTTCCAGCCATTGTTATGGCTCTGCCTGATATCGCGGATGATATTGATTTTATTAGCATTGGGACCAATGATTTAATTCAATATCTTTGTGCTACTGATCGAATGAACTCAGAAGTGGCCTCCCTCCATGATGCCTACAGCCCCTCAGTTTTAAAATTTCTTAAACTCATGTCTCAACAAGTGAAAACACAATTAGAAAAACGCAAACTTTGGATGGGTATGTGTGGAGAACTAGCAGGGCTTGAAACCTACGTCCCGTTACTTATGGCCCTTGGTTTCAAAGAACTGAGTGTATCGCCTGGTGCCCTCTTGAGGACTAGACAAGTCATTTGTGAAACTGATTTGAAAATAGCCAAAATTAAACTGGAAACTTGCCTAAAGGCCAAAAGCTCGAAAGAGCTTAGAACTCTTCTTGAGAATCCAGCCAATTAAAACTGGGCTTTTTATAACCGCCAAAAATTTTATCTAAAAAATCGGCTGCTGCAAAATTGATATGATCTTGTCCAAAGCCTGCCACAATTTGAACAGCCAAAGGTAATCCCCGAGAATTCAATCCTGCAGGAATACTGGTGGCAGGAATTCCGAAAGGATTTAAAAAGCCTGTCATGCAAAAGTCAAAGGGACGAAAGTAAGCCATGGCGTGACGAGGTGCCACCCTCGGATGAACAGGCATCAAGAGGAAATTGTTTTCACCTAAAAGATCTTCTATTTTTTTATGTAAACTTTGGGCCTTTTCTAAACCCCTGATTTGGGCCTCAGGTTTTTTAAAAAGATCCAAAACACAAGTGATCAGGGCTGGGAAGGTGTAGCGAGGATGGCCTATCAGGTGCCGAGAAAGTTCTTTGAAAAGAGAAATGGATTGTCCTCGAGTTAATTTATCATAAAATGGCAGTCCTTGAGTCGCCCCTGTTACCGCCGACCAGATTTCAAAGGCATCAACAAAAAGATTCGATTCTAAATAATGAACTTCAAAACCTTTCGTCCTGAAGGACTCAGCTGCTGTTTTGACAGCCGCTGAAACTTCTTGATCCGACTGAGCACATAATTTCATCTTGGGAGATTCCATCACAAAAATTTTGTTCACTTGAGGATCTAACGCGAATCCCTTTTTAGTTTTCCAATCTGATTCCACCGTGGGATCCCATTGATCAGGCCCAGATAATGTTTCCATGAGCAAAGTTAAATCTTCCACTTCACGGGTTAAAAAACCCATGGTTGTAATAGAATCTGTTTCCTTCGTTACTTTTTGAATGGATTCCAAAGTGGATGGGAAATGTCCTGTCTTTGGCAGTCTTCTCCATGTGGGTTTATGACCATAAACCCCACAAAAAGCCGCCGGGATGCGAACTGAGCCCCCGATGTCGCTTCCTAAACCCAGAGGTGTCACAAGACTCGCAATTAGAGCTGCATCCCCACCCGTGCTTCCACCGGAAGTACGTTTCAGATCATAGGGATTTCGAGTCCGCCCATAGAGAATGTTTTCAGTTTCAAACCAAAGGCCGAGCTCGGGTACATTTGTGGTGCAAATGGGAATGGCCCCTGCACTTTTTAAGCGAGTTACCAAAGTAGAATCAAAATCCATCACCTCGTTTTTGTAATTCAAACTGCCAGCTGTGCGCAGGCAACCCTTCATCGCAAACATTTCCTTCACCGTGACGGGAACACCTAGCAGGGGAAAGTTTTTATACTTTTCTGGGGCAGAGAAGATTTTATTTTCCAAATCCCGTGCAGTTGTTAGGGCTTGTTGAGACAAGTCCTCAGCACGCGCATTTAGACTGGGATTGATCAACTCAAGTCTCTGCAGACTTTTTTCGACCAACTCCACAGGTGAAATCTGCTGAGTTCTGACAAGCTCGGACATCTTACGAGCTGAGAATTCAAGCAGTGACTTTATTTTTTTCATCAGTATTTTTCATTGATTTTTTAATTAGTTTTTTTAATTAGTTTTTTGATTATCGAATTTTCAACTATATGTCTTTTGTGGATTTTGAAAACTCACGGACTTTCTGTTCACGATTTTCAGCTCTCGTTCCATCTCGATGTTGGATACGAACATTTTGAAATCCACGGCGATCTAAAAATCGCACCTGCATTTCATCACCGACATCGGAGCTCGCACCTAGATAGATCGACATATCAAATAATTTTCTGTTTGCAAACAATCGAACGCCGCCCTCTTGAAATGACCAAGTTCCGTAGCCTTCTCCAAGACGATCCACTTGATAAAAAAACTGGCCATTATCAAACATCACAAAACGCATAGGATACTCATCCCCTGTTGCGAGCAGCTGTGTCTCTTCAAGTTTATTCGGCATTTGAGCTGAAAGGCTTGCAGGATTAATTAATTCTTGAAAGAACTCAGGCTCTCGCGGCGAGCTGACCATTGAAAACTTGCTGTTACAACCCGCAACAAAAAGAATAAAGGAAATGAAAACCAAAGTTGTTTTATTCATTGAAAACTCCTCTGAAATGACAGCTTTTATTCTGCCCTCGCAAGACAGCTAAGTCATGGGAGCAAAAAAGACTCCCAACTAAGGTCTGGCGAGGGACTGAAGCGCAGCCAATTCAACAGGAATTTTTTCCCAGGATGGATTGAGACTGTTTACAAACAAAGAAAAATACAGAGCACTCAAATTAGCGACATCAGACCAATGAGCCTCTGACGAAGGTTTAATGTAGTCCTGATTCATTTCATAATTAACCATTTGATTAAAAAGTTTATTTTCATGAATCAGCATGGCCGGTAACCAGATTTTTAAATCTAACCAGCCCTTGGCTTTTAAATTTTGAAGAGAACTCATAACCATCTGACTGGAAAATTTTTTGGCCCTGATAAATAAAGTTTCCTCGGACAGAGCTGAAATTTGAGCTACGATACTTTCTTTAATTTTATCATTTTGAGTGAAAACTTTTTCTTCATTTAAATAAATTTGCAGTGTTTGCAAAGACCACAATTGGTAATTGGCTGGCTGAATATTTTTTAGCTGAGATAAAAGATTAAGAATAAATTGTCCACTCAGCCCGTCAGCCTCTGCTCTTTGCCCTCTGAGCCTCATGGCGCAAAGAGTGTATTCAAAAACTTCCACCGACTTGTAAAACTTTTGAAATTCCTGTTGGAAAAAACTTAAACCCATATTTGAAAATTGATGTTTTTTTTGGGTCATCAACTCCAGAGTCTTTTGAATTACTTTTTTATTCTCAACTTCCCAAGCTTCCCAGGTTGATAAAAAGCCTCGAACTTTTGAGTCTGTCGACTGACGAGGCGTCACGGATTCACAGACCTCTTCATTTTTTTGCACATCATCAGGAATTTTAAAACTCGGAAGGCTAGAAAAAGTACCTAAAGGCACAACTGAAGTTTCTCGAATCCAAATTTGGGTCGAAGGATTCAATTTGTCATCGGTTAATTGATAGACAAGGTGGGCTATCCACGGAGATGAAATAAAAATCAATACACCGATAATAAGTCTTTTGATCTTCAAGTCACTCCCCAAAAACGAAGACCCTGAACTAAAATTACAGCCACTACATAAGCAATTAAATTATAAGCCACCAGTTGAATTAATCCTAGTCTCCAACTCTGGGACTCACGAATCATCACACCCACAGTGCTTAGACATTGCAGAGCGATCATAAAGAAAGCAATAAGACCCACAATTACACTGGGCGTGTAGATCAATTCACCTTTGGAATTTTGAGATTTTTTGAGTTGACCTATCAGGCCCTCATCCCCCGATTCCTCATCAGAATGGTACAAAACAGCCAGCGTTGAAACAAAAACTTCACGGGCAGCAAAGGCCGCCATGAGCCCAACACCTCCGCGCCAATCCAGACCCATGGGCTCAAAAACCGGCTCAATCCATTGGCCTGCTTTTCCTAAGTAGCTTTCTTCAAGCTGAGTGGTCTGCGTGTTTTCAATTTTTACTTTTGGGAAATTCATTCCAAACCAAAGAGCCACAGAGAGAACAAAAATGACAGGGCCCGCTCTTAAAAGAAAGGATTTCGATTTTTGAAGGGCCTGATTAAAAACAGCCTTGAACAAGGGCCTCCGGTACAGTGG
>JBKDFX010000175.1:0-18628 GCA_046336825.1 Bdellovibrionales bacterium | reverse complement strand
CTCTTGAATTTTTTTTGTATTGAAGGGGTCAAGTCCCGCCGTGGGCTCATCATACAAGATGATTTTGGGATTCATCATAAGAGCCCTGGCCAGTCCCAGTCTTTTTTGCATTCCACCCGAGAGTTGAGAGGGAAGATTCTCTTCATTTCCGCCAAGACCGAGTTCTTTTAATGTTTCGCTAATTTTTGCTTTTATTTCAATGTCAGTGAATTTAAAATGCTCTCTGAGTGGATAGGCCATATTTTCAAAAACTGTCATTGAGTCAAAAAGAGCTCCGCCTTGAAAGACGTAGGCTACTTTTTGCCGTAAAGGGATCATATTTTCTTCTTTGAGTTGAGTCACTTCGATTCCATCGATTTCAATGGAACCAGAATCAGGTTTCTCAAGGCCAATCAAACTTCGCAGTATGACCGATTTACCAACTCCGGAACCTCCAACAAGCCCCATGCATTCGCCTTCTCGTACGAAAAATGAAACATTGTCATGGACAATTTTATTTCCGAAACTCTTTCTAAAGTTTTTGACATTAATCATGCCCATTTTTCTAACACCCAGAAAAGTTTTGAGAGAAAGTAATCACCAACAAGTATAAGAATCGAAGCCATGACCACGGCCCGTGTGGTGGCTTGACCCACTTCTTTAGTCCCTGATTTTACATTCAGACCATAATAGCAGGCGGGAATAGTTATAAAGAGTGAAAAGAAAAATGTTGTGAACATGCCTGACAAATAATCGTAAAGATCCACTGTTGTGACCACTTTCTGATAATAAAAGTGTGGATCTAATTTAAGTTCAGAGGCACCCACCCACAGTCCGCCGGCATTGCCAACAAGATTGGCCAATGCCACCAAAAGTGGAAGAGCAATTAAACACGCCAATACCCTTGGAATAACAATCACTTTAATCGGAGATGTTCCTAAAGCTCGAATTGCATCGATCTGCTGAGTGACTGTCATTGAACCAATTTCACTGGCAATTCCAGCACCCACACGGGCCGCAATCATAAGTGCAGTGAAGACGGGTCCCATTTCTCGAAGAATGGTCACAGCAACGAGCTTAGGCACGTAGAGTTTGCCTCCAAACTTTTCGAGTCCGAGTCCGTACTGAAGAGACATCACCATTCCTGTGCTAATAGCTGTGATGATAATAAGAGGTAATGAACGCCATCCAATGATGGTGAGTTGCTCGCTCAGCAGTCTCCAATAAATTTTTCCCTTAACTGTTTCCTTCACGATCTTATTTAAAAGAAGAACGATTCCACCCGAAAAAATGAGAAGATCGCGCAAATTATCAGTTTTTAAATTGGATTTAGCCATTAGGGGACCGCCAAACTGTTACGCAACTTAATATAGAAATTCTTTTCGTCATCAAAGCTCTTCTCGAGCCCTCCATAGGTGAGTGTGATGAAGCATTCTTTTGTGCGTAGAGAAAGAATACTGATTTTGACGGAGTGTTCATCAACTCGGCCAGTGGCCGTGAGTTCATAGGCAGGATGCTTAGAAATCGTAAGAACTTCACCCGAAGCTATTTTAGCATTATCAAGGGCAGTTAGGGCATCTGTTGCAACATCTTTGGGCTTCAATCTGGATTCTTGACATTCGCTTAAAACAGAAATCGTATTTCCAGTGGTTTCGCTGATCCATGAAAAATCAGCAGAGTCAGAACTTAAATCAACAAAAGGTTTTCCTGGAGCATCAAATTTCAAGTTTTCAACTTTTTCTGGCGCTCCAAGGGGAACTTTGACGGATATGCAAGATGGCATAATCCAAAGAAGTGAAATGAACAGTGCAGCCGATCCCAGGTGGTGTTTCATGCAATTAGCATCGGAAAAATCTTAACTATTCAAGAGACTTAATTAAGTAAACCAGACCAAAATAGGATGTTAATTTTTTGTCAGTCCAGTCAGATCAAGAGTGAATTTTTGACCTAGTTACTTAATTAAACCGATTTCAGTCTTGGCATTAGTTGTGCTTTATAAAATTAAGACAGGAAAGCTCAATCGGCTTAGGTTCAAGGAGTGAACATTGGTCCAGTTACTTAACTTAATTTTAATCCTTGGTTTTTCTCAATTAGTTAAAGCACAGGTCCAAGGTCTTATAACAATTCAAAATGACACTTCTCATCTAGAGCTCAGCGGAAAGAATCAATGGTCTTACCAGATAAAAGAAAATGAAGAAAAGATTACCTTAGAAGTCGATTCATTGGCTCAGGACAGTGTTAATAAAATTTTAAGATTTAAAAGTCCACACATCAAAAAGATACAAGTCAAACAGGGGGCTGTTCCAGGTAAAGATCTCATTGAATTCAATTTGACTTCAAAAGATGTTGAATTTTTTGATTATTTAACAGATCAGCCTTCACGACTCATTGTTGATTTTTATCAAAACTCAACTGTTCAAAAGAGCGAAAATACAAATCTTAAAGTCCCAAAATCGACTGCGATTAGCAAATCGGTGAGAAAGCCTGCCAATGATAACATTACGATTAAAGATAATGGTAATCTCAGTATGGCCATGGCTCAGGCCAATCATGGACTATTTGATGGAGCTGATCCTGATTTTGAGAGATTTGCCATCAAAGACTATGAAATTAAAGAAGAGTCCATCATAAAAAGCCGAGATCGATTTTACATTCCTTTCCCGTGGTTATTTGAAACACCTAAGCAGTGGAAGCAGGCACTGGCGACTCCTACCATTTATCAAGTCACTCCTCGATTAGATGATGAAAATAAACAAATGCGCTTGTTAGAAAAACTATACACTAGAAATCGCAATCTGGTTTTTTTGCAAACATCGGATTGGTTTTTAGAAAAATTCCCCAATACTCAATATGGAGAAATGATTGCCTATATGAAGGCAGATGTTTTGGACAGAATTTATCAAGAATCTAAAACACAAGTCGACTTCACCAAAAGCTTGCAAGCCTACCGAGAGGCCCTTGAGAAATTTCCAGAAAGTGAATTAGCTGAAAAAGTTTCTTTATCAATAGGAATCAAACTTTATGAGCAGAAAGACTACTTAGCCTCTTTGAGGGCCTTTAATCAACACATAGAAAATGCGAAAATTAAATCAAAATCCAAGCTTTCTCGAGAGTTAGCTGGTCTTGGTGTTGCTCTCAATTATATGCAACTCAAAAAGTTCGATGATGCAAAAATTGAATTTGAAAAAGTGAGTCAAAAGTCAGAGTTTCCTGAAGTGAGAGAAGAAGCTTCTTATCGATTGGGCGATCTTTATGTTCAAACAAAGCGCTTCAACGATGCCATTCAAAGTTATACAAGTGCTCAAAAAGAATATCCGAAGGCTCAAACTCGATTCCCCAATTCTTTTTTCAATAAGGCTGAAGCTCAATTTTGGTTAGGGAATTATCGTATGTCGCTTGAAAGTTTTCGAGAATATTTAAAACGATTTCCTTCAGATGCCCATGCTCCTTTGGCTTTAACAAGAATCGGTGAAAATCTTGAAATTTTAGGTGCAGATCGAAATCGAGTTATGGGTACCTACCTGGAGGCCTATTTCAGATACGGTGAAAGTTTGAATGCATCAGTGGCTCGCATAAGAATGACAGCTTCCAAAATGAAGACAATGAAACCAAAGGAAGTTGAGCTAGCTGCACAAGAAATTTTGGATCTATCCCGAAAAATAGATTTTGTTGATGCAGATAAGCTGGCGACAATATTGATTTCAGAAGGCTACAATGAAAGAGGAGAATTTGATAAAACTTTAAAACTCCTTATCGATTATTACCAACAGCACCCCTTGATGTCCCAAAGAGAGCAATTTTCAAAGCGAATAGTATCAGCAGTGAATCAAAAAATGCGTGAATCCGTTGAGAAAAAAGATTTTATTGAGACTCTCAAAACCCATCAGAAGTATTCAGATGTTTGGTTAAAAAATTCGGATCGTTTAGACACTCGATACTTTGTGGGAGCTGCTTTTGAGCAAGCCGGAGCTCCACAGCAGGCTGAAAATTACTACCGTGAAGTTCTTAATCGATTAAATTCTATACAAGGCACTAATAAAGAAAAAGAAATCAGAGTTGTTCAACAGCTACCCTCAAGCGAATCTCTTCAACTTCGATTAAGTAAAAGTCTATTTGCTCAAAAAAAGTATCAAGAGGCCTTTGAGGCGCTCCGACAAATCAAAACGGCCACCAGTCTTACTGATGATGAACAAATTGAACGAGTTTCACTTTCAGTTGATCTATTGATGGAGAAAGAAGACTTGGATTCATCTAAACGATTTGTTCTTGAGCTTCTCAAAAATTGGAGCGGAATTCCTGAAAAAATGATTGAGCCCTATTACAAGCTAGCTCAGGTCGAAGTCAAATCAAAGCAATTTGATGAAGCGATCAGGTCACTGAAAAGAATCGATGATTTAGTAAAAGATTCTGAAGGCACCAACAGAGAAATTTATTTCAAAGCTCTTAATCTTTGGCTTGAAATTGCTGAAACAAGAAAAGATGAAAATGAAATTGTCTTGGTATCTGAAAAACTTTTAGCTGAATTTGAGGGAACTAGGCCCATTTCTTCAATCCGATACAAGCTGGGTGAGGTTTATGCCAAATCGGGTCGCTTCAAAAAAGCAGAAGAAGTCTGGAATCAATTCAAAGGGCCACAGTCTGAGTTTTGGAGCAATTTAGCAAAAGAACAAATTAAGCATGATTCTTGGAACGTGGATTACAAGAAATATCGCAGTCGAATTCCAGCCATGAGTAAGGAAGAGGCCAATTGATGGATGTCTTAGCTTTTGATTTTCATTCGAGTGAGCTTAAAAAGATTCAACAAGAAGCCCTGCAGTTGGTTCAAGTCTCCTGTTCAATTCTGATTCATGGGCCTATAGGAAGTGGGAAAACTGTATGGGCCCAATCCATCGCTAAAGCTCGTGGACCTCATATATTTTTTAACATCAGCAATGCTCCTTTAAACTTTAAAGATTGGCGCAGTGTGCTTTTAAGTGATGAAGTTAAACTTTTTGTTTTAGAAGATATTGATTCTTGGTCTCATCAACAGCGCAGTTCTTTATTGTCATTTTTAGTTAAGTTTGAAAGCTTTGAAGGTCGATTCATCAGCACTTCTTCAGTCTCAATCGAAACACTGTTACCTCAACTGTATTATCGTTTGGCCACACGACGAATAAATTTGCCAACACCTAATGAATGCAGTCTTGATTTACCCCACATTTCAGCCTTTTGGCTTTCAGTTCATCAGCACCTCTATGCCATTTCTCATATTTCTTTGAGTTCCTTAGCTCTACAGAAATTAATGAATCACAAATGGAAAGGGGGTTGGCCTGAACTTATTATGGTCCTTGAAAGAGCTGTCAGTTTTAGACAAGCCGAAATTTGTGAAGAACAAATTATTTTCGATGAAGCTCCACCTCAGGCAGAAGTTATTTCGGTGGGTCAGACTTTAGCAGAGATGGAAAAAAAACTGATCTATCAGACCCTTCAATTGACGGCGGCTAATAAATCACAAGCGGCTCGATTGCTGGGCATCAGTATTCGTACTTTACGAAATAAATTAAATGAATATAAGGAAAGAGGTGTTCATGAGTCTCTTTGATAAAACTGTCAACGGGCTGCATACTTCGCTAAATATGCGACAACTCAGGCATGGTGTTATTTCCTCTAATGTGGCCAATGCAGAAACTCCAGGCTATCAGGCTCAAAAATTAGATTTTGAAAAGTCCTTAGAGCGAGCCATGGACTTGGACGGATTGCGTGGGATGAGCACCAGCCACAGTGATCACATGACAGTGGGGGGGCATTCAGCTCGAGCTAAAGCTGAGATTTACAAAAATCCAGACGGAGCTATTAATAATGATGGCAATACAGTTGATATGGAAAAAGAGATGGCCTCTTTGGCAGAGAACGCCATTATGTACAAAGCCGCTCTCCAGCTCATTAATAAAAAAATGGCCGCGCTGAAGTATGCAGCCAGTGAAGGAAGGTAGGTTAAATCATGTCTGATTTTATTACGGGTATGAGGATATCGAGTTCGGGAATGGCAGCGCAAAGAATGCGTTTGAATACCATTTCATCCAATCTGGCTAATATTAATACGACCCAGACCCCTGAAGGTGGACCCTATCGCCGCAAGGATGTGGTTTTCCAAGCCATGCCAGACGCCAAGAGTTTTGGTGAAATATTTTCTTCGGGAGACCCCAAGGGTCAAATGCAAAGAGTCCAGGTGGTGGATGTTCTCTCAGATACAAAGGCTCCCTTGATGAAATACCAGCCTAATCACCCTGACGCTAACCCAGATGGCTATGTGGCCTATCCTAATATTAATATGATGGAAGAGATGACAAATATGATTCAGGCTTCAAGGGCGTATGAGGCCAATGTCACGGCCATGCAGGCCAGTAAGGATATGGCCCTGAGTGCACTTGAAATAGGACGTTAGAACGGATTCTAAGCTGGATTTTGTTCTTGTGAGAAATTTGACGCTACAATAGTAAAGAGTAGGAAAAGGTGAGACCATGGAAGGTTTTACGGTAAAAAATTCCAATCGATTTTTAGATTCTGGACAATTTAAAGTCAGCCAGAATTCTGATTTCCAAACAAAAGTAGGATCTACCTCGGGTACTACTTCTGAAACTTCATTCGCAGACACACTAAAAAATGCCATCAGTGAAGTGAATCAACTTCAGCAAGTTTCGAATAAAAAGATGC
This sequence comes from Bdellovibrionales bacterium, assembly GCA_046336825.1. Classification (GTDB taxonomy): domain Bacteria; phylum Bdellovibrionota; class Bdellovibrionia; order Bdellovibrionales; family Bdellovibrionaceae. Next base: position 11,956 of record JBKDFX010000175.1, on the reverse strand, counting down.
AAGATCTGTCTGTGGGGCGAACAGACAACGTCGCTGATGTCATGATTGCAGCTGAAAAAGCGGATGTGGCTCTGCGTGTGATGGTTCAAGTGAGAAATAAAATTATCGATGCTTACAATGAAATAATGAGAATGCAGTTATAGGAGTTATTAAGTGGAAAAAATATTTGGCGGATTAATACTGCAATTTCGTGAGTTTTTAAAAAACTTAGGACCGACAAAAAGGTTGTCAGTTCTTGCAGTCAGTGTTATTGCCATGGCCGCAATAGTCACCATGGTTTTTATGGTTTCCGGGCGAGACTACGCCGTACTTTTTTCAAATATTCCAGGTGATCAAGTGGCCACCATCGTGAGCAAACTGAATGATAAAAATATACCCTATCAGCTCAAAGATGGCGGAAAATCCATTGCCGTTCCTAAGGATTTACTTCACTCAACTCAAATGACATTGATGGCAGAAATTGGGTCACCCAAAATTGGCAATTTAGGGCTCGAGATATTTGATAAACAAGAATTTGGTGTAAATTCCTATGCACAAAAAATTAATTTTCAGCGAGCTTTACAAGGTGAGCTCATGCGAGCCATTAATACATTGACGGCTGTTAAACAATCGAAGGTGATATTGGCTCTCCCCAATAAAAAAACTTTTCTCGAAGAAGGTGGAAAAGCCTCTGCTTCGGTCATTGTGGAACTGCACCACGGTAAAGAACTCAGCCAAGATCAAACACGAGGAATCCGCTATCTCGTCGCCAATGCCGTTGAGGGAATGGACCCTGACAAAGTGACAGTCTTAGATGAAAGAGGAAAAGTCCTCACTCGTGAAAATAATGGACTGACCGACGGATCTGACGAAATTCTGGATCTCAAGCGACGTGTTGAGACTCAAATGGAAGATCGGATTGAAACCATTCTTGGCAAAGTGGTGGGGCAGGCCAAAGTGGTTGCTAAAGTAGATGCGACACTTCAGCACAGAACAATTTCAGCCATTGAAGAGTCCGTGGATCCAGAAAAAACAGCCATCCGAAGTCAACAGTCAGAGGAAGAGTCCTTAGATGGTTCAAGGATAAACCCAGCCGGTGTTCCAGGCTCACGAGCTAATTTACCCGGCGCTGAAGATGCTCAGCAAGTGGGATTCAAACAGGATGTTAAAAAAGAAATTAAAACAACCAATTTTGAAGTTCCTAAAACAGTCAAAAATATCAAGGAATCTGCAGGTAATGTTGAGCGTTTAAGTGTGGCTGTTGTTGTGGATGGAACTTCAGTCACAACAGAAAAAGAAGACGGAACTTTGGAAACCAAGTGGACTCCACGATCAGCTGAAGAACTCACTAAATATGAAACCCTCATTAAAAATTCGATCGGCTTCAATGCCGCTCGGGGTGACACTGTTAAAATTGAAAATATTCAATTTCAGCCAGAAGATTTTTCTGAAGCAGAAAGACTTTTAACAAATCTTGAAAGACGAAAACTTCTTCATGCTCTTTTTAAATGGGCTTTACTCGGATTTTCTTTAGCCCTTTTCTTTTTCATTGTTATTCGTCCTTTCATGCAGTGGATCACAGACAGTTTTCAAGATACAGTGGAAGAAATGTTACCTCGTACTATAGAGGAGCTAGAAGAACTACAATCTGTTGATAGTACTTTGCCAGGTATGAATTCAGCTCTGCCTGTTCTGCAAGAATCCATTGATCCTGAAAAAGCAGAAAGTGAACTTTTAAAAGATCGAATTTTAGGAATCATGAACTCTGATGAAGAAAAAGCAGCCAACGCCTTCGGCATGTGGCTTGTTCGAAAGGACACCTAATTTATGTCGATAAAAATCTACAAGCCAGACAATTTAGAATATGAGTCACTCAAGGGCTTTGATAAGGCTGCTATCTTAATCAATTATCTGGGCCAGAACGCAGTGAAGGTGCTTCTCAAAAGAATGGATGATGGTGATATCAGAAAACTTTTGAGTGTGATGAATAAATACCGAGTTGTACCCATTCACGTTACTAAACGTGTTTTGGAAGAATATTATGAAATGATATCTGAGGCTGAAGAGTACATATTTTCTGAAAGTGTGGCGAGTAAAGATATGATCGTCGATGCTCTTGGTGAAGATCGTGCCCGAGTAATTCTGGGGGGTCTTAACATCGCGTCAGGGGTTTCGCGTTCATTGGAATCCTTAGAAATGGTTGATGCCAAGTCATTGGCCACATTCCTTGTGAGCGAGCATCCACAGACGGTGGCGGTCATTCTATCGCATCTTGAACCTGAGAAAAAGGGCGAGGTTTTAAAGCGTTTACCTGAAGCTCTTCAGGCTGAAGTTGTTTTGCGTATGGCCAATCTCGAGCATGTCGACCCTGAGCTTATTATCGAAATCGACAAAGTGCTCAAAAACCAATTGGCTAATACAGCGAGTGTCGAGCAGGGAACATTAGGTGGTGTTCAACCTGTAGCAGAAATGCTCAACGTCATGGATAAGAACACTGAATCTTCAATCATGTCACGACTGGAAGAAAAAGATCCACTTTTGGCTGAGGAAATTCGCAAGCTCATGTTCGTATTTGATGACATAATTAAAATCGATGATCGTGGAATTCAGGCACTACTTAAAGAAGTGGCCAATGACAAATTACTTTTGGCTCTTAAAACAGCCAGTGAAGAAATTAAAAATAAATTCTTTAAGAATCTCTCTCAGCGGGCTGCTGAAATGTTGAGAGAAGATCTTTCTAGTATGGGACCTTCTCGATTGTCTGATGTTGAAGGTGCACAACAAGAGATTGTAAATGCGGCCCGTCGATTAGAAGCCGAAGGTAAGATTTTGATCGCAAGAGGTGGTTCAGAAGATGCAATGGTCTAGATCAGTTCTTAAAAAGAAAGAAGCTGAGACTCAAGTGTTGGAGTACAACCCCGTCAATTTTCAACTGGGAACTCCTCCGCAAGCTCTTAACTATCTTGAGGCAAAAAAGCTGGGAGCTGATTTCCGTTTGAGTGACGTGGTGAGGCAGCAAACAGGAATTGAAGAAATTGAGCAGCAAAATGATGAGCAAAGAGTTGAGGACAGAGCTCTCGAGAAGCTTAAGGAAATTCAAGAAAATGCCTACATAGAAGGTCGAAAGCTTGGTTTAGATGAGGGTCGAAAGCAAGCTTTTGAGGCCCATGGCAAAGAAATCACCGCGCGTTTGTCTGAACTGTCCCAGTTGATCCAAGAACTGGGACGAATGAAATTAGAAATACTCAATTTCAATGAGGCTCATATTATTCAGCTTCTTTTTCATCTCTCCAGTAAGTTAGCACAAGCTCAACTCGAGTTTGATACTCAACCTTTATTAAATACAATAAAATCTGCTCTTGAATTGGCTCAGGGTGAAGAAAATATAACTATTCATGTTTCTGAAAAACAAATTGAATTTTTAGATAAAATCAAAGCAGAAAATAAAGTCGAATTTGATTATCTCGAAAAAGTAAAAATTATTTCTAATGCCAATATTAGTCCGGGTGGATGTATTGTTGAGACCAATTATGGTGAAGTAGATGCACAAATCGAGCAAAGAATTAGTCAATTGTGGGAGCATTTAAAAGAACAAATGCCACGAGTTAAAGATGAATTAACGAGTAGTAAATGAGTTTTGTGATCAATTTTTCTAAATATGAACGCTCACTGGAGACAGTTCACTTGTCACGAGACAGCGGGAAAGTGACTGAAGTCAAAGGCTTGCTGATCAAAGGATATTTACCGGGTGCGAGCTTAGGTTCCTTGGTCAAAATATTTCCACAAAATGCGGACAAGTTTTTTTTAGCTGAAGTTGTAGGTTTTCAAGAATCCAGCGTTTTAATGATGGGACTCGGAGAAATGCGAGGAGTCGCCTTGGGTTCCAAAATCATTCTTGCGCGTACTGTGGCTACAGTGAGAACTTCCAATGATCTTCTGGGGCGTGTTATCGATGGGCTCGGTCAGCCGATTGATAATGGTCAAGAAATTGAAACTTCAACAGAGTGGCCCCTTTATAAAGAGGTCAGAAACCCCTTACAAAGAAGACCCATTCGTCAGCCTCTCGACTTGGGTATTCGTGCTATCAATGGACTCATCACTGTGGGTCAGGGTCAGCGTGTCTCCATCATGGCAGGATCAGGTGTAGGTAAATCCGTTCTGCTAGGAATGATGGCTAAAAACACAGCCGCTGATGTTAATGTTATCGCTCTCATCGGCGAGCGTGGCCGTGAAGTTCGTGAATTTATTGAAAATGATCTTGGCCCTGAAGGACTCAAACGTTCCGTTATTGTTTGTGTGACAAGCGATCAAAGTCCATTGATTCGCATGCGTGGGGCTTACGTGGCGACCTCCATAGCTGAATATTTTAGTGCCCAAGGAAAAAATGTACTCTTGATGATGGACTCCATCACACGTTTTGCTATGGCTCAAAGAGAAATCGGTCTCAGTGTGGGTGAGCCACCGTCAACACGTGGATATACTCCCAGTGTGTTTGCAGCTTTACCAAAGTTGTTAGAAAGAGCTGGATCCTTTGAAGGAGAGGGAAGCATTACAGGGCTTTACACAACACTTGTAGAGGCTGATGATAATAATGATCCAATCGGGGACACTGTTCGCTCCATCGTGGATGGACATATTGTCCTTTCAAGAGATCTTGCCCATAAAGCGCATTTTCCTGCTATCGATGTCCTTCAAAGCACAAGTCGTGTCATGAAAAGTGTGGCTCTGCCTGAACAAGTGAAGTGGGCACAAAAATTACGGGAAATTTTAGCTGTTTATAAAGATGCAGAAGATTTAATTAATATTGGAGCTTATAAAACCGGTAGCAATCCTAAAATTGATCGAGCGATAAAATTGATAGATCAAGTGAATGAATTTTTGCGACAAGGCTCTGATGATAAATCAAATTTTCAACAAACATTAAGATCACTGCAGCAAATAGTGGTGAGTGCATAAAATGAAATTTAAATTTGGCCTTCAAAAAGTTTTGAATCATCGTAAGATTCAAGAGGACTTAGCACAAAGAGAGTACTTAGAGGTTTTTAATGTGCTTAAATCTCAGCAAGAAACTCTTGAACAAATTTTGAATTCTATCATCGATACACGTGAACAAATTTCACGGATGGAAGTCGAGTCCGGTGCAGGTCTGCTAGAAAGGGTTAATTATGGCCATAATTTTATTCGTCTTCAGGGCTTACGTGCAGAAAGACAAAGAGAAAAAATAAAAGAAACAGAAAAATTGGTCGAGTCCAAACATGAAATATTGCGGCAAAAGGCAATGGATAAGAAAATAATAGAAAGGTTCAAGGAAAAGCAAAAAAAGCAATTTGAAGCTGAACAAATTAAAAATCAGCAAAAAGAATTGGACGAAATTGTTTCTATGCGGATGAACTTTGTAAAAGAAAATGAGGGTTCATGAGTTCGGGTTATGATCAGTTCTTCAAGAGCGCAAGACGAGCGGCCAATGGTGAAAAGCCTGCTCCCCAAGCACAGCCTCAACCTAAGGGGCCCACGGTGAGTTCCCTTTTAAAAAAGAAAAGAAAATCGAGACCTTTTCCTGTTGGCGCCACTTTCATTAGTCTTATCGGCTTTTTAAGCGCTCTTTATTTCTTTCAGAATCAAGAAACAGTGCTGAAGTATTTGAGTGCCATCGAAATCTCATTTTTTACAACCGCCTCAGCCCAAGCTGATAAAGTTGAAAAAAAGAAAACTGAAGAGATGCGTCCTACCGAACCAGTTTTAGCAGAGCCCACAGGAAGTGAGTTGGGTCATTTAACCAAACTTGTTGAGCGAAAAAAAGAATTGGATGCTCGAGAGGAAGAGTTGTCCCGTGTAGAAGCAGAATTGAGCGAGCAAAAGGCAGCCCTGCAAAGACGATTGGCAGAGCTTGAGCAAATGCGTACGAACATTTCTTCTATGTTAGAAGATCGGGTTAAAGCCGATGATCAAAAAATTGAAACTCTGGTTCAATTTTATTCCAATATGAAGCCTCCTCAAGCAGCTAAAATTTTTGAAACTATTGATGAAGATTTAGCTGTTCAGATTTTAGGTCGAATGAAAAAGAAAAATGCAGCTGATATTTTGAACTTGATCAAACCTGAGAAAGCTCAAATGTTTACAGAAAAATTTGCAGGTTACAAAAGAACAACGGCTTCTGCTCCCAAGCCAGAGGAGACAAAAGCTGAAACAGAAGAAGAACCATCAATGGCACAACAGCCATAGACAGGAGGAAGTTTGATAAAAGGACTCGTTGGATCGGGTCCACCGCTGGGTCTCATCGCCCCAGAATCCAGGGATTTGGAGACGGAAATAAGAGATCCTAAGGAGTTTCAGCAAGCTTTAAAAGCTGAAGAACCTGATGAAGAGAAATCAGACCCGTCGTCTGAAAAGCCATTGGACGGAAAAAAGTCGGTGGACTTGAAAGTAAAAACGCAGCGAGAGAGAGCAATCCGAAAATTCATGGACTCAATCGAGGGTGATTTCGGAATACCACCAGCAAAAATGGTGGATGCGATGGCTCAACTTCCTGCACAAGATATGGAGCTGACGCCGCAAAAAACGGTGAATCAGGTCATTGATAAGTTGGGTCTTGAACCGCAACAAGCGGTGCAAGTGAAGCAACTTTACAAAGGCTTGCTTCAGCAGCTTCAACAAATTGAAACGCGAGCTCAGCTGCCTTCGGCCTCAGACGCTTGGTTAAGTCAGTTGTCCATGGAAAGACAATTGGGAGCCAAAGCTCAAAAAGCCTTGCAGGGTGAGAGTATTCAAAAGCTCAATCAGAATTTTTGGGTTCAGCCAGATAGGGGCGAGGGTGTACCACTCAACACGCATGAAGTTTTGCCGCGTGCTGAAATGGAAAATGCTCTCAAGCTCATGGAGTCACCAATTAACTTTGAGGCTTTGGATAAATTATCACCAGACGATCGGCTCAAAACATTGCAGGATCTACTGCAAACTGTTCAAGAGCAGGTCCCTGAACAAGTGATTAACCCACAGGAGATTCAAGTTAAGGAATGGAAGCCCGAAAGCTTAGCTATTCCCTTTGTGCCTCCTCAGCCTGCAGTTTCAGGAATTGTGAAGCCTCATATTTTACAACCTGAGATGCAAAATGAAGAAGAGGTGATTTCAGTAGAGTCTTCTGTTCCATTGAAGGCCAAAGAAGCTGAAAATTTTGAGTTGAGTATGATGAAGCGAATGTTAGGAATTTCTGAAACTTCAGAAAAACCCGAGCATAAGCCTGATTCAGGGCTCTCTGAAATGGAGATGAGTTCGCAAGCTTTGCAGGGGACAGATTTTGTAAAATCAGAAAAATTTGATCTGTCTTCGTTAATGGCTCAACCCGTACCAGCTTCTAGTGCATCACCGAGCATGGCTCAAAAAACGGAGAACATGCAAAACCTCATGAACCAAGCCCAAATCTTGGTTCAAAAAGGAGGTGGTGAGATGAAGATTGAAATGTCTCCTGAGGGAATGGGATCGGTCCAAATGAAGCTCAAAGTGTTGGATGGGAAAGTTCAACTTCAGATGGCAGCTGATAACAAAGAAGTCAAAAAGCTGATTGAAAACTCAATTCAGGACCTTAAAACTTCTTTGGCTTCCCATAACCTAGCGGTTGATCAAGTCCGTGTTGATGTGGTCAACCAAAGTATGGGATCATCAGACGTAAGACAGGATTTGCAGGGTCAAATGAATCAGTTCCTTAATCAGCAACAGCGTGATGGGACTCGACAATTTTGGCAGCAATTTAATGAAAACTTTGGCAATCGTCAGGCTCGTGAAAACTTATATGATGCTCAAAACATCAGACGAGGACCCACCGAGCAGGCTTTGCCAGGATTTTCTTCGTCTGCGCCTCGAACATCAATCAATGGCCGAGGTCAGAGTCTTAATTTAGTCGCTTAAAGGCGTGGAGGTTTTAGATGTCAGTGATGAATGTGACAAAAACAACAAGAGCTTTTGCTAATGCAGAGAGTACTCCTGTTGGGGAGACAAATCCAAAAACCTCAAATCTTTCAGCGGAGGAGTTAAAAAAACTAGGTGCCGACAATGTCGGAGAGCTACTTAATAAAATTGCAGATCCTAATTGGACGGACCCTAGTAAAAAAATTCGCTCTGCAGGTAGTGATAAATTAGACAAAGATGCCTTTTTTAAATTGATGCTGGCTCAAATTAAAAGTCAGGATCCAACGAATCCACTTAAATCCCATGAGATGGCGGCCCAGTTGGCCAGCTTCTCTGGATTAGAACAAATGCAAAATATGAACAACACACTGAATGAAATGAAAAATGGTCAAAAGCCAATGGAACAATTCCAAGCTTTGAATTTTATCGGAAAATCAGTGGCCGGAGACAGTTCAAAAATTGTTCGAACACGTGGAGACAAGGATCATGATTTCAAATTTGATTTAAAGCAGCCCGCCACTCGCCTTGAAATTCGGGTGCGCAACAATGAAACAGGAGAAACAGTTCGTAAAGTGACTTTGCAAAATGCAAAAGAAGGTGCAAACAAATTCACTTGGAATGGACTGAATGACAAAGGACAACCCGCAGCTGCTGGTAGTTATCAATTTTTTGCTGAAGCCTACAACGGAAATAATCAAAAAATGGATATTAAAACTGATTTTGAAGGAACTATCACAGGTGTTAATTACACCAGTGAAGGGCCCATCTTATTGGTTGGTAATCAGTCAGTACGAATGGCTGATATTAAAAAAATCCAAGACCCGAGTCTTATGAAGAACGACCAGAAAGTAAATTCTATGGTCGAGACAGACTTGAAGAAACAGGCTGAGCCAAGTCAAACTGATAACAAGCCAGGTGAAACTTCCGCGGACTCTTCGAAAGAAATTCCCGGGGCTCCCGATGAACCACTCAAGATGCAAAAAAACTTGATGGAAACAGTGGGGATGTCTCGTGAAATGATGGAGAAGATAACAAAGGAGACGAGCTTATAATGGATCTCAAAAAGCTACAAAGTTTTGAGACTCTCGTCCCTTCCCAAAGCCCACTGAAACCAAATGTGGGTGGAGGTGTTCAAGGACCTTCTTTCAAAGACACTTTGAAAGAAACTTTGAATCGGGGAACTGAGGTCGCAGAACTCAAACCTGGAATGAGTGAGTCTCTCGAGAAGGTTAAGTTTTCGAACCATGCTTTGGATCGAATGCGGACTCGAGGGATCACGTTCACACCGGATGATGTGAGTCGTTTAAATGAGGCTGTCAACAGGGCAGCGGCTAAAGGTTCGAAAGACTCTTTAGTGTTGATGAACGACTCAGCTTTAATTGTCAGTGTGAAAAATAAAACTGTGGTCACGGTGATGGATAAGACGGCCCTCAAAGAGAACGTCTTTACCAACATCGATTCGACAGTGGTGCTTTAGAAAAATTTAATAAAAAGGGCTGGTCCTCTTTGAGGAGGCCCTCCAACAAACGGTGGCAATCGAATATTGCCACCTATGACATGGAGGTCATATGGGTGTTCTCTCTTCTCTCTATACTGGTGTATCCGGTATGTCGGCACAAGGTGAAGCTTTGCAAGTTATTGGTGATAATATCGCCAATGCCAACACTGTTGGTTTCAAAGCCAGCCGAGCTGAATTTCAAGATATCATAGCCAAAAACCTGAAAGGTATTTTGGGTGGTAACCAAATTGGTCGCGGTACAAAGATTGGTGCCGTTAATCCTATTCTTATCCAAGGTAATACAGATGCCACAGAACGAGCCACTGACCTTGCGATTTCTGGTGATGGATATTTCAAAGTTAAAGGAAGTGATGGAGAAACTTACACTCGTGATGGTTCTTTCTTTTTTGATCGTGAAGGTTATTTAGTTACAAAAGACAAACAACGTGTTCAGGGTTTTACGACTGATGAAAAAGGAAATATCGTTAATAAAATTGAAGACATTAAATTTCCCCGAGCCCTGATTCCTGCTAAAGGAACAACTGAAGTAAAATTAGATCTTAACTTAGATTCTCGAGTTGAGCCCACTAAAAAATTCGATGCTAAAGATCCGTACCAAACTTCTCATTATTCAACAGGAATTGAAATCTACGATTCTCAAGGTAATAAGCAATTGGTCAGCATGTTCTTTAATAAAGTGGCTGACCGAGTTTGGGAATTTAAAGGTCTCGCAGATGGAAAAGCCGTCACAGGTGGAAACGAAGGAGCCCTGGAACAAGTTCTTACGGGTCGTCTGGAGTTCACTGTAGATGGAAAGCTCAAAAGCCAAGAAGTGACAGACTCTTCTTTTAACTTCAAGGGTGGAGCTTTACAAAATCAGCAAATCAAATTTCGTTTCGGTGATGCCATTGATGAAGGTGGAAAAGGTATCGAAGGAACTAAACAGTATGGTAAGTCTGCTGATTTGATCAGCTGGAATCAAGATGGTGCGGCTGCTGGAACAATCACAGGTCTTTCTTTCAACGATGAGGGAATGCTCACGGCTGTTTATTCAAATGGACAGGCTCAGGATTTAGCGCAGATCGCTGTAGCTAAATTTGAAAATCCTGAGGCTATGTTTAAGGTGGGTAACAACAGACTTCGTGAATCCAGAGATTCCGGTGTGGCTTCCATGGGAGCACCTAAGGCTTCAGGTCGAGGATCTATTTTTGCAAAGTCTTTGGAAAAATCCACCGTGGATTTAGCCACTGAGTTTGTGAACATGATTCAAAATCAGCGATCCTTCCAAGCCAATGCGAAGACGATCACAACGACAGATGAACTTCTGAACGAAGTGATCCAACTCAAACGCTAATAGTGTGACAGGTACGTAGATCGTGACACCGAGTCATGATCTACGTAAGGTTTAATTAAGTTCAATCCCTATGACCCGACAGGGAAACTGAAAGAGAGAGCAGTTTCCTTGTTTTTATTAACTAGACCCTTGGAGATGATTTTGAATTTTATCATTGTCACAAAATAATGAAAAAATTCTCCAGATTTGGGCTTTGGCTGGCATTGGCTCTGGTTTTAACAGCCGTCATTTTGAAGTTTTGGTACTCACAGCCAAACTATTTTCCAAAAGTCCTAAAATCTCTTGGGCATAAAATAATCGAATTGAGTTCATTCAAGTCACTTGAAAAGCAATCCGACATCGAATTTTTATTTGTATCTGCTATTTCTTTGGTTGTTGGTACAGCGATCACTCTATTGTTCAAAGTGATGTTAGATAAATTTTTATCCTGGAAAAAATATTGAGGTTATTTTGAATCAAAAAGTTATGTTCGAAAACTCACCTCATGATCTCGAAAGTGTAAAATACATTTCAGAGCAACCCGAGTGGCAGCAGTATCAACTTGAATTGTTTGTTAATGAGCTCTTAATATCAGGGAAAATTGAACATCCTGATGCTCGCAAGCTTGACCACAATCGTTGGTCACTGTGGGTGAGGGCAAAAAATTCGGATGCCATTAATCATATTTGTTATTTTGCTCGTGCAGATGAACCAATATTAAGCGATTTTGAACGTGAACTCATGAATCCAAAATTGAATCATAAGTCGCAAATGAAAGTAACTTCGAAATCACTTGTGATTATGAATGAAGATAAAACTGCAATCAGTATTGGGCGAGCTGATGAATATCTAGATCCTGAGTATTATGCCTCACTCATGGATTCAATCAAAAGGGATATTTTTCTGAAGACGATTGAAGATATTTACATTGGAAAAAAATCTGAAGATTACTCAGTAGGCAGTGATGGAATAATTAAGATACATATTAATAAATCAAAAGTGGGCTATGGTGTTCATATCGAATGCTTGGCTAAATGGTTAAAAGTATAACGAAATAATACTATTTTTTGAGCTGCCACATTTTTTTGGAACAACTATTCCCATTAATTTGAATTTCTAGATGCTGATTGCCAGCGTAATACTTCATTGTCGTGATGGGCCTAAGTGAGTGTGACTTTTTGATTTCAAACTCATCGTTTTTATTTAATTCAATAGTTTTTATTTTAAAAACTTTTCTATAAAAC
>JBKDFX010000174.1:0-16973 GCA_046336825.1 Bdellovibrionales bacterium | reverse complement strand
CAAATAGATGCATCAGAATAATATCTTCACCGCCGCCTTTAAGAAAAAAAACGACCTGCGTCTGAATGGCCTCGCGAAAAAGAACTTTTTTTTCACTATTAGGAACTTTTCGAAATATATCTCGACTCATGCTTTTTTAACCGCCTGGGACCAACTTTGCATCCGAAGACTTCTTTGTTTTGAAGACATTTGTACTTTAAAAACCTTTTCGCTGTGCCAAAGTTTTTTTATGGTTTTTAAATCTTTAAACAGCCCAACTCCCAGACCTGCCAGGTAAGCGGCTCCCAAGGCAGTTGTTTCATAGTTTTGAGGTCGCTCCACTTCAAGTCCGAGGTAATCCGCTTGCAGTTGCATCAGTAAATTATTTTTAGAAGCTCCACCATCCACTCGAAGACGTTTAAGTTTTTTCTTTAAATCTTTCTGCATGGCCACTAACAAGTCGACATTCTGCAAAGCCATAGCTTCCAAAGTGGCTCTTGCAATGTGCGCCTGAGTGGTCCCTCGAGTGAGCCCAGTGATCACACCTCGAGCTTCAGGTCTCCAATGGGGAGCACCAAGTCCCGTGAGAGCCGGAACAAATTCTACACCGTCTGTATTCTTCACTTGAGATGCTAAGTTTTCGACATCAGCACTTTTTTCAAAAAGCCCAAGACCATCCCGCAGCCATTGAACAGCAGCTCCACAAATAAAAGCTCCACCCTCAAATGCATAGATGGGTTTCTGTCCCTTGAGTTCCCAGGCCATGGTAGTCAGTGAACCTGATTTTGAAGGGCTGGGAGTATTTCCAATGTTAAGAAGCAAAAAACTTCCAGTGCCAAACGTGCACTTGGCTTCTCCGGCTTCGAAACAAGTTTGACCAAAAAGAGCTGACTGTTGATCACCTATCATTCCCGTGATGGGGATATTGTCTGGCAGAACTTGTAAGCCTTGGGTAGAACCAAAATTGTCGTTGGATACACAAATTTCGGGAAGAATGGAGTCAGGTATTTGTAAAATCTTGAGAAGTTCTGGATCCCATTTTCGAGTCTTTAAATTCATGAGTAAAGTACGAGACGCATTGCTAACATCCGTCTTGTGAGACTGGCCCCCTGTAAGTTTCCACAAAAGCCAGGAGTCGATGGTCCCCACAGCCAATGAAGTGGATTTTTGGGGAATATTTTTTAGCAACCAATGAATTTTTGTTCCCGAAAAGTAGGGATCTAAAATAAGACCTGTTTTTGCTTTGAAGATTTTTTCTTTTTTCTTTTTTCTCAAGTTCTCACAAATTTTCTGAGTTCTGCGACATTGCCAGACGATGGCGTTATAGAGAGGTCGACTTGTTTTTCGATCCCACAAAACCACAGTTTCTCGTTGGTTGGTAATTCCAATGGCCTTAATGGACTCCTTTTGAACATTGACTCGGGAGAGGCAAATTCGAATGCTCTCCACCACGCTTTGCCAAATTTCTTCAGGGTCGTGCTCCACCCACCCGGGCTGGGGAAAGATTTGACGAAAAGGAACTTGGCCTTCACTGATCCATTGACCATTCTCGTCGATAAGAGCTGCTCTTGAACTTGTGGTACCTTGATCGAGAGTCAAAATGTATTTCATGGATCCAGCTTTGATCCTGTGTTAATTTCTGTCAAGTTATGGATTACAGCTCTCTTATCTACCGAGTTTTGCCTCAGTTCCTCGGAGAAATTCTTCGAAAATATTTTCGACTTGAAGTTGAAGGTCTGGAGAATATTCCCCATCGCGGTCCTGTTATCATTGCCCCCAATCACTCAGGCTTTAGTGGTTTTGATGCCATTGTGCTTAACCATGTCCTCATTAAGGATCTTAAAAGACCTCCTCGTATCCTCATGCATCACCTGTGGTTTCTCACCTCCACCACCGCTATTCCTGCACAAAAATTAGGTTTTGTTGAGGCCACTTTTGAAAATGGAATCCGTGAACTTAAAAAGAAACATATGATTGTGCTCTTCCCTGAAGGTGAACATGGAAATTTTAAGCCCACCACTAAAATGTATCAGTTGCAGGAGTTTAGAAGAGGCTTTATTCGCATGGCTTTAGAGACCCAAGCCACCATTGTGCCGACGCTCATCATTGGAGCTGAAGAGTCACATATCAATTTAAAAACCCTCAAATTGGCTAAGTTTTTACGGGGGCCTATCCTTCCCTTGCCTCTCAATTTCATACCTTTACCCGTTAAATGGAAAATTGTTTTTCTTCCACCCATTAAACTGCCTTTTCATGCCGATAAAGCGAAAGATCGAACTCTCGTTCACGAGCTCGCAAAAAACATTCAAGAAGAAATGCAAAGATCTTTGCTTAAAGAAATCAAAAAAAGAAAATAGAAACAGTCCCGAGAATTTAAAGGCTATTAAAATTTTAAATCTCGATAGTAGTGACAAGTGTATCCGTTGGGATTTTTTTCTAAATAATCTTGATGATAAGTCTCAGCGGGATGAAATTTTTTAAACGCCAAGACTTCAGTAACAACGGGTCGAGGCCATGCACCCGATTTATTAACTCGATCGATCATTTTAAGAGCTGATTCTTTTTGAGAGTCACTCATATAAAAAATAGCAGATCGGTATTGCGAGCCAATGTCATTGCCTTGCCGATTGACGGTCGTAGGATCATGCATTCGAAAAAAATACTCTAACAAGGTTTCGAAACTCAACACTTCGCCGTTAAACTCAACTTGTAAGGCTTCGGCATGTCCTGTGGTGCCTGTTTTGACATCTTTGTATTCAGGCTGAGAGCTTTCACCACCGGAGTAACCCACTTCAGTTGTTAGAACCCCAGGGATTTTTCTCACGAGATCTTCCATGCCCCAAAAACATCCACCTGCTAAAACTGCTGTCTCTTTTTTCATGACCACTATTTAATCTTCGGGATTGTCTTGTGCAACAAATTGTAGAATTTGATTCCATTTGGCGACTAATAATCCGGGCTCATCAATATCCCGGGAGGCAAAACTTCTGACTAGAAAGGCCCCGATTCCTGCCATCACCACAATTAACAAGACGTACTCAATGACAACTTGACCGGCCTGACGACGCTTACTGTTAGCGAAGTTCAGTGGCTTCGAACTGGGACATTTGACTTCGATGATTTTTGATCCATCCATCTATTTGATTCTGCAGAATTTCAAGTAGCTTCTCAAGCTCAACATCTTCCAGGGGACCTCGTAGACCTATGAGGAGGTCCTGTTCAAAGTTTTCAACTGCCACTTTGTTCAAAGAGGACTCCACCTGTGGAAAGGTTTGATCAAAAAACTCGACAGAAGGGTAAAGTAGCAACAAACAGGTGGCCCCCGTTTTTTTTGAAACTTCTTTGGCCTGAACCAACAGAGGGGCTAATTTCTGCTGACAGAGAAAATAGATTTTAAGAGCCAAAGATTCGTGAAACTGAGCAAAATAAATTCGAATGGGGCCGTCATAGATGGCAGAGTTAAAGGCCGGGTGAAAATACTGGGTTTGCATAAGTTGTGAATATGATGACTTCATAAACTAGAGGCTATTCAGCCTCGACTCCAGTCATCAACCTATTTTTTAAGAATCTTAAATTTAAGATGCAATGAGTTATTTGAGGCCAATACCACTTCTAAAAACTCGAGAAGGTCGCATTTTTCCAATTTGTAAAAACAAATCCGTTTCCTCATCATCCCAAAGGGTGAAATCAGCAGAAAAACCTTTTTCTAATTTTCCCACTTCATTTTCTAAACCCAAAGCCTGGGCCGCACCCACCGTGTAGGCATGAATCACTTCAGCTAAACTCATTCTCATTTCACGTCGAGCTAAAAACCCGATCAAGGCTAAATCTTGGGTGGGGCTTGTTCCAGGATTGTAATCCGTGCTCAGAGCCACTTGCACACCAGCTTCTAGCATTTGGCGTGCGGGTGGATAATTGCACTTCAAATACAAATCGGCTGCTGGCAATAAAACGGCCACAGTTTTTGATTTAGCGAGGCTTTTAATTTCTCGATCACTGACTTGAATGCAGTGATCGGCCGATTTTGCTCCCAGCTCCACAGCTAAAGTAGTTCCACCCGAAAGACTCAGCTGATCTGCATGAATGGCCAAATCAAATCCCATTTTTTGAGCTGCCAAAAGATACTGACGGGATTTTTCTATTTCGAAAAAGCCTTTTTCAATAAAGATATCCACTCGACTGGCTAGATTTCTTTTTTTCACTTCTGGTAAAACTTCATCGGCTAAGAACTCTAAATATTTATCGTAAGATGGAAACTCAGGAGGTTTGGCGTGGGCACCGAGAAATGTTTTGATCAACCTCACCGAATGATTCGCCTGTAAGCTTTCAAGCATTTTAATTTCATTTAATTTATCCAATCCATAGCCTGATTTGACCTCTAAGGTGGTGACTCCTTGTTTAATGAAATTTTGAATTCTTATTTTATTCAATTCTTGCAACTCCAAAAGACTGGCCTGCCGGGTGGCCGTCATAGTGGAAAGAATTCCCCCGCCTTTTTGAGCAATCTCTTGGTAGGGAACTCCTTGAAATTTCATTTCCATCTCAAAACCGCGTGATCCTGCATGAACTAGGTGCGTGTGACACTCCACAAATCCAGGTAAAACCAGCCGACCCCGACCGTCGTACTCCTCGTCAAAAGAACCGACAGGATCCTGGCTGGTAAAACTTTCGATACGTCCCTGATTGACCACAAGATTTTTGAGTTGTTTGAGGCCAAAAGGTTTTAGGTTTCGAAACAATTGTCGCATTTAAAATTAATCTTTCAGCAAGTTAATAAGGTCGTCCAAGGGGACACCATCAAAACGAGCGAGATCGGGATCACGCAATCCGTAGACTTCACGAACATAGCGAGCAATGGATCTTCGAACTAGTGCGCCCTCACCGAGATGGGCCCTCTCTATCCATTTTCGTGGAGTACGAAAAAAAAGTTCAGGATCTCGCTGTATACTTTTCAGAAGAATAAATTCGATCTCATGGGCGTAGCGCTCATTCAAATAAGTAAACAAATCTTTTCTGATAGGAATTCGAGCATTTTTTCTTAACTTGATAACTCGCCGATGAAAATCCACATGGGCCAGTTCATGAATGGTCACAAGTAAAGGATTATAAAGCGATCCCCTGATAGGCTCATCAGGCAAAAATAGTGTGTAGTCTTTTTTAAACCACGAATCGAAATTTTTTTGCATCACTTGATCCAGGGCCAAGCGAATTTTGAGATCAAAGGGGTTAAGAAAAAAATCAAAGGGAGTCGTCATTTTAAGCTCAACAGTGGAGTAAACAGCCAATCCACCCAACTCTGAGGGAAAACCATATTCATTTTTAAATTCAGAGTTGAAAGCTTTAATTTCGATGTCCGATTTAGCTAGCGCCCCCTTCATGGCCTGAATCACGGCAGGGCGGAGTCTGACTTTTTTTTCTAGGTTTTCGATCTGCTGGGGGAGATATTTAAATTCAATAAGGCTGTCATCCAAGGGTGACAACACTCTCGCGGGCACAGACTCAGAAGTTGCTCCCCACATAGCCCATGGCAGTAATAGGGTAAAAAATAGTGAATAACTCATTGTCCGAGAGGTTAAAGATGGTGACCAAGTTTCGTCAATGAAAACAGAGAGATTAAAATTTTTTCTACCGGAGGAGATCCTAGTTGGGCACAGTGTTCAATATCCTGACATAGGGCCACTAGCAGAACTTGTTTAAAATGAATCTGGCTTGGAACGGATTAAGCATAGCCTGCAAACAGGTGAAATATGTCTAAATTCTTAATCCTGTCCAGTTTGACTTTTTCAACGCTTAATTTGTTTGCTCAAAATCAATCTTTAGCCTTAGACACAGGTTCAAGTTTGCGCCTAAACGTAGCCCAAACCCTGATGGGCTCTGAGATAGTAAAAACAGGGCAAGCTCAAGTTTTACTCTGCTTTTCCAATGAAGATTTCAAAGCCAATGTGGACTTATCCTTACTGAGAGCCACAGACAGATTAAAAATCACAGATCCAGCAGCTGTCATTGATTCTCCCCACGAATTGTGTGTGGACCCAAACAAAGTCGTACACAGTCGGAAGGAGGTGGAAGAACTCCGCCAACGAATGGGAGCCGTGGACACAGTTAAGTTAGATGTCATCAAACCTGTGAACTTTCCTGCTGACAGAGTTCAGTTAAAGCCCCGTGAAATCAGCTCAGGTCAACAAGTCATTCTGACTCTACGAGCTGCGGCCACTGGAGCCGCTGGGGCGCTGCTGATCCAGAAAACTCGTCCCGCTCTGGATTATTTTTCAAATAAAGGCTCTGGAGATATTAGCCTAGCTGCTGGAGCAGCCATTGGAATCATCAGCGATACGATTCAAAGACTGGCTGGCGAGACTGACGAGTCTAAAATAGCAGTTAGAAATTTCGGAACTTCTCTTATTGGAAGTATGGTGCAAACCCGTGACCCCAACGTGGCGGGACTGGCTGTGGTTTTGACACTGTCTCAAGTCCCTGCCATTCAAAACGGCATTCAAGCACTGGCTGACTCAACCCCTCAAAAATTAAATCTTGTTTATCCAGCGATGATGATTGGAGCCTTTGCCTTGTTGGGCCACAATCGCAGTGAAGAACAGTGGAAAGTGAACAAGGACAAATCTCTCGGGGCTTTAACCTTTGGATCACTGGCAGCCGTGGTTTCTGCCAGTTATAAAGGTCACGAAACAGCAGGTTTTATTGTGGCCACAGCCGCGTCTTTGCTGGACGAATTGTGTGATGCGGCCACCAGCCGCTGCCAGGGAAGATTTTCACTGGCTGATCTAACAGCTAATACCATTGGAGCTGTTTTGGGTGTAAAATTGGGTGGATTGATTTTTTCAAAAACCCAGGGTGGCATCAAATTGCATTATTACCGTGAATTATAAAAAACTGAGACCCCTATTTACCCCAGCTTCATCATCCATTTAATCAAAGATTTATGCCATTCCTTAAGTCGACCGTATTTAAATGGCGGTTCAAACCAAGTGGGTTTCGCCAAAAGTGATTTGCGATGTGAAAAACACCAAAAACTTTCCTCACCATGATAAGCGCCCAGTCCACTGGCCCCCACTCCACCAAAGGGCAGATGAGGATTTGAAAATTGCATCACAGCTTCATTGATGGCTCCGCCACCAAAGCTCCACTTTTCCATCCACTTAAATTTTTCTGAGGATTGAGCGAAAAGATAAAGCGCTAAGGGCTTATCAAATTTTTTCAACTGAGCAGTAACCTGATCTAAATTTTCATACTCGAGGACAGGTAGAAGTGGTCCAAAAATCTCTTCCTGCATAATGAGATCTTTCCAATCCACTTTTGTGATCAATGTGGGAGAAATAAATCTCAAATCTCGGTTGGAATTTCCACCATAGGCGATTTCACCTGAGTTCATCAGCTTCACCAGGCGATCCCAGTGCTGATGATTGATGATTTGAGTGTAATTTTCGTTTTCTATTTGATAATCACTAGCAAGAATTTCTTTTTTAGCCAGTTCAATAAATTTTTGAGTGTTTCCTTTGGGGACCCAAACAAAGTCAGGTGCGATGCAGGTCTGACCGGCATTAAAAAATTTAGCCCAAACCAGGCGTTTAATAGAAATCCCCCAGTCGCAGGAAGTATCAAAAATGGCGGGGCTTTTGCCCCCAAGCTCCAGAAGAACAGGGGTCATTTGTTCGGCAGCAGCTTGGTATATCAATTTGCCGACTCGTGTGGATCCTGTAAAAAAAATCTTATCCCATTTTTTAGTTAAAAGTTTTTGGCTGACTTCCACTCCCCCCGTTTCCACTCGCAAAACATCGGGATGAAAATTGTTATTGATCATTTGCGCTAATAATTCGCTTGAATGGGATGCCAATTCGCTGGGTTTAAGCACCACGGAGTTTCCGGCTGCCAAGGCCCCCACAGCTGGAACTAAACATAAATTGATCGGATAGTTCCAAGCTCCTAGAACCAGCACCTGACCGTAGGGTTCTGCCAAAATATAACTTCGAGCAGGCCAGTTCATCCAATTGGTTTTTACTTTTCGCGGAGAGATCAATTTTTTTAAGCGTGGTACAAAAAAATCAATTTCATGAATAACGCTTAAAACTTCGGTCATTTCAGATTCAAACGGAGGTTTTCCAAAATCGAGTTTTAAGTCCTTTTGAATATCAATCGAGTGCTTTTCTAAAAGTTGACGCAGTTTAATCAAAGCCTGACGTCGTTCTTCTAAGTTCACTTCTTTTTACCTTGATTGGCCACAGCCTCCATGGCTTTTTTCACCGCTTCCGCATCGCCGAGGAATTTTTTATTGAGAACCTTAAGATGATTGTCCAAGTCATATCGCAAGGGAATACCAGTTGGCATATTCACTTCCATGATTTGCTCAGGTGTTAGGCCCTCTAAAATTTGCATCAAAGCTCGTAAGCTGTTTCCATGGGCAACAATGAGAATATTTTTACCCGCCTTCAGAGCTGGCACGAGCTCCTTTTCCCAAAGTGGTTTAAACCTTTGAGCTGTGAGCTTCAAAGACTCACCTGCAGGTAACTCATCAGCAGCTACATTTTTGTAACGAGCATCAAAACGAGGATGCTTAGGGTCATCAGGACTCATCAGCGGCGGTGGCACGTCATAACTGCGGCGCCAAATTTTGACTTTATCTTCACCATGCTTAGCTGCTGTTTCAGATTTGTCCAATCCCTGAAGCTCGCCGTAGTGGCGCTCGTTGAGTCTCCAGGTTTTATTCACAGGTAGCCACAACTGATCCATTTCTCCCAAAGCGATGTGCAATGTTCGAATGGCTCGCTTCAAAACACTGGTGTACACTAAATCAAAGTCGAGCTTTTGTTCTTTCAGAGCTCGACCGGCAATTTTTGCCTCCTCTTCCCCTTTGGGCGCCAAATCCACATCCACCCAACCGGTAAATCGATTCTCTTGGTTCCAAAGACTTTCTCCGTGTCGCACCACAATCAAAGTCGACATATCTAGCTCCTTACTTTCGCCCAGAGTTTTTACTCCAGAGGTTTTCCCTCATACTCACCGCTCAAAATTTCAATTACCTTATCTTGAGAGACTGTTTGTTTCAAAGCTCTCCACCATCATGTCTTTGCGCATTAAACCGTGACGATGACAGAGGGTTTTGAAAGATTGCAACCTCAGAAAAAGGATCAAAACCATGAACCGTTCAAATCTCGATTATATCGAAGGTCTTTATCATCAATACAAATCCAATCCCGACAGTGTCAGCATGGACTGGCGGAAATTTTTTGAGGGTTTCGACTTTGCCAGTGCAGGCACCACCGGTCTTAGTGAGAAAGAACTCGATGTTTATCATTTGATAACAGCCTACCGAAATTACGGTCACTTTGAAGCGCAACTGGATCCTCTCACCAACACGGCAGCCCCTTCTGATCAACTTTCACTTTCCAGATTTAATTTAAAAGAATCAGATTTGAATCAG
Source organism: Bdellovibrionales bacterium (assembly GCA_046336825.1). Classification (GTDB taxonomy): domain Bacteria; phylum Bdellovibrionota; class Bdellovibrionia; order Bdellovibrionales; family Bdellovibrionaceae. Next base: position 7,561 of record JBKDFX010000174.1, on the reverse strand, counting down.
CCTTTTCAGATTGGCTCCATCATTGGCAAACCCAATGCCACACTAAAAGAAATCATCCAGCACCTGCGCGCTTGTTACTGCGGCAAGCTGACAGTTCAATGTGCTGAAGCTTTACCTGAAATCCGCAATTGGTTTATTCGAGAGTTCGAAAAAGAAAGCACAAACTTTAAGCTCAGCACGGAACAAAAAAAGCAAACCTACGAATCCATTGCCCGCGCAGAAGCCCTCGAAAAGTTCATTCACACTCGGTACGTGGGAACTAAACGATTTTCTGTTGAGGGTGGAGATGCCCTTTTGCCTATGCTTGAATACATGGTGCAAAAAGGGGCCGGCCTAAATGTTGAAGAATTCATGTTGGGCATGGCACACCGGGGACGGGTAAATGTTTTAGCTAACTTTATGGGAAAAGCCTTGGAATACATCTTTGCTGATTTCAATGGTCCCACTGAGCTCTCTGAGCCTGTTGATGATTATGACGGTGATGTGAAATACCACTTGGGTTACATCGCCACAAAAGAAACACCCAATGGTTCGGTGCAAGTCAGTTTGGCTTACAATCCGTCTCATCTAGAAGCTGTCAACCCCGTTGTACTAGGGATGACCCGAGCCGCTCAACGCCGCAGAAAAGACACAGCTCAAAGAAAAAAAGTAGTTCCTGTGCTTATTCATGGCGATGCTGCTTTTGCCAGCCAAGGTGTTGTGCTTGAAACTTTCCAAATGGCCCACGTTAAAGGTTACACGGTCGGTGGAACTGTCCACATTGTCATCGACAATCAAGTGGGCTTCACCACTTCTCCTGAAAATGGCAGGTCCTCTCATTATTCTTCTGATGTGGCCAAAGTCCTTCACACTCCTGTGATACATGTGAATGGTGATGATGCCGAAGCCTGTGTACGGGCCATGGACATAGCCATTCGTTATCGACAGGAATGGGGTCGTGATATCGTTATCACTCTTGTTTGTTACCGACGATTTGGTCACAACGAAGGTGATGAACCCGCCTACACTCAACCCCTCATGTACGAACTGATAAAAAAACATCCCACTTTGAGGGAAATTTATTCCAAACAGATCACTCGTGAAGGAACTGTGGATCAAAATTATGTGGATACGTTCTATCAAGAAAAAATGGACAATCTGCAAAAAGTTTTTGAAGACACTAAAAAAGCAGCGCCCAAAATTAAGCCCTTTAAGTTTGAAGGTTTTTGGAAGGGTCTCAAAAAAGGGACTGCGGCTGACATGGAAAAACCAGTTAATACACAAGTGGATTTAGCTAAGCTCAAAGATATCTGTTTTAAAATGGGTGAAGTGCCTTCGGGATTCACTCCCCACCCCAAGCTCGTCAAATTACTAGAAACTCGTAAAACCATGTCTCAAGGCAAAGATCTTCTGGATTGGGGAACAGCTGAACTCCTGGCCTACGGAACTTTGCTGTCTGAAGGCACTTCCGTCCGTCTGACGGGTCAAGATTGTGTCCGTGGAACATTCACTCATCGTCATGCGGGCCTTTATGATTTCAAAACCGGTGAACCTTACTTTGCTCTTGATCAAATCAATGGCGATAAAGTTGAGTTCTGTGTTTATGATTCCATTTTATCTGAGTACGCTGTTCTTGGATTTGAGTACGGAAATGCCACTTGCGATCCCACTTTCTTAACACTTTGGGAAGCCCAATTTGGTGACTTCGCCAATGGCGCACAGATTATGATCGATCAATTTCTGACAGCCGGTGAAGCCAAATGGATGCAAATGTCCGGCTTGGTACTCTTGCTTCCCCATGGGTACGAAGGCCAAGGTCCTGAACATTCCAGTGCACGTATGGAGCGATTCCTTCAATTGGCGGCTCAAGCCAATATTCAAGTTGTGAACTTAACAACGCCGGCACAAATTTATCATGCCATTCGAAGACAGATTAAAAGAGATTTTAGAAAGCCTCTGATTGTTATGTCTCCCAAGTCATTACTTCGCCATCCCAAGGCCGTGTCCACACTTGAAGAGCTGGCCCATGGTCAGTTCATGGAAGTGATTCCAGATTCACTTTTAACTGAAACAAAAAAAGTTCAAAACGTGGTTTTTGTGAGCGGCAAGCTTTACTACGAACTGCTTGAAGAGCGTGAAAAACGAAAAGACACCAAAACAGCGTTGGTCAGAATGGAACAGGTCTTTCCTTTTGCCCATCGACAAGTTTCAGAAGTTCTTAAAACCTATTCCAATTTAAAAAATGTGGTTTGGGTTCAAGAAGAGCCTCAAAACATGGGATCCTACCAACATGTTTATTTCAAATTCAAAGATCTATTTAAAAAAGAGAAACTGAAATTTGATTTGGAATACATTGGACGCCCAGAAAAAGCGTCTCCTGCCACTGGAAGTATTTATCGACATAAAACAGAACAAGCTGAAATCATCAGACGAGTTTTTGAGGAGTTCACATGAAAACAGAAATAAAAGTACCGGCTGTCGGCGAAAGCATCACGGAAGCCACCATTGGATCTTGGACTAAAAAGTCAGGAGAAATGGTTAAACGTAATGATGTTCTCCTTTTGCTCGAAACTGACAAAGCCAGCGTGGAAGTTGTCGCCGAAAATGACGGTGTTCTGACCATCCAAGCTCAAGCCGGTTCCGTGGTTAAAATTGGAGCCACTGTTGGAATTTTGGACTCAGATGCTAAAGCCACGGCTTCATCGACAACAGCAACGGCCACTCCAACAAGTGCACCTCCTCCAAAAAAAACGCCAGCTCCTGCTGCTACTTCATCTTCTGCTGTCACTCACTCGCTTTCACCGGCGGTACAAAGAATAGTCACTGAAAAAGGCTTAGATCCCGCCACTGTCACGGGCACTGGTAAAGACGGAAGACTGACCAAAGGCGATGTTCTCGCAGCTGGCGCTCCAGCTAAAACGCCAACTCCGACGACAACTCCTGCTCCGGCCCCCTTTGTTCCTGTTCATTCTAAACAAGGGGACAAAAAACTGGTTCCCATGACTACCATTCGCAAAAAAATCGCAGAGCGATTGGTTCAGGCCCAGCACAACGCCGCCATGCTCACCACCTTTAATGAAATTGATATGACAAAAGTGATTGAGCTCAGAAATAAGTACAAAGACTCTTTTAAAGAAAAATATGGAGTCTCCTTAGGCTTTATGGGTTTTTTCACAAAGGCCGCTATCGAAGCCCTCAAAGCTTACCCTGCCGTGAATGCCTACATCCAAGGCCACCAAATTGAATTCCACAATTACTACAATGTGGGTGTCGCTGTGAGCACCGAAAAAGGTCTGATGGTTCCAGTGATCAAAGATGCAGATCAGATGAGCATTGCCCAAGTTGAAATGTCCATTCGCGAATTTGCATTGAAAGCACGCGATGGAAAAATTGGTGTGGATGATATGATGAATGGCACTTTCACCATCACTAACGGTGGAGTCTTTGGATCTTTAATGTCCACTCCCATTTTAAATGCGCCTCAAAGTGCTATTCTGGGAATGCACAAAGTGGAAGACCGAGCCGTGGTTGTTGCCACTGGAAAAGGTAAAGAAATTCAGATACGTCCCATGATGTACGTGGCCTTGAGTTATGATCATCGCATGATTGACGGAAAAGAAGCTGTCAGCTTTCTTGTTAAAATCAAAGAAGGCGTTGAAGATCCTGAGCGATTACTTTTAGAGATTTAAGAGAAAGAGAAAACTTATGTACGATCTCATTGTTATTGGTGGCGGTCCTGGTGGATATGTCGGAGCCATTCGAGCTTCTCAGTTGGGACTCAAAACTGCCGTTGTGGAAAAAGAAAAAGTGTTAGGTGGAACTTGCTTGAATGTGGGCTGTATTCCTTCGAAAGCCCTTTTGGAATCGAGTGAGCACTACCACACAGCCCTACACGATCTTAAAAAACACGGCGTTCAAGTGGGGTCTGTTTCTCTGGATCTTTCCACCATGATGACTCGTAAAGAAAAAGTGGTTCTTGAAAATAACAAAGGGATCGAGTTTTTATTTAAAAAAAATAAAATTGATTGGATAAAGGGCTTTGGAAAAATCAAAGCCCCAGGCCAAGTTGAAGTGAAAGCGGCGGATGGATCAACCCAAGTGGTTGAAACAAAAAACATCATGATTGCCACGGGCTCCACTCCTGTTGAGCTCCCTTTTTTAAAATTTGATGAGAAAAAAATTGTTTCCTCCACTGGGGCTTTGTCCCTCACTTCTGTCCCCAAAAAAATGGTGGTTGTTGGGGGCGGTGTTATCGGTCTTGAAATGGGCTCCGTTTGGTCGCGCTTGGGTTCCGAAGTGACCGTGGTTGAATTTGCCTCCCAGGTTTGCTCCATGATGGATCAAGAAACCATGCAAGTTTTGGTTAAGAACCTCACACGTGAAGGTGTTAAATTCATGACTTCGACAAAAGTCACGGGCTCACAATTGAAGGGTGACACTGTTGAATTGAGCTTTGAGGACATGAACAGCAAAACCACGGGCAGCCTCACCGCAGATGTGGTTTTAGTGGCCACGGGTCGAAGACCTTTCACCGATGGATTAGGCTGTGAAGACGTTGGGGTCAAAAAAGATCCTCGTGGTTTTATTGTTGTCGATCATCACTATCAAACATCAACGCCTGGTATTTTTGCCGTGGGCGATTGCACTCCAGGCCCCATGCTGGCTCACAAAGCAGAGGAAGAGGGCGTCGCCTGCGCCGAGCTCCTGGCAGGCCATGCAGGACATGTCAATTATAACACCGTTCCTTCTGTTATTTACACCCATCCTGAAGTGGCTTCAGTTGGACTCACAGAAGAGCAATGCAAGCAACAGGGTTTAAGTATCAACATCGGAAAATTTCCATTCATGGCCAATGGACGCGCACGCGCCATTGGAATGACCGAAGGATTCGTCAAAATCATAGCGGATCAAAAAACAGATAAAATTATTGGTGGTCATATCGTGGGTGCAAAAGCTTCTGAATTACTGGGAGAAATCGTGGTGGCCATGGAATTTGGCGGTTCCAGTGAAGATCTCGCCAGATCCTTTCACTCCCACCCCACCCTCAGCGAAGCGGTTCGAGAAGCGGCACTGGCCGTTGAAAAAAGACAGAGGCAAATGTGAATATCCTCATTACAGGCGCCTCCAAAGGAATTGGACGCGCTTTAGTTAAGGAAATTCTTCAGCACACTCCAAAAGAAACCAAGATCATTTGTGTGGCTCGCAATCAAAAAGCACTGAAAGATCTGCACCATGAGTTTGGTCAACAAGTGGTGCCCGTCATTGCCGATGTCAGCTCTGAAAAAGATCTTCAGCACATTGTGGATCAAGTGAAACAGTTAAAATCACTGGACCTACTAATCAACAATGCAGGAGTTTTAAAAAAGGACTACACCGAAAAAGATTTCACTGAAAGTTTTCAAGTCAATGCCATCGCTCCCTTTCTTTTGACTCGATCTCTACTTCCCTATCTCAACCACGGAAAAAATCCCCAAGTGGTTCAAATTTCTACTTTGATGTCATCCATTGCAGACAATAGCTCTGGTGGCTACTACGCTTATAGAAGCTCGAAAGCGGCTTTGAATATGATTACAAAAAGTTTAGCCATCGATCATCCCAAAATTAAATTTTTACTTATCCATCCGGGTTGGGTGAAAACAGAAATGGGTGGAGATCAGGCCCCTTTGAGTCCTGAAACCTCTGCACGAGGCATCTGGAAGGTTATCACAACTCAAACCTTAAATGAGACTGGATGTTTTAAAGACTATCGTGGGAATAGTCTTCCTTGGTAATCAATTAAAAAGAGGTTCTATGAAATCACCTTGGCTTATTATTTTGAGTCTGATTTTATTCGCATCAAGTAGCTTAGCCAACACCCGCTCCATTTCCGTCAATGGTCAATGTGAAGTGGAAGTGGCGCCTGATCGAGCTGCCATCACTTTAGTGGCTCAATTTACTGAAAAGCAGTCACAACTGGCTTCAAAAAAATCAGCTGAAATTTATGAAAAATTGAGAGCTGAAATTCAAAAATTAAATCTCAAAGACTTAGAACTTCAAACAACTGAGTCGTTCATTCAAGAGTTATTCGATTACTCTGTGGTCAGCAAAAGAACTTCATTGGGTTTTCAATCCTCCTTGGGCTTAAGAGTCTCAACTTCGGAAATTAATCGCTTGGGTGAAGTCATAGCTCTGAGTCAAAAGCTGCAAATCAATCGCACTGAAAATTTGAGCACTTTTATTTCTGCTGAAAAAGCCAAGCTGACTCGGGAAAATTGCCTTGTCACAGCTGTTAAAAATGCAAAAGAAAAAGCTCTTAAAATGACTCAGGCCTTACAAGCCAAATTGGGTGAACCTATTTCTATTCAGGAAGGCGGCAGCTCACGTCCCACCCCCATGCCCTACTACGAATCCGTCGCTTCTGACATGGCGGGAAGCCGTGGAATGTCCAAATCCACTCCCACAATTGAGGCCAAGTCGCAGACCATCACCGTGGATGTGTCCGTGCAGTTTTCACTCAAGTAGCTCAAAAAAAGACGGGGGGCTCAGATCTTAAAAGTTGTAACCCAAGGCCAAAAACAGAGCATTGTTATCTTGAATACCCGCACTTGAAATGTCGATGTAGTTTTTCAAATAACCAATATCGGCGCTGATATTATCAAAGTTTCGAGTCAAACCAAGGATCAAGCGGCTTTGTTGAAATCCACTGTCAGCACCATTTCCTGGCGCTCTTACAGAGTTTAAGTTTTGAAAGAGCTCAACAAAGCCAAAAGGATTTGCACCAGCAACAACAATACTTTTTTCAACTGCTCGAACCATCAAACGGGCTCGCATCGATTCTTTGTCAAAATTATTGACATCGCGCTGTTCAAGGCGGACTCGAACTGTAACGTCGCGATCTTCAAAGGAATATCTGTTCAACCACTGCGTCCAGTACCTAAGTTCAATTTGTTTATTGTCAGAATTAAACCTCTGAAGATAGCCCAAAAAAAAGGATCCGCTATTTTCAGTCTTGTAAAACAAAGCCGGACGCCAAAGGGTTTCGAACATGTCTTTGCTGTTTTCAGAATATCGAGGCTGAAGCTCCAAGTAGGCACCAAATTGAGACTCTGGAGTGATCTTTCCCTGAACCGTCAACAAGGTCCAAATTTGGGAGTCATTGACTGTCGCTTTTGAAATAGAAGTGAACAATAATACAAAAAGAATTCGAGATGTGATTTTTTTAATATACATAAAGTACTCCTAGTTAATTATCGACCGTCTTCACTATATTTCAAATCGATTAATGCATTGATATACATCATTAAAAAATATAAACTGCAATACTAGGAGTATTTATGAATCCTTGGGTCAATTATCATCACCTTTTTTATTTTAAGACGATTGCCGAAGAAGGCTCCGTTTCTAAAGCTGCTGAAAAATTGAGGATTGGTCAGCCCACTTTGTCCGCGCAACTCAAACAATTTGAAGACACTTTGGGAGTACAACTTTTTGAAAGAAAACATAAAAAACTAATTCTAACGGAACAGGGAAAAGTGGCTTTAGACTACGCTAAGACCATCTTTCGTATGGGCTCTGAAATGTATGAAGTCTTGCACGACAGACT
>JBKDFX010000173.1:0-1890 GCA_046336825.1 Bdellovibrionales bacterium | reverse complement strand
TCACCAATGATCACATCCTCGCACCCGATGCCACTGAAGTTGATTTAAGCGGACCAATCAATACAAAAGCCCTTATCATTCACCGAGATTTTCATACTGACTTGGCGTTACTTCAAATTCGAAGTGGACAGCTAAAAGCCTGTCAGCTTAATAACCCCTCAGGCGAAGAGATCACAATTGAGGGATTTGAAAAAGAGGATTCCTACCTTTCTAAAATCGAAGGGCTAATTAAAAATGCCAACTCAGGAAAATTACTGGTGCCCGGAATTTTAAAATCCTTAGAAATTGTGGCTCATGGTCAAATGCAAATGCGGTCTTCACAATCTGGAAGTGCAGTTCTCCAATCAGGAAAGCTTATTGGCCTTGTGACACAAAAAACAAAGGAAGGAACGGCTCTTGTCATTGGCGCTCAAGATATTAGCCAAGTGGCTCAACAGATTATAGAAAATAAACTTCCCAAAAGAAAATATGAAATTGATCGAAGAAACCAGGTCATTAAATTTGATGGACTCAAATTAAATTCTAAACCTTCACCACTTGCAAAGAGCGGTACGGGTGGAATTGATCCCCACTCAAAAAATAAAGGGACTTTATTTTCTAGTCATCAAAATGCCCCTTCACCGATTGCCTTAGAAGACTATGAAATCGGAGCAGCTCTTGTGGAAATTGATGATTTTAGCCAATTGGCCACTCAGCAGCCCCACCTGTTTAAGGCTGCTCGTGAGGCCCAAGTGACTCGAATTTTTGTATCTGCCATTGATGATCAAAAAATTAGAAACAGTTTGGAATTAATCCGAGTTTTAGGAAATTGCCATCCTTGCAAAATTCAATCTTTCTGGATTGAGGTCAAAGATCCTGCCCAAGTTCAGAATAGCACACTCAGACTTATGGGTTGGATTTCAGCACTGGTTGTAGAGCTGGAAAAGTCCAACTCACCTATCAAAGTGAAAGTTGTAGTGGATAAACTTAATCAATTTCTACCTCTGATATCCCAGCAACTCACTTTTTCTGAAAACGGTCGCTTGGATCTTAGTCTTGCACAAAAAATAAGTTCCCAATGGGCCCAAATAGAAACTGATTTGCAACCATTTTGGCACACCGAGCGCACACTCGATATTTTGAGTCAAATTCGTCAGGAAATTTACAGATAAAATATATTTCATTTAAGCTCTTACAATATTTGTTCGATGAAACAATTGGACAATACTTAAGGAGCTTAAATGAAACCACTGATCTCGATTTTTGTTTTGCTATTTTCACTCACAACTTTTGCCAGCGGTGAAGGTTCACATCATCATCACGTTTCTCTTTTCACTGGAGCCACTCACCTCGATGATGTTTCCTATGGAACTTTGGGTTTGGAGTATGAGTATCGATTAACTGAAAGATGGGGCGTGGGTGGCCTTTATGAAAAAATTGACACAGAACATCCTATCACAATAACTATGCTTTTTGCCTGTCTGCACTTAGGAGATTTGGGTCTTACAGGATCCTATGGCAAGGAAGAATACGATGGCCACTCAAAATATTTGAAAAGAATAGGTGCCACTTATAATTTCTATTTTAATCAATACACTGTGGCTCCAAACGTGGCCTATGACTTTATCGACGGTGGTAAAACCGATGTGGTTTACGGTATCCTTTGGGGAGTTGTCTTTTAAGTTCACCTACGCCAAATAAAGTGCCGTCTTGGCGGCACTCCACGGTCGTCCGGTCCGTAGAGCAAATTTTCCGGCACAATCACTGAATCACGCTTTTTTCGAATTATAACGCTGGCCTGTTTGAATTCAGTGGATTTTCTTTCCTCCACTTCAAGGCCCGGAATGCTTTTTAACCAATTGATAAGCAACTTCCCTTCAGTGCCAGAAACTCTGTTGTAATCTCTGTAGT
>JBKDFX010000012.1:0-9513 GCA_046336825.1 Bdellovibrionales bacterium | reverse complement strand
GCGAGTTCCTTCACCAAAATATCAAATGGGTTAAACCGCTCTCTCATTTTCTCAGCGAAACTTCGTTCTTGTTTTAGCTCACTTCGACTTTGAGTTGGCATGACATGCACTTCTTGAATGTGCGGATTCAAAGCCAAGACTTCGGTGAGCCTTTTTTCTGAACCCTCATCAAACATCACAAAAACATTTGATCTTTTTGAGTGAGACGCTTTGCCGCTTCCACTCAAAATCAGAAACTCAAACGGGTCGGAGTGAACGCTCATTTTCTTTGAGTGAGTTAAGCTCTCCAAAAATGATACTGCCGGTTTCCCGTGACGTTTTTGTTTCCATTCGCCACTTGGCTCTTGTTTGAACTCTAATGCGGATTCGTTCTTTTCTCCTATCAGCCAAACGCTTCTATTTTCGCCAACAAGCACGTTCTTGTTTTTAAGAACCGCGCTTGCGTGAGACTCGTTGAAGCCACGCGAACGCATAAGACTTTGCATCGTTTTTTGTGCGACTTCAGGCGAGGCAGATTTTGGCTTCGGAAAATAAAATGACTGAACACCTTTCTGGTATGTTCCCATGTACTGCTCTAATAGCAGAAGCTTCGGGTTCTTATTGATGATCGCAATTGCGCCAAGTTCATTTGTCTCTTTATGCGCTTTTACGAAATCAATAATTGTACCCTGACGACCGCTTTTGCTATTCGTCCAAGATTTATCCTCGACGATAACGAACTCCAAACCGCGCAAAACCTTTTGCCCCTTGGCATTGGTTTTAAGATGAATTTTGTTAGCAGTGCAGTAATCAAAGATGCTCTGCTCGGAAGCTCGTTTCATCTCATGGTAAAGAACCCCGCCGCTACTATCAAAAATTGCAGGCAACTCGTTCCTAGCACCGCTCCGATCAATTTTTGTGAACTTGCTGTAATCCTTTTTTCCGAGTCCTGAATAGCTTGTTGATTCAGGTAATAGATGGCTTTGAGTTCCCACAAAATTTCCTTTTCCGTCAAAGGCTGCTCCAAGATCGGAAAGGGTTCGTTCTCTAAGTCCTGGACTCTTTGCATATCTCTCATCGTTCTCCTTAAACGCTTTCATCAAGCCGTCTTTATCAAATTTATCTCCAAGGCGTTTCCCGCGAACTGCCTTGGCGTCGCTACCATAGAGATAGCTAATGTTCTTTTCCTCGACTCGAACATGCACACCACGGAATTTTAAAATTCCCACGTACTCTTCAAAACTTGTGCTCGCAGCTCTTGCGAAATCTGCTTTTTGTCTCATATCAAAGAACCAAGTCTTTTTTCCGTGCGCTGCCATGTCTTGAGCCTTGTAGGGAACAAGAGACTTCTCTTTCTTATCTCGTTTCTCGGTGACGCTGAAACCGTTTTCCCTGGCAATTGCATTGTTTGCTTCGTGCAGTTTAGTCAGTTCTGAGCGTTTATTAACGAGCAACATTTTGGTGTCACGATTCACAGACGAAATCACAATATGGTTATGAATGTGATTCTTCTCTGTGTGAGTAACAACCCAAGCCGAGTGACCAGGAGCGATTCGCTTTGCAAGCTCTAATCCCATCTCGTTGTACTTTTCCGGCGGAAAGAGATCGCTCTCTTTCGCGGGCCAAGATTGGATAATGGTGAGTGCTAAGTTCTTCGCTTCTTTTTTTCGTCCCTCGTGCTCATCCCGAATCTGTTTTGCCATGTTTTCAGCAAGGCCATTTGAAGCACTTCGCACCGGCTCAGAGTCACGGTCCTTGTCCAAATACTTTTCAAGTGCTTCCGGTGCTTTCACCCAGCTTTGCTTAACGATTGGCATAGTTCACCGTGAGCATTTGACTCAGTTTCATATAGCTAACATTGATCGCCGAAAGTGCCTGACTCCATCCAGTCATGAGGCCGGTGTTAATCTTTTTTGCGATCTGATTGATATTGTTTCCCTGACGTTTTAGTTCAGTTTCAAAACTCTTTGCTTGTTCAGGTGTGAGCAGCGGACGCTCTAAATCCATTCGACTAAAGAGCGCGCGTCTGAAAAGTTCAGGGCCAGACATTCCAGTCGCAGCGATCATTTTCTTAATTCGACTCTGCTCGATTGCATCAATACGAACGCAGACAGCGGTTCCTGCTTCTGATTCGGTGTCTAAATTTAATTGTTCCATTCTTACCCCTTTGGTTTAGCTGAGAAAAGTCCTCGGGGTGTCGTGGGACTTTCTTATTGTTTTTAACACTTGCCTCGACGTTTACGCCGGTAGGCCTCGTTTGCAAACAATCATGGTTTGAATGCGGCGATGATGGCTTTGAAAACTGTGGTGAGCCATCCTTTCACTTCTTCGTGATCGACTTCCGTTTCCGCCGCTGCTTTTGCGGCCTCCTTCACTGTCGCACTCAGTTCGCCAACTGCTTGCACGACTTCTTCACCTGGATCAATCGTTAGCTCTTTCATTTTTCCCATTTTTTGCCTCCTGTTTGTTTGAGTTCATTATTTTGGTCGTTACAACTTTATTTGCGTTTAGGATCTCATCGAGACTCAATAAGAGATGCGCCTCTGCTTTCTTTAAAAGTTCGTTTTGCTCAATGACCTGTCGCAAGCTTTCACTTGAGCGTTCCACTTTGATTTTTTCGATGAGTTCATTTTCCTTTGCTAGAATCGCATGGATTGAATCATCCCTGTGGGGAGAGCTTGCGCATCCGGTGAGTAACATTTGAAGAGTGAGGGCGAGCATTAGAATTATGAGAGGGAGTTGGATTAATAATTTGCGTGTACTGTTACTAAATTTTGGTTTGTTCATGTTTTTTCCTTTGTTTGTTTCATTTGTTAGTTTGGATCTTTTGGGTATTTTGGTTCGTGGCAAGATAGGGGTGTGATATCTCCCTCCCCAAAAATGTGGTTGCTTTGCCCCCACACCCCCGAGGCCGAGACTGTTGGTCTCGGCCATAAATACAAGAGTGGAACTCACAGCGCCGCCTTCGCCGCTGTCATAAGTGGACCCGAGGCCGTCTCCAAGAACTCGGGCTTTCCTTCGGATTCGCTTTCACCAAGCATGGGTTTTAGGAACATAAACACCGATCCCGTTGTCAGAGTGGCAACAAGGAGCTGAACCCATGAATAGATCGAAAACATATAGTAGAGCCTGTGGTTCACGAGGCTCGCCGAGTACATGGACACGCCATCAGTCATTTGCCCGAAGGCCTGCATAACTTCAGACGACATCGAGATACCAAGCATGATGTGATACAGAAGCGTCCAAAGTGGCGTCCACAATAACACCGAGAAATAGATCCAGAACCAGACGACCAGCACTCGCCATTTGCCTGCGACCACAAAAAACATCAGCCACGGAAATGCCGCGATCAAAAGCATTCTGATAAATCCGGCAACGTGCGGCGCCCTAGCTAAGTGTTCACTAAACTCCTGAGACCGACTCGCGGCTTCCGATGCTCCTTGTTGGTCTCTGAACCCCAAGGTGCCCAGAATTCCGTCCCAGCTAAAGAGCCGACCAAGAACTTGAAAAGTCTGACCAGCAGCGCCTGGAGCCTCGGCACCTTTTTGAATTCCAAGGCGTCCTTCGTGCTGATCGGCATAGAAGTTCGCAAGCGCCATCGAGGTCGCGTAGTTCTTGTAGTAGCTTGGATCAAGTTTTCCGCCATAGGAATAAATGACTGCCTCTGAATACGGAATGGTCTTAGAGAAATCCTTCATCTGACCGACACCGTACTCATTAAGTTTCTGAACGGTAGAGTCTTTGACTTCGAGACAGTTCGTTGTTTTCCCTTGGCCGAGATCAATGCTGACATCTGAAAGCTCTTGGTCAATTTTTTTACCAGCTGAGAAAAATCCGTCGATAGCAGCTTGGTCTTTAAACTGGTGAACTGATGGTAAAACTTTGGTGAAGCATTCATCCGAATAAAAACGAAGCTGGTCTCGAAGGGATGAGTCTTCAACTGTCGCGATCCCTGCATACATAATGGCTTTGTAGAACATATTCGGAGCCGTAAGCTGGGGATTGCCCTTGGCAAAGACCTCATCAATAACCCTTGAAAGAAGCCCGGTGACCTCTTCTGCCGTTCGACTCATTAGCTCGAACACAACACTGACTCGGTACTGGCTTTCGACATTATCTACATGCTTTTTTATGTAGGAATTCTCTGACCAGTTTTTGCCTTGATAGTCCTTCACTTTTGCTTCAGAGCCCACGCGAAGAATCGCAAGACCCAAGAAGAGACATGCGATTACCTTAATGAACTTTGAAATGGGAACGTGACGTTTTTCGATCAAAGACCCCGGCAAATAGCGAGAGATGAACTTTAAAATTGTGAAAAAGAAAATGGCTCCGAAGATCATCAGAACCAGTCCCTTAAAAAATGCCTCGCCCGTAATGACTTCAATGAACTTGGCGTGAAGGCCAAGTCCAATGAGCTGATAGAGTGCTTCGTAAGCCGTGTTTGAAAACATATAGTCCTTTCTAAAAGCTTTCTGGGAGACGAGCTTGTATGCCATTTCTTAGGATGACGGCGATACCTTCGATTTTCGAAAACCAGTAATAGCCATCTCGCCAATGCTCGATCACTCCAAGCAGCCATGTTTTATTGATTTGAATTTCGACGAGCGACCCAGAGGTCAGCTCATAATCGCCAACCTCAAATCTCTGACAGTCATTTCGTAGAAGTTTTCCTTCTCGCATCACTGGGCACCTCCGTTTGAGTCGCAAAGAACGCCGTCCGAGCAGTCGAAAAAGCGACTCTTGGCAGTCTGCGATTCGAGCCCTGATTGGTCGCGATCAAGTCTTTCACGCGATAAATCCTGATGAATGCTTTCGCCCTCTTGATTGATCTGGGAGACCACTTCATTCAATGGAACATTTCGCTCGCGCTGAAGTTCTAACGTCGTCTGGATCGACTGCTTGAGCGTGTCTCGCTTATCCTCGATTTCCTTTTTACGGCGCTCGGGCAGATTTGGATTCTGCGAAGCAAGGGCTAAAACATCGAGAGACCTGTTCATGTCTTCAGAGAACCTTGCGATAGCCACGGAACCTGCTAAACGCTGGCAATAGAGCGCACGGCTTCGATATGGCATCACTGCAAGATTACGAAGAGTCTGCCGGTCGAGAAGAGTTTGGTTTTTAGCTCCCGTGATGGACTCAAGGTCAGCGCTGCGAATGACCGCATTGGTGCCGCCAGGACCGGCGTAATCGACTTTCCCCATGAGGCCGACACAAAGCTTGTCCTGTACATCTCGCTCAATCCCGGCCAAGTGCGTTCGCGGTGTAATGCCGAAGGGTTTGTCACCGTATTCGACACTGACTTTACCACGGGAAATGACGGTGTCCCCAACAAGGTTTTTGACAAGCTTCACAGTGCTTGAAGCTTCGGGAGTATCAAACCCAGCCCAACGCGCAGAACTCTCGATCAGTTTATTGGAATTACTTTTCTCGCCGTACTTAGAGCCCGACCAGTTTGCAACGTCTGTATCCCACATGCGGTTTGAGTTACAGGCTTGCATGGCGGTTTCAATGTTTCCGCCATTGCTTTCTATTTGGCGGTGAACACAGGACTGTCTTTCCTCGTAGTATTCCCCAACACGAGAATCGGTGTACTTGTCCATGAGCGAGCACTGATTCAGGCGCATTTGCGACATGAAGTTCGCGTTTATTTGCGAGTGCTTTAAGATCGCACACCATGTCGGGCTAAAGTAGCAGGCAAGGAGCATTGGCGAGCCCGCCATAATGTCCTTTCCCATGTCACCAAAGTAACGACTATCAAGAATATTTTTAAGACTCGCCTGAAGCGTGCTTTTAAAATCAACTCGTCCGCAGTCTGAACCAATTCCAAGATTGAGTCCCAGATCAACACTTCGGTACTCATCAAATACGGGATCTTTTTTGAATCCTTGTGTCTGGTACAGATAATCGCTCGACTTAAATTCACTACGATTTCTGTAAGAATAGTCATTGTCTCCAGCGCGCACTTGAACAGCGAGGAAACAAAGACTCATCATCAAAATTATCTTCATTTATGCTCCCTTTGTTTTTTTAATGGCGTTTCGATCTTGCTCACTATTTACAGAGGACACGCGATCAAGATTGGATTGGATATATCTAAATGCCCCCTGATGAGTGCTGGTCTTATTCGTGTAAAAGACTTCGGCATACTCGTTGGGCTTTGTTTCAAGCGTCTCTAGGATCTCCAAAGAGGCAGAATTTAAAAGCGATGAGTGCTCCCGCAAATAACGAACATTGTCGGGGCTCATTTTTAAGAAAAAGAAATTATCGGCTCCACCCCAAACAGCTTTACCGGCTTCCGTTTCAAAAAAAACTCTGGGATTTGGCGCAACACCAATGAGAAAGAATCCCATTTTTCTCATTCGCTCTGCGGCCTCCACAACGAATTCGCCAACGATTGGATTGTCGCGACCCAAACAGCCAAGTTCTTCGATATAAAGAACCCCACCGCGCTTAAGACTTTCAGGTTTTGACATCATCGTCATAATTTCCTGAATCACACACATGCTCATGAGGACTTTGAGTGTTTCGTCCGAATCGAGTGCTTCCAGATCGTAGGCGTAGAGAAGCTTGGCCGATTGTTTCCTTGTTTGCGCTTGTCCACGGAAGAACGCCGCATACACGCCGTCACCGTAAAAAGGCATAAGTCTTGTGATGAGGTCTTCGATTTGCTCTTTGAGCGTCTCAAATTCACCTTCGGCAGTAAGACCTGACATCGAAGCGATCACGTCATCCATTGAAACCGAAACTTCGTTTGTCGAATCTCCTTCAACCAGTACACCATCCTTGTACGCGATCCCACGCTCACGAGCCCTGCGCAAATACGCTTCTTTCAAAGCGCGGGACACAATACTCAAGTGATGACTTTCCATCTCGAATGACGTGCTGGTAAGTTTCACCGCCGTTAGGATCAGCTTCGTGAGAAAATGTACTTTTGCATCGTCAAAGGCTCCGCGAAACGACGAGAACGGCATTTCTTTGTTCGGGTCAAAGACGCTGAGGTCTCCGTCGAAATCTCGGCACAAAGCCTCACAGCTTGTTCGCTTGTCGATCACAAACGCCATTGGCTCCGGACTCTTAAGTTTCAGCGCCTGAACACAGTCCAGCGCAAATTTACTTTTGCCCGAACCCGTATCTCCAAGAATAGCCGTGTGATTTGAAATCGCATTTGATGCCCACGAAAAGCGAACAAGATTATTTTCTCGCGACAAAAATAGTTGAAGCGGATTGTCCATCCCACGGTAAGAGTCAAAAACGGGAAGAAGCCTTGTTGCATCTTTATTCATGATGCGAACAAATCTCTGACTCGAATGATCCGCCGAGGGAGTATAGAAAAGCGGAAGGCTATTTAAGCAAAGTCCGAAGCCGATCATCTCTTCTCGGATTACTTCACACTCCAAGTCATTGTGAAATACGCTGGTGATGGCTCTTGTTCGTTGATTCAGAACCTCTTCGGTTTCTCCTTCGACAATCACACTGAATGTCATGAACAAACATCGCTCGTCATGAGCAAGACGTTCTTGAATTTCCTTGATCTCCTGCTGCTGACGACGAGCCCGCGCGCTCGGACTGTTCTGAAGAAAAAACTCCTTCGTATCAAAGTAGCTTTTGATTTTTGCAGCTTTCGGAAAACTAAAGTTTAGCGAAAGCTTGAATGGGAAATTGAGCGTAAGAAAATTCGCCATTCCTCCAGGGATGACCCTTCGTGGACTCGTCTTCAGCGTAATGGTCCGAGTCTTAAGGCCCTCGCGTTCTAGTCCTTCAAAGTCGCCTTTAAGCCCCGCATAGACGATTTGTTCAGAAATTGACATGTGCGGGTTGAACGGCGCAAAATCTCGTTCAAGATATTCTTTGGGATTAAAAAACCGTCTCAGATATTCGACGAGTTCAGAGCCTCCTACTCGGGTCAGAGGAACTTTTGAGCTATCAACAAATTGAGCGAGAATTTGAGAGAATTCTGAAACCTCCATCGTCATCGCATTCATCGAATCAAAGAGAAGACCTTCTCCGCGCTCCATAAGCCGCAAGATTTCTTTTTTGTTATCTTGATCTGGAAAATACCTGATCGACAGAATCGCTCGTCTGCGCATTGGCGAAAGTTTATTTTTGCCTTCGCAATAGCTCTTCAGAGTTTCGAGTCGAGCGTCATAGATCGTTTTCGAAACCGGATTGGGATTTTTGAAACCACTCGCTTCAAATGTCCAGATGGGATCACGCGCCGGAACGTGCGCTTGATCAAAAACAATCTGTAAAGTGCATTTCTCAGGAAGAAAGAACCATGATTTAAGACCCTCAACCATTTCAACGATTCGGGTCGCCTCAAGCGGTTCATGTTCAATGAGTCCAAGTTCAAAGACAGCGCCTAAAGATCCGTCTTTGAGAACAAACATTCCGGCCTCAGATAAGTATTCCTCATAGGGAAGAATCTTGGCGAAAGAGTCCGGGCGCTCGAATAGAGCGCGCACAAACTTTTTTCGGCTAGCAAGCGTTGATTCAATAATTTCGTGCGTATTATTTTTTTGTCCAAGCATAGGTAGACCCCTTTTTTGGTCTGCCGCTCGCCTGGTATTGGTAGAGTGACTGTTTATAATTTCCGATAATACTTGAGGCTCTCTTTTTGTCGTAAAGCCTTACTCAAGTTTTCTCTACGGCCGTTTCATCTTCGGCGGTGTAGATTGAGGTCGTTCAGGAGTTCGCTTAGTCATTTTCTTTTCAGCTTTAGGAACCGAAACTTTTTTCATCTCCCAAGCTTCAGGAGCAACGACGATGGATAACCATGAACCCCAGAAATAGTCTTTCGAGGGAAGCTCTTTGGCGTGAAGCCACGTCACAACGACTTGCTCGGGAACTCTGGTGGGGACGTACTTAACATTGCCGCTCCCGCCAAGTCCCATTGGAGGCGCCGTAAATCCGTATCCAGCACGTTCTTCAAGCAAGGATTTGCTCGGGCTACTAGCGCAACCGTTGATAAGACTACTCAAGAACACGAGTGAAATAAGAGTAAATACCTTCATCTCCATTCTTCCTTTCTTTTTTGAAATATTCTTCTGGCAGGCTGACTTTATCTTTCATAACAATCCAGACATCGCGGCCTGATCCGATAGCTACTGTCGGCGCAAGATTTTGCGCCTGCTGCAAGTACCACTGAGCCACCATGCCTGCGGCATTTGAAGCCCCACCGGCGACGGCGTACTTCCCAGCATCACCAGTCATCATCGAAGATCCGCCGCCCAGAGGATTTGTACTCTGAGTTGTTTGAGAGGCCTGAACAGCCTTTCCAACGCCATCAACCACACCTGCGATGAACGCCATCGCCGCCACGCGACCTTGTTTTGAGTTCACTTGCCCTTTCATGGCAAAAGATCCGTCCTTGTCGTCGGCGACAAATCCATTCACTTCGCGTTCAAACATCTTTCCCTTTTTAGAAACGCAGCTCATCTTGGTCGCCTGCATTTGTACACGCTCTGTTGAGAGATCTCCCTCCGCCTTTGCGATCATAAAGCAGCCCGAGAGATCAATTTTATGATCGTTCGGACC
>JBKDFX010000172.1:0-8288 GCA_046336825.1 Bdellovibrionales bacterium | reverse complement strand
GTTAATGTCCATTTTATCTTTGGGTGTATTAAATGATTTCGATCATCTCATTATTACTATTATTTTTTCAGGTTCATCTAAGTGCAAAAGATTTTAACCCGAAGCGATTTGACGATTCCAAGATCAAATTAAATAAAGAATGGATCAAATGTCAGCAAGATGCAGATTGTGTCGGAATTCACTATGGGTGTGGTGGCCATTCTTCTGCAAATAAGATCTTTTCAATGGAAGCACAAAAAAAAGCCTATCAAGACGGGGGCGATTCAAGAGCTATGAATTGCGAAATACGCCCTTCGAAAAATTCAGGGCCCATTGAGTATGAATGTCGCATGGGTCTTTGTGGGGCTTATCAGTATCCCGCTTGTGAGGATGAGGATTGTAAAAATCCATTTCCTAAGTGCCTTTTTGAGTCAAAGTGGAAGCCTGAAAGCGAAGGCGCCTCTTATTCGGGTGGTTCAAGTCGTCCCTTGTGGGGGCTAACTAAGGAAGCTTGTCGTTCAGCCTGCGAGTTGCAGTTTATCCGGCTAAAAGATCGATTGTCTCAGCCTATTTACGGGCATCATCAAATCTATTGTCACTTCAAAGATAAGGTCATCTATAAAGAATCTCTAAAATGAGCAGGTTCAGTTTGCTTAAACACTGGTTTTTCTTTACTATCCCAACACTATCGAAAGAGGTTCAAAATGAAAGCTGTCACTGAGTTTCCCAGTTTTGTATTAGCAAAAGGTCAAACCACTAAAACCGCCATGACTGCCGAAGGTAAATCTCCTGAAGAGATTCAAACAAGTTTAGCCGAGTCTTTTAAATTCGAAGGTGAAAAGGTGAAGCATTTTGTTGCAGCTATGGATGTGGCCGCTCAGAACACAACTAATTTACGACGTGTTTTAGTTGTGAGTTTAGCTGAAAATGAAACAGCACCAGCCAAAGCCGTTAAAGTTGAAGAGCATTATTACATTCCTGAATTTCTTGTTCTCACCAGCGGCAAGCCTGCGGATTCCAAAGATGGCAAAGGTGGTCGTCGTGGTGGAAAAGGTAAAGGTGGCCCCAAGAGTTCTCCTTGGGGACTTTCTCCTGAAGAAAAAGCAGCTAAAAACAACAAAGCTCCAAAAGCTTAATTCTAAGTCAGTTTCTTTTTTATCTGAGTGAGAAGCTCTTGGGAGCTTCTCACTTTAAGGATGACTCCATTTTCATTGTAGGTTTCCTGTAAAACTCGCATTTTGGCTCGAATATCCCCAATTATGCCTTTAGCTGAATAGGGAATAAAAAGATCTTCATCCACCATATGGCTTTCAAAATAACCCATGATTTTGTTGCGTAGGAAATTAAGATCTTCCGTTGATCTTGTGGAAATAAAAACAGCTTCAGGAAATTCAATTTGCAGAGAAGCTTTTTGTTCTGGATTCAATTGATCCTGTTTGTTTAATACTAGAAGTTGAGGGGTTTCAGTCACACCTACTTCGGCAAGCACCTGGCGTGTGACTTCGAGTTGTGAACGAAAAGAAGGATCAGAGGCATCCACCACATAAAGAAGCAAGGAGGCATGAAGGGCTTCATCCAGAGTGGATTTAAATGAAGCGACTAAGTCGTGGGGAAGTTTCTTAATAAATCCAACGGTATCTGATAGCAGTACTTTAGGACGAGTTTCAGGATGCAGAGGTCGAATGGTTGTATCCAAGGTCGCAAATAATTTGTCAGCGACCAAAACTTCACTTCCCGTCATGGCGCGCATCAGAGAAGATTTGCCGGCATTGGTGTAACCCACCAGGGCGACACTGATTTCTTGTTCCCTACGAGATCGTCTGACTTGATGCTCATTTCCAATGGAGGCCAGTTCCGTTTTTAGTT
Organism: Bdellovibrionales bacterium; assembly: GCA_046336825.1. GTDB lineage: Bacteria > Bdellovibrionota > Bdellovibrionia > Bdellovibrionales > Bdellovibrionaceae. The sequence goes on along the minus strand of JBKDFX010000172.1, from coordinate 6,443 downwards.
CTTTTATTCGGTCTCGTATTTTTCTTTTATCTAATTCGAGGCTGCTTTCACCAGCACCTTTACCGCCCACACCACCGCCCTGGCGGTCTTCTCCTCCGCCAGTTTCGCGTAATCGTGGTGCCACATAAGTAAGCCTTGCGATTTCCACCTGTAAACGAGCCGCTTTAGTTCGTGCGTGGCGGCTGAAAATTTCAATGATGACACCAGTGCGATCTAAAACTGTGACACCAGAGGCACTTTCTAGATTTCTCAATTGAGAGGGAGAAAGATCAGTGTCCACGATAACAATTTGAGCTGAACCTTTTTGCTCCTCTGAAAGAAGGCCTGTCACTTCATCCTCAGTTTCCTCAGGTTCTTCTTTTTGCCATTTCAATGCTGCCTTCGTGAGTTTGTGTTCCACCATGGCAGAAATAACGCCAGTGCCACCAGTCCATTCAGCGAGCTCCGCTAATTTTCCACTTCCTAATACTGAGGCAGATCGATCTGAGTTTCTTTTTTGTGTGACTTGACCCACCACTCGATAGCCCAGAGTTGTGACTAAGCGAGTGAGTTCTTGCAAAGAAGATTCAAATTCTAGCTGGCTAACCTTAGGAAGATGGATACCGACAAGGACGGCATTTTTAATATGATGTTCGATAATTAATACCAATTATGTTTGAGTTTAAACTTTAATATTATCTGGGATAATTCCATCTGAAATTTCGGTGCAACCATAAATGTCGATTTCATCAACCAAGGATTCATAGTTAATCGTTTTTGTTCTGTGGTTAGAAAAACGTGCATCTATGACATCTTTAACTAAGAATTTGTCAACAACACCCGCTTTCATTAGTTTGACGTAAGGAACCATATAGTACTTGAGAGGTTTTTCTATGGGATACCACTTAGAAACAAAGTCAACGCGAGTTAACTTTTCCTGAGTGGGTTCGTATATAAAATTACCAGGATTAACATCAAAATTAAAAGATGTGCAAATATCTTGACAAGGATCGTAATTGAGCCAATCAGCTAAGAAGTCATCAAACAACCTAAGAACCTTCTCTTTTTCTTTAGGGTCACTACTATTAAGAAGATGGTTGTGAATGTCCCGTCCTGGGCAGTATTCCAATACAAAATCAGTGTAGTGAAGAGCACTTGTGGATTGGGTCAAAATTTGAGTCACTTTTCCTTGATACTTGGGATCCATTTGGATGGTGAGATTCGGCCTGAAGACTCTTTTGAAAACCTTTTCCTCCACTGGGTCGACAAAGGTAAATTCATCATGTTTTAAAAAAAAACGGCATTGCTTCAGGTCCGTTTGATTATTTAATTTTTTTGCGTAGTAAGACAACCAACCTTCTTCTACTTCTGGGTATTCAGCCAAGGACAAACTCCTTTGAGTCAAAAATTGAGCTCAATATTAAGGTTAAATTTCAGATATGTTCTATATTTTCAGTTCTAATACAATTTTCTTGGTAACCAAAGGCCATCATAAAAGTATAACGTTCTTTATTTGTAAATACCTCAGTCACGCGGTGTCGGAAGTAGGGATTAAGATTATTAAAAACTAAAGCTAAACAATTGTAAGGCACAAAAGAAATATTAGTCGAATGATGTTTCGGAGAATGATGATAAAAAGAGTAAGGATCCATTTTGACATTCTCACGATCGACAACCTCTCCAATTTCAATCAGCCCGCCGTCATAGACTTCTCTTTTGACCGGGGCAATGTAGAAAAATACATGAAAGTGTGAAGCATCAAATGTGTGCGAGTGATAATCATTAACGTAGCCTCTGGGAGTGCGATGGAGCATTAACTTTTGGAAGGTAAATCTTTTGTAGATTTGGTAATAAGAACTAAACAGCTTTGAGTTCATGAATTCATCACGTAAATCGAGATAAACTTGGGGAGCCCGCTCTTTAACATTCCACTGAGTGTCCCAAACCGCATTTTCAACAGGATACTTGTCATTGTAATTAAGAACATAAGATTCCTGTTGAGTCGCATAATCTATAACTTTGGAAGCTGTTGTATTATTAGAAAGATCCAGAGCGAATCCTCCTTTGTTCCAAAAGCTATTGAAATCAAAATCACAATCAAGATTTATTTTTTTATCTAAAAATGTGTGCATTTCATTTATTTGCATATCTTAACTGTCCTCAGCATAACAAAGCTCATAAAATTGTAGATATAAAGAGCTTTAATTAGAAGTGTTTTCTTTCAAACCCCTTGGAATTGAATACCCGGCTTAACTTGACAATCAATTGTCATCAAAATAGGTTTTTTCTATGGATCTTGATTCCCTTGGCTACAAAAAATTTAAACTCGATGAGAGTGAATTAAAGACTTTAAAGTCTTTTTTTGATTCTGAAACATGGACACCTGATCCAGACAGCAAATATAAGTCCATACCGGCTTGGGCCAATAAAAACCTATCTCAGTCTAATGGCTCGACTGAAAAAAAATAAACCTACGAAACCTGTTGTGAAAAAAATTGTCCACCCCATTACAAAAAATGGGCCTTTGATATCATCTTAAAGTATATACCCGAAGCCCATTCGGTGGCTTCAATTGATCGCCTCTCGGCGACTGTTTGGAACGGGGCTGCAGATACAGGCTGGCATACAGATAACGATGGTTATGATGTGGGAGAAGAGTACGCCGTCCTTTTTTATCACGTACCGGATCCGCTTCAGTTTGAGGATGGAGCCTCGCTGGCTCTAGCTCAGAAGCATAATGGTCATCGAATTATGACAGATCTTATTTTGCCTACAGATGGCGATGTTGTGGTGATGAAAATCGACAATGACAAATTCGAGCATAAGGTCACACCCCTTGTTAACATCAACAAAGATCGATTTACATTATTGATTGGAGTTATACCACCTCCCATCGAAGCCAAAAAAAAATACTATAGGAATGGGGCTTTGCTCACCACTAGCTAAGCTTAAAAGGCTTCAATTTTTCTGAATTATTCTCCAACCTTAAATTGTACAAATGATTAATCAAAAGATGATTGGTATTAAAAAAAGTTTCACCCTTAAAGAAACTTGAACCAAGCCCACGTTTCATATCCAATTCGAGTATTTTTTTAAAATCAGAATTAAATAAATAATTTATTCTGTTAATGTCACCTTCAGGTTTGAGAGCATCAAAATGATAATTATCGCCGAAGAAGTCCTGTAATTGTTGACGAAATAAATAAAGCTGAATTCTAGGAAAAAAGTAGCTCGCATATGTTTTTTTTATATGATTGGCAAATTCGGGTTTGATCATGGGATCAAAAATCCATGACAGCTCAGGATGGGCTTTACAGTAATCTAGTGGATTTTCATTTTCATCATATTTTAGCCCTGGAAAGACAAGATGAATGTTAGTTAAACTTCTTGAGATTTCAGATTTTAACCCGTTAATTTCATTGCAAAATGTTCTCCAGCCAAAGAAAAGAACTTTTTTCTTAATAGCATCTTCAAAGTTCATATCTTCAGGCTCATTGAGGTGGGCGCCTAAGACATGTTCATAGGAAACTTTTTCTTTCGATAATGATTGAAGAATTGAGCTAACTGGTAATCCATTAGCTAGATTGCAAAATTCTTCAAAGGTATAATTAGGGAAAAGATCAAGGTTGGATAAAACCCGAGGTTCACCCCGGACGTGGGTGATCATTGATTTTAATTGATAATCTTTTCGATAAAGATTGTAGATGAAAAACAGATGATGGTTGTTTTCTGATGAGTATAAACTTTTTAGAAATTGAATCATTAACTCTAAAAAAAGGACTTGATCACAAAATAATATAAATCGTTTATTGGGATCTTTTCGCGTAAGGTCCGTCCAGAACAGTTCTATGTCACCTTCATGGTGCTGTGATAAAAATGATTCAAAACTTTCTATATTTTCAAATTGTCGATTTAAAGCTTTTGATAGTGGATGTGGGCCCGAGTCTTTACTAAGGATTAAAAGTGTATGCTTTGAATTCAAATTTGCGTGATGATCCAGGTAAACTCGATCGAACAAATGAAACATAATTTTTCTTTCATGGATAGATAAATTGGGCCCGTTTAAGTTGCTAACAGTAATTCAATTAAATTACAGTGCTGCAGTCAAGGTATAGAGAAACCAGTCAATTTTTTGGTGTTTAGACCGCATTATTTTCAAAAATAATATTGTAAGGGTTTGTCTTGTGGCTCAAAATTAATTCGAGGCCTATTGGTTAATATTTAAACGGGGAACTAATGATTGATCGCAGCTCAGACCTACAAAGAGATCCTGTTCTTGAGAAGCTTCTGAAAAATAAAATCCCTGATGCTTCAGAGATTCAACTCATACTTTTCCAGCATTGCAATCTAGCCTGTAACTTTTGTGGTCAAGATCACAAAAGTAAAACAGGATTGGATACTATTGTTCAAAAAGCTGAACAGATCGTCGATTTTATGAAAAACAATCTGCGAAAAAAGCATTTTGTTAACGTTATGGGTGGCGAGATTTTCAATGATGATCTTCCTGATCATATTTATGAGGATTACTTTAGGCTTCTCAATCATGTTCATTTTGAAGCTTCACAGATGGATCATGAAGTTCGATTTAGTTTTGCAACGAATTTAGTTTTCAAAAAAACAGATCGAGTTCTCAGTTTTTTTAAAAAACTGGAAGACCACGATATAGATTTTTGTTTAGCCACATCCTATGATTTTACGGGTCGTCATAACCAGCTTTGGGATCGCCAGCAGTATCTTGATAATACCAATACATTCAGTGCATTTATCAGGACAATTAACGTTGTTCTAACGAAGCCCAGTATACAAAATATGATCAATTCTAAAGACCCACTATTTGATCAACTCTACGAAAAATATCAAATTTTTTTCGAATATTATCAGCCAGAAAAAAATCCCCATATTCTTATGCCCACAGATCAAGAAATTCTGGATGCTTTGATTTATTTAGCTAAGAACTACCCCAAAAGTTCTCCAGTCTCAGAGATGATCAACAATAGTCAAAATCAGATGACTTGTTTTGGTCTCAATAGCATGACCCTGTTGCCAACAGGTGAAAAAACCCGTTGCCGTTACCTAGAATATAAACCGAATAGTTTTAACTCTGAGGTCAATTACCAGTCCAATTCTAACATTGTGACATCTTTTATTGAAGAAAATGAATGTCTTAGCTGTGAGTGGTTCCAGAGGTGCACGTTAAGATGTTTTGTCCAGGCGGATTGGGAAAAGAGAGAAAAAACCTCAGTTTGTCTTTTTAAAACATTCTTTTCTGAAATCACTAAAAAAGAAACAGCAGCCCAAAACTAAAAATCTTTTTATCTCTAATTGAGACTTTTAAAATAATACTAATCGACACTGGCACAGGCTTCGCACTCAGTTTATGTGGAAATTGTTGCGTATCAATTTGTAACAAAGTCTAAATTGAGGAATCACTAGAATGAAATTAAGAATGACAACCCTATTCCTCGTGCTTTTTATTGGCTCAATTGCTTTTTCAGCTGTCAATATTGTTCCCAAACAAGTTGAGTATTATACAAGTCGACCCAAGATTCTTGAACTCACTCCTCAGGCCACTAATAAGCCTGAGTGGCAAAATTTGAATTGGGCTCAGCTGGAGTTTTTAGCCCAATTAATGGGTCTTTATCCAAAAGAACATTTCTTTTTTTTGGCAAGGGACGGCGAGTATCTTTACGATTTAGCTCTTGTTCTAACTGAGCATTGGCCTGAACTAAGAGACAGACTCCACCTTATTAATGTGTCCAGGGTCAGTAAAGACAGCCGTAACCTAAGACCCTACTTGCTTCAGAATGGGTTGACCGACGAATTAATTAGAAGCAGGGGTGTTGTATTTGTTGATTCAGGCTATTAGGGGAATATCGGCAAGCATATTCGAGCTTTATATTCAGACGATGTACGCCATCTAATGAAAATTCATTTGATTGAATCTGAAGTTATAGAAATTCCCTCAAGTGCCATGTTTAAAACTCGAAGCACAATGGGGGTCAAGGCCTACGAATTGATGGTCCGCTATTTTGATCGAGCTCGTAATTATATTAATCTTGAAGAGCGCTTGGTTCCCGTTAGTGATGCCAGATATGAACTCTACCGAGAAAATGATGGTTCAATTGAAAAAACAGAGGCCACTCAATTTATGCAAAGTATGGCGGCCTTTGGTAGATCGCAAGAAGCGATCGCAATCTTTCAACAGAGACTGACAATGTGGAAAAATTTGTCTGAAATGACCTACAGCTCAAACTACAACATTGAACACTTAGTCAGACATTTAAATGAAGTTTTAAAGACTTTGAATACTGAAATAATTGAGTCTGTATTGAAAGATTTTATTTCATTTTATAATTTAAATTCAGGCAGAAGAATAAAATTGATATTCACCAGTTCATTAGAACTGTCCCGCTTTTTTGTTAATCGGACTTTTGACGCGAGCATTTAGTGGATGATTTAATCCC
>JBKDFX010000171.1:0-1185 GCA_046336825.1 Bdellovibrionales bacterium | reverse complement strand
TCGGACTGGTATAAACCAAAAAGGGAGATGAAATATATGGCAAGAGTGAATTACACACCCGAGCAGTCAGTAATGAAAATGCGAGAGATTGATGTGTTGATTGCACAAGGTAAAGGCACTATGGAAGCTTGTAAACAAGCCCAAGTGAGTAAAGATACCTACTACCGCTGGCGCAAAGAGTTTGGTGGGATGCAAATTGATCAAGTGAAAAAGTTAAAAGATCTGGAAAAAGAAAATGCCAGGCTTAAAAAACTAGTGGCAGACATGGCACTTGATAACTCCATACTAAAGGAATTTGCCAAGGGAAACTTCTAAGCCCTACAAGACGAAAGCTTGCGGTTGAACGTGTTGTGAAAAATTTAAATGTTTCAGAAAGAAGAGCTTGTAGGGTGATTGATCACAATAGATCCACGCAGAGATATGTTTTAAAGCCCGATGAGTTCAATGAAAAGTTGACTGATCGAGTGATTTTGCTTGCCAGTCAGTATGGAAGATACGGCTATAGAACGATCACAGATTTGCTGAATAACGAGGGTTGGAGAATCAATAAAAAGCGCGTGGAAAGAATTTGGAGACTTGAGGGTTTAAAGGTTCCCTATAAGCAGCCCAAGCGATCAAGACTGTGGTTAAATGATGGATCCTCTATAAGACTGAGGCCAGAATACAAGAATCATGTGTGGAGTTATGATTTTGTATTTGAAAGAACTCATGACGGAAGAAGTTTTAAGATGCTGAACATTATTGATGAATTTACGAGAGAATCATTGATGATCAAAGTGAAGAGAAAATTGAAATCAATTGATGTTTTGGAAGCGCTTGCAGAGCTCTTTTTAACAAGAGGGGTTCCGAAATATATTCGTTCAGATAATGGGTCAGAATTTGTTGCGAAAACACTTCGAGAGTGGCTTACAAAACTTCAAGTTGAAACTTTATACATTGAACCAGGAAGTCCATGGGAAAATGGATATGTGGAATCATTTAATGGAAAAATGCGAGATCAGTTTTTAAACGGAGAAATCTTTTATACATTAAAAGAAGCACAAATATTAATCGAGATGTGGAGAAAGCATTATAACCAAGTCAGACCACACAGCAGTCTTAAAGGAAAACCCCCAGCTCCGTTAACATTTACAGTGAAGGAAAAACAAGTTGCTTAAACAAATTCAGTCCGATAAGAGGTGGACC
>JBKDFX010000170.1:0-22603 GCA_046336825.1 Bdellovibrionales bacterium | reverse complement strand
TGATGGAACCTTCACAACCCCTCCGCTGAAAACACTGCTAGCACAACTAAAAATTCAAATAGCAAAATTAAATTCAGAGCTAAAAGAGCTCGGTGCTGATTTTGAAATTAAGCCCCAGCTTTTTTTAGATATGGAAAATTCAGATTACGGGCTTTCACAAAAAGTGATCCTTTCACCTCTGCAAGAATTTTCTGCCCCTGGATTTAAATTAAGTGCTAAATCAAATATTTTAAAAACACTCCCCTTTTATAAATTCATTAGCACAGGTGGTTTCCCCATTGGCGCGATTGAAAGTGCTTCCGGCCTTTCACGGGCCTTGGTTGAATTTGAAAAATCCACCCAAGATCCCAATCAAAAAGCTGACTTTAATTCTCGAGCTAATATTTCAGACTTTTTACATGATCTGGCCCATCTATCCGCCTTTATTAGAAATCCAAAATTCGCTGCGGCCTATGTGCGAGCTTTTAGGCACCAACACAATAAAATTCAACGAATGCCGGCACCGGAGCAAGCGGCCTACATAGCAGAACTCAGTCGATCAGGAAGCCCCGAATGGCGAAGAAATTTTTATTTTTCAGAATCCGCTTGGGTTGTCAGTCCCAGTTACCATCAGCTTTTAGCGCACTACCCCATCTTGAGCTCGCTCATAAAAAATGGAAATACTTTCAGTTCAGAGCAAATCACGGCCCTGATTGACCCTGCTGGTAAACAAGACCTCATCGCCCGCGCTGACAAACAATCCCTGATCAATGGAACTGACAAACAAGCTCTGCTGGAAGAACTAAAAAATCTAAAAAGAGATTGGTGGAAGTTGTTCGATCCACTGGGTGGAGCCGTGAACGATATGATCAGCGCCCGTGCTTTCAATGCAAGAGCGCGATCTAATTTTATTATCGAAGCCGTTTTGATAGAGCTAGAACTCTTGCTGAATACGCATCAACCTTTAGATAGTAAAAAGCAAAATTCTTTGGCTATTGTGCTGGGTTTTTTAAAAAATTCGCCTCGAATGACAGTGGACAGTTGGGAGTACTTTGCTAGATCTGATGACTGGAAAAACAGCCAAGCAATTAAAGTCTTACAAGATATATTTCCCAAACAAGAAATCCAACAGCAACAGAGATGGGAAACACTTTCAGAATTTTTGTACGGATCGAATTAAAAGCGGCCACTTAATTAAATCTCACCATCACTTACAGTAAACACTTTCACCCAAATCGCAGGCCTTGTTTCGATACAAATTGATGTATTGATCTGACAGTTGCAGTGAACTTTGATTTTTGAGCATCTCTTTGCAGGCTGTGAGCTGACCACTTAAGCACAATTGGTGCAACTCTGCTGAATTAATGGCTTTTGAAACGGCACTCGTTTTTGAAGTGCTACCCCGGCTCGAAGCCTCAACCTGACCTGAAGCAGAACTCAGAACGGCCAAGTCACGCTCATTTTTATTTGTTTGGTAAAATTGCAAACCTTGTAACAATGCTGGAATTAAACAAAATGCAATCCCTGCAGACAAATAACCATAAAACTGCAATTTTAGTTTTTTTAATAGGTGCTCTTCATGACAGTCAGCAATGAATAATTTGTGATCCTCATTGGTCACAAACAAACCAAATACAGGAAAGGGCCGATCGGGCACAGGGTTGGTACCCGATTCCGACTGACTTTTAGAGTGCATCGCCAATTGTGAATAACCTTGGATCGCCTCTTGATTTGTCACTTGGTTGTCCTGATTGACATCCAAAAGCCGATTCAATTGCCGGATTTTACGCGATTGAAAATCAAACACCTGCCCAGCAAACTTCGCAAGCCCCACAAGCAAGGCTTCTTTTTTTATCCCTTCAGGACTTTCAAAATGCCCCTTGATATAAATTGGCGAGCCTGTGTTGATCCTGGATTCTACAATCCTGTAGGATGAAGAAAACAAACCCCACAAAAATTCACTGGGTGGAAACCCCACCACCGATTCCTTGATAAAATTTTTGAGATAATATTGCTTTTCTCGGTAGGACATAAAATACCAACTGCGAGTTGTCTTTGAATCCACTTCCAATTCACTTTTCCCGGGCTCCACCAAGGCGAGTCCTGTGGCATCCATCACATAAAAAGGGGCACCAAAACCCGTGGAAAAAATAGTACGCCAAACCTTTTTTTTGTTTTTTCCAGACCCTTCCGTCACTTTTTTTTGCAATTGCAGATGATGGTAAATCATCTCAATACCTTTAAAACACTTAGGCCCATTCACTGTGGGCCAAGCAAAACCCTGCACTTCCGAAAATCCTTGAGCTGCTGTTTCAATTTTGACAGTGGGGTGATCCTGAACAAGTCTTAGTTTTTTATGCTTTCGAAAGCTGATCCATAGCATTACGAGGCCGAAAACCAAACAAATGACGATCAGCTGTAATATATCCTTATCGATTTCCATATCGAGCTGACCTTCTCTTAAAACTTAGGCAAATCCATTTTTAAATTGGGCTTTTGTTTTTCTGCCTCAGTCACTTGAAACAAAGTTTGCTCTTGATAACCCAAGATTCGCGCTACAATCACATCTGGAAATTGCTCAATGCGAGTATTAAAATTGGTGACCACTTCGTTGTAGGTTTCTCTGCGGTCCGACAGCGTGGTCTCTAAACTTGAAACCCGCGTTTGTAGGTTAATAAAATTTTGATTGGCCTTTAATTCTGGATAAGCTTCACTAATGGCCATTACACCAGATAAAGCCAAGCTCATTTCAGTTGAAGATTTAATTTTTTCGGCCACGGATTGGGCTGATCCATAATGGGCCCTGGCTTCAGCTAATTTTTTTATAATTCCCGCTTCATAATTGGCGTACTGTTCAATGACTTGAACCAATTGTGGAATTTCATCAAATCGTTGTTTCAATATAACATCAATATTGGCCCAAGCTCTTTGAACTTGATTTTTAAGACGAACCAATCCGTTGTAAATACTCACAGAAAAAATCAAAAACAATGCTAAGACCACTAAAACTGCAATGATGACTCCCATTAACAATGCTCCTGATAAATAATTAAAATTGCGGCCCTTGGTGAGTAGAATTTGTTTTGGATTTTTTATTTTTTCCTGAAATAAAACTGATAAGGCCAGACCCCACCAATAGCAAAACTAAAACCCCTGTAACTCTGAGCCCCACATCTAAAACTTGCTCATGGGTAAGAACTCCAATTAAAAAAAGTGACCCCATAATGACCGCGTTAAGAACGATTAAAATAAGAAAAAACTTTTCCAGTTTCAATTCCAACTCCCCCATGCGGTGGAACTCTCAGGCTTAGTATTCCCTAAGGGTTTGTAAACATTAAACCGCCTCCAAAAAATCCAAACAAGCGATATATCCTACTGATGACCCAAAGGCCCGCCCAAGGTCTTGATTGTATTTAATTAGATCTCGCTGACGCTGCGGCGGATTTTTTCTAAAAACAGGCGACTCCAAATGGTGCCTTCAAGTTCACTTTCAAAAATTTGCTTTTTGACTTCATTGATGTCTTTTCTTTGCTCGCCCATACGAATGCAGCTTTGATGATCCAACTTTTCACAGTATTGAATCAGCATGGCCTCCATGGGGATTTTTTCTGCATTGGGTTTGGCGGGAAATCCTTTTTTATCAGCTGTTTCATGGGTGCTTAAAATAATATTTTTAACATTTTCTGGTATTTGTAATTTACGGCTCAAAGCCATATTTAGGCTTTTCACAGGATGATTGTGAAATTCAGCCAAATCTTCTTTGTGTAAATCATCTAACTTTTGCCCTTTGCGAATGCGCTGATTCACTTTGGGTGAAACTTCCAATAATCCAATATCGGCCAACATCACAGCGGTCATCACAGCGGTCATCACAGCGGTCACAGAACCGATCTGTGCATGCAAACTCAAAAGCCCTGCATAAGCCGCCACTGCTGGACTGCGCTGCAAAGACCCAAACTCACCAATGGCTGAATTGTTGATGATATTCCAAGCTCCACCTGTCACAGAAAGGGAATTCATCAAATCACCGGCCAGGGCAGAACACTGCTCGTAAAGAGCGGCCCCTTCTTTAAAGGATTTGGATTCGCTTTGGTCCGAAATCAACATCACTAGATCCACGTACTTGGCATACAATCGCATAAACTGAGCACGACAGCGTCGACCCAAGCCCTCGGCGGATTGATCTGAACTTCCCATGGTGTACTGATGATAGGCTTCCACATCATTTCGATGCACATAAATTTCGGTCACTTGCATCAATTTATCATATCTATCTTGAGTGATTTCATCACTGGCCCTGACGACCGGTAAATACTTTCGGTTCAGTGGCATCAAATGATAAAGCGGGAAGCTCAGTTTTGTTCCCACTTTTAGTTCACTCGCTTTAATCGGGATATACGAAGACTTAATTTTTTGACTGAAAATAAATTCAAGCTTGCTTGAATATTCCACTTCGGGTTCTAGCAAAACCGCATTGGCCCCAGATTTTTTCACAAAGGCTGCTGTGTCTGCATTTAATTTAGAACTGATGATCACCAGTAAAAATGCGTGGGGGGCCATTTGTCTGACCACTTGCACTCGGCCTGCAATTTCACTTTCCACTTCCACATCTTCAGCGGAAACCACCATCAAACTGGGCTCTTTGTACTCAGCTTCGCGCTCACAGAAATCATCCACTTTGCTCAGGTGTTCAAGGGTGTAGCCAAATTCAGAGGAAATATTAGTCACTCGATCCTGCAGAGCTTTGAATTTCGTGATCAGAATTAAATCAAAGCTTTTCATATATCACACACCACTCATATTTTACTCGCCACTCTTCGGACGTATCAGTTTTAAAGCTTTTTCCAGGGATCGCATGGCGGCTTGGGCATTTTCAGTTTTTAAATTTTCTAGATTTTTAATGGCTTCGGGCTCTGTTTTCCAAAATTGAATTTGTGCACCCACTTCCAGGGCTTGACCCACCACTCGAATCAATTGGTTGATATCAAATGGTTTATCAATAAAATCAAAAGCTCCTAAGCGTAGAGCTTCTAGTGTGGATTTACGATCACTATGAGCAGACACAATCACAAAGGCGTGGGGTCACCTTGAGCCCTGAGTTCCGCTAAAAATTCCAACCCTGTTTTTTTAGGCATGTTGATATCACAAACAATGGCATGAAACTTTTCTTTGGTGGCGATTTCTAGGCCTTCAAGGCCATTGGCCGCTTGCACGATTTCAAGTTGATCGCTGGCGAGAAATTCCACCATGGATTTTCTAAGTTCGATTTCATCTTCCACAATTAAAAGTCGACTGATCATGGAGGTTTTATCGGCTAGTTTGTAAGATCTCACCAATTAAAAGTCTTTTATGGGATCTGGATTTTAATCTTCTAAATACGGCCCAGGTCCTTTAAAAAATCAATCCAAGCACGAACCGCACCATCACCACCCTTAACGGATAGTTTTTTAATACGTGAAATGTTTTTAATCTCAGGTCGAGCATTACTTGGGCAGGCCCGAAAACCAACTGCGCTCAGGACTTCCCAATCGTTGATGTCATCTCCAATAAAGGCCACTTCATGCAAGTGAATATTGAGCTTCTGGCAAAGCAGTTTTACTCGAGTCAGTTTGTCTTTTTCGCCTGGGTAATAGTGTTCAATTTTGAGTTTTTCAGCCCGTCTGCGATTGAGTTCCCGAGCTTCGGCCGTGACGATTCCCACTTGTAGTCCCGCCTCACGCAAAAATAACAAACCCATGCCATCTTGCACTTGGAATTTTTTAAATTCGTCTCCGCTTTCAGTGTAATACATCCCACCGTCAGTCATGACTCCATCCACATCTGTTAAAAAAAGTTTCACTTTGTTAGGGGGAAGTCGAAAGTTCCAATAGAGTCGTGCAAAGGATTTTAAAAGCATGCTTTCTCCTCTCGCAGCCCGAGGGTTGAGTCAAGCTTCTCCTTGAGACAATTTGCCTCAATTTCAGGGACATTCTTACATCACTTTACGAGAGTTGAATAAAATTGATTGATCCTCTAGCCTTGCAAGCGGTACCCCTTAAACAGTCTTGGGGGGATTTTATGCAAAACTTATTTAGTTCAATTTTAATGGTTTTTATTCTGAGCTGGGGTCTAAATGCCCAGGCCGGTCGATTTTGCAATTCGGTCAGCCAACAATTAGAATTCTGTCAAAAAATGAAGCATTTGGCGACTGCGGTCAATGCTTTGGATTCACAAAATATTCTGATGCGAACAGATCCTCTGTACATGAATGCTCTTGCAGGAAGTGTTTACAACACGGCCACTCGATTGATTGATGTGGTCCCTGGAGCTCTGCAGACGCACAAGCAACCTCTATTTGAAATTCAACGGGTGGCTCGAGATCTCGGACAACAATCCCGCGATAACAACTGGGCCATGCTGGAAACTGTCAACCTGGTGGGACAAAAATGTATGAACTGTCACACTTCTTCAAGCCCGCAAAATGGCATGGGTTGGAATGAAATGTTTGGTTACGGCTGGTCCACCATCGTACAGGAGTGCAGCAAACCTGGTCATAACCCCTACATGTGTAAAACCATGAATGCCATCGGCGCTAACTACAATCATATCGTTTCAGCTTCTGTGGCTAAAATTGAAAACCACACCGTGACCTATGCTTTAGCTCGAGAAATCCAGCGATTGATTCAAGATTTAGCTTCACGAGGGTTTCAGCACATGCGACCCGAACTTGTTAAAAAGGCCAATTTGGATGCCATGGAAGTGATGCAGCTCGCTCAACAGCAGAGTTCTCAAACTTTTGTGAAGGCTCGAAATTTAAACAACACCTGTATGGAATGCCATAACAGTGTTAATCCCCAGTCGACCAACTCTCAAAGACGTGCTTTGGTTTCTTGGTAAATTGAATTTCCAAATCTACGGGTCTGAGCTTGGTCTCAGCCCCGTTATTGGCTTTGGCAGGTTTTCTTTTGATCAGCCGGGCACTTTTTACGTCTTGTCGTACAATTCGACAGTCGTCTTCACTGCCATTTTTTGGGCCCATCAATAAAACATCTCCGTCCAAGGCCCAGGCCATGTCGGGCCAGTAAGGATCATTAAAACTGACTTTGTGGCCGCATACTTTTTCAGTGGTTTCTTGCAAATTGCCAGTAACAGCTAAAAGCCGTCTCACCACAGAAAAATCAAAGGCATCAAAAGGCAAAAATATTTTTGTTTTTTTATTGGCTGAATAGTCTTTGAGTTTACGCGGCCAAAACCAAATTTGTTTTTCATCGGTTTTAGCGTAGTAATTTAAAAATCCTTCGCTGACTTTTTCAAGTCCGTTCGGTACCGCAGTCCAACGCTTCAATTGATTGTTTTCACGTTGATAAAGTTCTCCCTTTTTTGTCACTCCTAAAAATTGATCCGTGTAAAGACCCCCCGATATGGTTTGGTACTTTTGGTTTTGTTCCTTATACAAGGCCTCTTGCAAAAGTTGGCTAGCTGCCCCTCGGCTGCCTTTTGAAATTCTCCACAAATCTCCGGCTTCGTCTAAAACACCCGCTGAAAAAAAATCATAGGTGGAAATTTGTTTCGCTGGATTGATAAGCTTGTCCGTATTGGGATCTAACTCTAAAAGTTCCCAGCGTTGACTTGAATTGTTAAATTCCACCACATAAATTCGACGATTGGTTTTCATCACCGATGTGTAAGCGTACTCTTGTGATGATAGGTATAATCTTGTGGCATCCATAATTTCATCTGTGCTTGGAATAATATCAGGATAATAAATTCGTAAAGGATTTGAATAGGACCACTCAAATAATTTATTGTTATTTAAAATTGCGAATAGACCCTGCTTTTGATGATGGAATTGCAATTGAGTGGCTGGGGTTTTTTGTAATGTTTTTTGCAAGTCTGGGATTTGTCTGACCATTTTTAACCATGGATGATAAATCCAGATTTGACCTTTTAAATCCAAAAAAGCCAGAGTTTCAACCAGTGTGGCCACTTCTTCAAATCCACTAACAAAACGAGAAGATAGAAGACCAAAAGCATCTTTGAGCAGCTGATTTTTTTGATCCTGCGACAGTTGTTTATTTTCTAATGCTTGAGCAAATAAATAGGCCACTGTGATGGAGTAGGCTCCACGGGCTTCCGTTGCTGCTAAAGTGAAAACTTCGTCACAGCCACCACTGGTCTGTGGAATGTCTCCACCTTTACAGCGTGTATGGCCTGGGTCTTTTTCATCGTGATGGTAAGTTTCGTGTAAAAATAGGGCTGTGGCGGTAATGGGGTCTAAATCAAAAAAGCCCTTGCCTAGCCAAACACCTTCTCCTTTTGAGGCCTGGGCATAGCTTTTGGCCTGGGCAAAATCAAAGTACAGCTTAATTTTATAGGACTCAAAGTATCGTAGGGGATCATTAAACATCTTAGCAAGATCACCCCATTTATCATCTTTTAGTTGAAGCTTCGATTGTTCGAGGAATGAAAAAAACTGATTGAGTCTGCCATGAACACTGTCATCACATTTTGCGCTGTCTATTTCTTCCTGAAGTTGTACGCGTAAATAAATTTTTTCTAGCTTATCTTGGGGTAAACATTTAATTTCGGCCCAGCTCAAAATCTTGATTTGATCTAAAGCTGATGGTGATCGGTTATTCAGCTTTGGGTTTGATTTTTCAAAAATAAGTTTTTGGGTCCCCAGAGCCGTCAAATAGCCCACTACAAAGAAGGCAAAAATTTTAGCGAAATGCATTGATAATTTCCTCTGCAATCTCGCGTGGGTATCTGTCCATAAAATAAAGAATAATTTCTGGCTTTTGCGATTTGACTTGATCCCATTCATCACGGCTTACAAGGGCTCTTGATGAGTGCAGTTCTTGCGATTGAGAGGCCAAATCATTTGCGGCCTTGTTTTTATCAGGCTTCGTTTTTAATGTTGTGTCTGAAGCGCGCGAACCAGAGCTATCCCCCAATTTATCCACATACACATCATGGTTGGGATGTAGACCCTTAACCATGACTGAAACTTGAGTGTTGGGATCCTGGGCATTTGAATGAACGTCACCCACAGGTGTTTGGGCTTTGGATTGAGATATCATTTTAAAAAAAGAACCAGGCCCTGCAATTTGCAAAGAAGTTTGAATAGCGTACATCGCTAAACCCACAAAAAAGGCGACGAGATAAATTTTTTTAAATTCTAGCATTCATTTAGTTTTTCGGAATTTAAAACTTTGGACTTGATATGAATTATCGAGACAGCTTCTGGATCTAGGTCCGTTGAAAAAGCTTTGTTATCTGTCAGTATGAGACAATGAAAAATTCAATTCTTATTTTACTGCTTTTTGTCCAAACTTTATTCGCTCAAACTGAGAATAAAACTCAAATCAACTCGACCACAAGTGCCAGTGAGCTCTCTGGTGATGAGGTGTTAAAGTCCTTTGATTATCCAGAATTGCAAGTAGTCCCTCGCGCCACTGAGCGCCTACAAACAGAAGCGGATAATGAACGAACTGATAAAATCCAAGATTACTGGTCCACTTTAGTTCCCTCTGGTTTGACGCTTATCAATGGTGCTCAATTGATGAATTCAAAGCGAGCTGATCTCAATATGCAAGACCGAGAGGACGCCGATTGGGCGGCGCGCACAGGTGTTATCATCGGAGCTGGTGGACTTGCCTTCAGTTACCACCTTTTGCGTCGTGATAAAGCTCAAATGGCACTTTCAGAAACCAAAAAAAACCAGGCGACTGGTCGAAGAGGCCAACTTTACCGAGAACGAATTGCAGAAGAATATCTGGCCGATCAGGCCAGTTTTGATCGAAAACTCATTTGGACAGGGGCTTTTTTAAATTTGGCCTCGAATGCTTGGATGATGGACTACGCTTCTGATGACAATAAAGCACTTGTTGGACTTGGGGCACTTTCGTCATTTTTGCCTCTGATATTTCAACAACGAAGTATAAAAAATTATCACCATCACCAGCGGGCAAAAAGCCGAATCTATGTCCCCCTTTCAGGAATTATACTTGTTCCCAGTCAACAGGGGCCGGTAGCTGTTAATTCCCTTCAATGGAGTTGGACTTATTAATGATATTTGCGTTAAAAGTTTTTTTTTCAGGGTTGCTCATTATTTTCTTCGGAGTTCCTAGTTTTGCAACTTGTCCTAGCGCTGAAAATTTTAAAAAAGGTTTTGAGTACTTAAAGCAAGAGCCCTGGTCTGATTTGCCTATGACCTTTCGTTTACAAACAGCCCATTCTATTTCCCAAGGTTGTGTGGGATCCTTTGAAAGGTTTCGTCAAGTTTCTTTATTGTTGCAAAAGTCGGGAGTTGATCTTAAATCAACATTAAATTCAGCTCTTGAATTTTCTGCTCTTTCGGATGAACAAACGCAAAGTTTTCTAGAAACTTTTAAAAAGATTTTTCTTGTTGAATATTTTAATTTTGATTTTGATTCCTCTTTTAAGCTGAGTCTTGAGTTCGCCAAGGAGCCTTCAGCCTCTACTAAAATCATGCGTCAGGATTTTTTAGAATTAGTTCAGTTTTGCATGAAAGACCGCGGCGTTGGCTTACCTATAAAAACTTGTGCGAATCACGCAATTGAGGTTGTACGTTCTAATCGAGGTGCAAAAGATTCTATTTTTGAAGATTGGAAGAGCTGCTACCTGTTCCTAAAAAATGATAAGCGGCTGGGACTTTCCGTTAAAAATGCAATTGATGAAATTGCAGGTATTTTGAGGGGCGGGCCAGGCTCCTGTGAAAACTTTAAATCCACTTTTAATTACGTGACCCAAACTCAGGGACTGGAACTGGATCCACGAGCCGCCCTCGACATTGCCAAATCTGTTTCTATCAACTCAAAAGAAAAAAGCCAGGATTCTAAAATTTCGCCCCAGGGAAGTTTAGAGGTTAGGTGAAAACTCTTAGCTTTTTGTTTTCTTTATTTTGTACAAATTTAGTTTTTGGATTTTCAAATGTTTCTGTGGAGCTACAATGGGAAGAAATTCCCAACGCTAAAAAATATGAACTCGAGATTCAAAATAAATCAGGACAAGTGGTATCAATTGTAAAATCAAATACATCATTTTTTAGTTTTAAAATAAAACCTGGTGAATTTTTAGCCCGCTGTCGAGCTTTGGATTCCCGCGGAGTGCCCGGCGACTGGTCAGAACTCACTGAGCTAAGTGTTACTGCTCCGCGCCCTCAGGTGGCGTCCATAACTCAAAATACTTCAATATTTATCCCCGAAGGTGAAACCAACGCAGAACTTTCATTTGAATGGCCATCTATTGCAGAAACATTGGGTTATGAAATTGAATTGCGCGACTCAGCGGGAAAGATCACCACTCATCAGGTTTCACAAAGTGCTTTTAAAACACCTATCAGCACAGGCATATATCAATATCGATTAAAAGCAATAAGCAATTCTGGTGAAAAGTCAGGCTTTACCGATTGGTCCAAACCAGTTGTGGTCACTGCACCTCCCTTGCAAGCCCCAATTTTGGTTGAATCTGATACTGGGGGTTTGCAAGCTAAACCCTCACAACAGGGGGCTGTGCTTGTTATTGAACCCGCAAAAAGATGGCACCTCAGCAAAGAATGGAAAAGGCTAGATCCACAAATATCTGCAAATGGCACAATTTCCACGAAAGATTGGCCACCTGGAGAATATCGCTTAGATCTTTATTTTCGCAAAGAAGGATTTCCTGACTCTGTTCGTATCCAACGAACCCTGACGATTAAACCCAGTGAGGAGTCCCTTCTAAAGGCCCTGTCAGTCGAATAATATTAAGTCAAAGCTCCTGTTCCTATTTTTTTGACTTGGCGATGTTAGAATGTTCGACAAAAAATCGAAGTTTTTAAGACCCCAAGATGATACAAATTTATTTTCTTTGTTCTTAATACTGAGATGGTCAACACATGAGATTTATTTTTCTATAATCTGTGTACAATCAAATTAACCACTCCAACTTTAGCAGTTATTATTTCTAACCTTTTTGAGGAGCAAAAGATGGGGGCGAGCAGAAAGAAAAGTCCAAACGCAGGTACACCTTTTGAGGAGATAGAAAAGGATTTCGATACCTCTATATCCATTCAAGATTTACATTCTAAGGTTTTAACTTTTGATGTGGAAAGAAACACCAATCGTGAGATGGTCAATGGTTTGGCTTATCTTTGCGATTTAAAAACAAAAATCATTGCCAAAGCCACAGTCAGAAATTTAAGCCCTGATGGTGTAAGATTTGAGATTCCCCCACTCAATGTGCGATCCAAGGAAGACATATTTGTCGATTTTTCGGGAAGCCTCAATCTGGGCATGGTCCTTTGCACAATTCAATGGATCAGTGAAATTCAAGGTCATAAGAACCATCATCGATTGATGGGACTCAAGTTCAAAGGCCTTTCAAAATTGAAGAAAAAAAGATTAATTGAGTACATTGCTCAACTTCGAACTACACGGCAAAAGGACCCTTTCTTTTTGTAAGGGATTTTTACGTTCAAAGCCGATTTTTGTTGAGGAACAAAATCTAAAAGTTGATTCTGGCTTAATTTGAGTCTCATAGAAACAAATGTCTCATCATAAGACATAGTCCTGGAGCTCATTTTGCAGCTCAATCATTGGTGAAGATATTTAGATTTTGGCTCTGCCCGCTTATTTTTTTTTTTTTGAACCTAATTTATGGAGCTGGGCATGCTTTTAATTTAGCCCTTCTCAATGACCCACAATTAAAAATTGAAAAATTAGATGTTCTTATTTCTGAATCCAGTTTTAATCGAATCGAAAGTGCTTTTGGGCACTCTTCACTTAGAATCAAAATGTCCAAAAATAATATCGCTTATGATTATGTAATTTCGTTTGTAGCAAATACAGAAGATGATTCAGAAATTGAATTACTCGCAAAAGGTGTGAGTGGATTCTACCCGGTGGTAGCCTTAATTTCTCAGACACAGCTCTATTTGCATACAAAGTTAATTGTGGAAAAAAGATCCCTAAATATTTACTCCTTACCATTAAATGCAGAGTTAAAAATTGGAATTATTAATCAATTAAAACAAATCATTTTATCAAAATATAATATGGGTCGTTATTTATTTACTCATAATAACTGTGGGACAGTACTCATTGATTTTCTTCGAGCTGCTGGATTTTCGTTGTCTACATTTGCTCATAAAGTTAACCCAATTGCACCAATTCAGATTGAAGGACTTATTTTGGCACCGGCACTATTAACGTTTTTCCCTAAAAAAGTGATTGATTCTCCTACAAAGTTTTTACCAGCTGAATTTGATTCTGAGGATTATGAAAATGATTGGGATGACTCTCAAAAAGAAACGTTAAAAAAGTTAAATTCTAATCAACTTAGGATGATTTTTTATGCCCTAAATCCAATCAACAAGAAAAAAAGGGGATTTGTAACATCAGAGCTTATTGCCCGTAAAGAAAATTTAACTATTGATTTATACAAGTTACTCGAAAATCTAACAAAACCATTTAGGATATGCAGTGACGAGATTTGTGCTCGTTCTGAAATTCAAGCAAATCTTGGTGAGCTTTCGCTAATTGAGCTTAGGCGAATTTATTCGAGAAACTTTTCAGAGAGAGCCAGAACTCTGCAATTAATTTATGGAGATAGAATTATTAAATCAAAGCAAGGGCAGAATTTTAATTTTTTATTAAATGAACTCGAAAAACTAATACAAATTAAAAAAGGAGTCCCATGAAAACAATTATATTAGCTATTTTGATAACGGCTGGACAATTACATGCCAATCAGAAGTTAACTTGCACTGATCTGTTAGAAAAAAAAGCTCGAGCTGAAGGCAAGTCTCTAAATGAATTATACGCTATTCAGGGGGGATTAATTGTTGGCTTTGCTATTATGATGTCTTTTACTGGCGCAGGCACTGTGGCTGATATGGGTGTCGATAATGCTGCTTTATCATCAACAATTGGATTAGCAGCTGGTGGTTTAGTAGGAAAAGCTATTTGGGACAAGCTGCAAACTAATCCTTCTGATATCAATAATTTAGATCATGAAATCAAGGCAGGTGGAGGATCTACCTTGCAGGTTTTGGCAAGAGCCATCATGCTTCAATTAGATGAATCCGTAATTAAAAAGTACTCAACTGAGAAAGAACTTTTTTTAAAAATTGAGAATGAGATCAAGCTGGTAGTTACTCACAATCCTCAGATTTGTGCTAACACAAATACCAATGAAATATTCAAACAAATTTCTGATATCGTTTCTCAACGCCTTTAAGTGCCTTATTGATAATTTATATCATTTTTTTCTTTCCTAAAATCTATGCGCCTGGAGTTAATCATCAGGCGCATGTTGCAAATGTTGATTCTTTTAACAACTCCAATACAAAAATTGCTGCTCTTTTTTCAGATTCATTAGATTAGACCTGAGTTCTGCTTCTGACTTATTCTGAAACAAAAATATCGACTTCTTTTTTGCAATATTTTTTTTCGGGTTTTTAAATTTAACCATAACCCTTAGGAGTTTTAAATGAAGTCTCATCTCACGATAAAATCAATAATCGCTCTGTCGATGGCAACACAAGCCACTGCACCATTTTTTGGAAATGTGGCTTTCGCACAGGTTCCGCAAAGAGCTGCTGTCACGAACTCACGTGAAGCATTGGCCCTTAGTGATGCTCAGAAATTAGCCATTGAATTGATGATTGCAGCCACCATCCTCGATCAACAAGGTGTTTCCATTGCTGCTGTGGATGAATCAATTAAAAGAAAGTACATGTATATTAAAACCAACTCCATTGACCTTTCGTTAACAGGTGTTGCGACGAGCTTTGCTGGTGCCACAACCTATTGGTCATCACAAAAAGTTGAATCTGTAAGTGAACTCGTGACCGCAATGCTACGTGCGAGTGCAGAAGTGCTAAAATATTCTTCCAATGCCTCTGAAAAGGTATTCAATTCATTGGGTATCACATGGTTACTTGAAAGAT
The DNA here is from genome assembly GCA_046336825.1 of Bdellovibrionales bacterium. Taxonomy (GTDB): domain Bacteria; phylum Bdellovibrionota; class Bdellovibrionia; order Bdellovibrionales; family Bdellovibrionaceae. The sequence continues at coordinate 7,692 of JBKDFX010000170.1, read as the reverse complement.
CAGTGGACAGCTCTACATGGGCCTATAACAATTTGGGCATTAAACATGTTCTTGAGTGGTCATCTCGAAAAGGTATTAGAGAGTTTATGGCTGCTGGTACAGCCCTTTCATCTGCTGGTATATCTATTATGTATCTCACAAATGATACGAATGAAGCTGTCAGCTACGCGACAATTCGCAATATGCTTGGCCAAGATGAACAAATGAGAAGACGAGTCGACTCCACAGTTGAAACATTAAGCTCAATTTTCAATTTGCAGGCCTCTGGAAAAGATAAATTGAAATTGGCACTGTATGATGAAGTTCTTAAGCAAGCGATTAAAAATAAATTCTCCGAAGATGCCTCAAAATACAACATAGACTTAATTGATTTGATGCTTAAAAATCAGCTGATTGATCGCGAAACAGCTGATGCCGTTCTCAAAATCCGTCAAATTGCTAAAGAAATCACTCCTTCAACGAATGTTGTAGAAATGAAGGCTGCAACTTTAGAAGCTGTTGATATGTCATTAGCCTTGGCTGCTATGCTTGAACAACAAATTCATTCCCAAAAAGTCAAAGACGCCAAGACCCTCAAACACTTACAAACTCTTTTGGGGTCCATTACGGCTAAACTTACTTTAATTGGTTTCAACCTGAAAAAGTAGTTTTATGAAATTTGCAAGGCAGTTACTTAAATTAAATTTGAATTTAATATTTGTAACTGTCTTTGCTTTCTCTCAAGCCCATGCCAATAAATGTGTCGAATCTGTAAAGTCAAAGTTTGATGATCACGCCATTCATTTATCCTACGAAAAACTAAGAACGAGTGACAGCTGGCTCAAGAGCCATATATTTTCACTTCACCATTTAAAAGTTTTAAAAGAAAATTTAAATTATTTAAGCAAACTTGATATTAAATTTGATCCAGCCTTAGATAACCCTAGGTTTAATCAACTTTTAAAAAGAACAATTATTAATCCTAAGCACGAATTAAGTGCTAGTGAAATTCACTTTCTTGCACAAAACACAACCTACCAAAATGTATTTCAAAAAACCCTTCAAGTTCTTCTTGTGTTTGAAGGACTTTATAAATCGACGTTAAGAATAAATCATTATTTCGAAGGTCGAGCCTCTGCCATCCAAATCACAAAAGATCGAGGAATTTATAATAAAATAAAAACAACTTTACGAGCTACTTTTAATGGCCCTTTGCGCTTTTTAGTTCCAGTTATTTACCTTCCAAAAATAAACTCTAAGCTTGATGAGGTTTTTGTAAAACAATTCAAAAATCCAAATTTTGAGCCTTCACCTGAAGAAATGCTTCTGTTGCGTCAATACAAAGCAGAGGAAATATTTTTGCAGAAAAAGGAATTCATGCAGTCCCATGCCTCGTGGACTCAATTCAGAAAATGGCTAGGTAGAGTCAGTTTAGTTACCGTGACAGCTCTCAATATTTCAATTGTAGGAAATTGGGCCCTTCACTTATCAAAACCTGATGCATTTGTGTCAGCTGAACAGTTTTTTGAAGCTCCTGAATATAGATTAAAATCAAATCAAGTCAGAATCTATAATGAAACTGTTCCTTTCCCGCACATGGCTATTGAAATAGATGGGCGTGTGTATTCCTATGGTCAAACTCACATGACAGTAAAGCCGACTCGTGAATATCTTTTGTCTCAAAAGATAAATGCAGCACTTCAACAAAATCTAAATACTGAAAAGCCTGGATCTTTAACCTTTGATAATTCAGTAAAATTGACTGGGCTAGATAATATTTCAAGATCAGTCCAGGCCGTCACGCTCAATTTACCAGAATCTGAGAAAGCTAATTTGCGTAGGTATTTAGAATTACAGACAGGTAATCGTTACCACAATTTTACTCTGGCTATGGATTGTGCAACGATGATCGTGCAAGCACTTGAACGCCAGACTGGCGTAAGAGTCCCTGGAATCCAAGGGACTCCCCTGACAATCGATGCCTCACCAAGTTTAGTCATGATGTATTTAGGGCTTCTGAAAACAGTCGAATCAAAAAATTCAGATGGAAACAAACTTGTAGAAGATATTAATCAAATTGCAATGGCAGAACAATTAAACAGGGATAAACATTTCTTCAGAGGTCTTTATATCAATGCCATGGAAACAAAATTCTTTACTCATTTTTTCCATTATAATTTCGTGGTGCGATCCTATTTACAGGCCAGGTATGGCTCAGATAATTTCTCATTCTTACAGCCTCAAGTTCGTAAAGAGATTGAAAGCTGGCATTCACTGGTCGTGCAAGACTTCAAAAGTGGAGAAAGTCCAGTCGATGCACAACTTTTGGTTTTTATTGATGAAGCTAGCAGAATTGGCCAAACACCCATTGAAAATAGAGATTTTACCTGGGAAAGAAATAAAAATCAGTTGATTGCCGTTGCAGAACCTTTTATCCAGGAAGCCATCAAAAATTCTCAGGCTGAGTTTGATTCAAAAGAAATGACCTTTGCTGATATTATTAGGTCTGGTTACCGAATGCACATCTACCTGGGTGTAAAAAAGCATATTGAAGATCTTTTACTTACAGGCTCAGGCGAGTTGGACACTGGCAATCCTGAACAAATACTTCGTAAAATTCGGTAATTACTTTCATGCTTGTTTCTATTGAACCATGATTGCAAAAACATTGAAATTAACTTTAACTTTTTTGATTAGTAATTTTCTAGCAAATATTTTTTTACAAATTCATTTAAAAATAGTCCTTTGGGATCCATTTCTTTTCGTATGGATTCAAAAGACTGCGCACCTGGATTTAGTAAGTTCTTGTTCGACTTAAATGAAAAGATGGTGTTTGTGTTTTTGCCCCAGTGAAAAGTTATCAATTTTTTTTCTGCGAGCTCACTAAGCAGTTGCATGGCTAATTGACTAAAAACTGTTTCTTTAGGGTTTGTTACATACTCCTTCAGCTCAAAAAACTCAGCTAGGACGTAAACCTCACCAGCTTTTTTATCTGATCTTTCAATGTGAGAAAGAAAGGCCAATTCACTAGATTTTGCAAATCTTAAAAACAAACCTGAGAAAGGATGGTAAAATCCGTTACTTTTAGAAAATTGATGGATGAAATTCATAACTTCGGGTGCGTCTTCCATGGCAAATGCGAAAGAATAGTCTCTTCCTGTGTAGGAGGGATTCAATTCAATGTTTTTTGAAACAAGCATTTGATAGGAGTTTCCAACCACACCTTGAGAAGCTTTCAATTTACCATCCTTCAGAGATAAATAGGGTGGTGGTGATTTGGCTAAACTCTTAAAACGCTGATCTTCCAATTTTTTATTGATTGTGCGATTTGCCATCCCTGCCTGCATGACCTTGAGAATCGCAGTTTCAACTAATTTATTATGATCACCGTTTCCTAAAACAATGCTTTAGGCACCCTGGTCAAGTTTTGACTGAGTGATGTTTCCAAAAACTCTAACAGCTCGATCAAAAGCTGGAAACCAGTAGAAGTACTCAGTGTCTGCTGCAGTTCCCCAGTTAACTCTGTTTGGTGAAGCCAAGAGTGCCTGCTGTCCTTGTTTCACTTCTGAGAAAAACTGAAGATTGAAGTCTGGGTAAATTTTAAGTTTAATCTTGTAAATAAAACCCAAGAGTCCAAGGCTCACTCGAGCTGCTTTCAGAAGCCTAGGGTTTTCATTCCCAGCTGTGATTAATTCACCAAATCCGTTTACAAATTGTAATTCCAAGATGTTTTGCGATGAGAGTGCCGTGTGTTTACGAGAAGTGCCGTGGGAACCAGTGGACAACAAGCCACCGATCGTGACACCGTAATAAAAAGGATATGCAAATCCAAGTGAGTAACCCTTTTCAGACAAATATTTTGAAAGATCTCCTAACTTCACACCACTTTCAACTTCAACTGTAGGTCCGTGTACTCGATCTAATTTAATTTCGCCGATTTTATTAAGTCGTTGGCTCTTTAAATAAACGCCTGGCCCTAAAATGATTGAACTTGTGCTGTGACTTGCTCCACTGAATCGTATTGGAGTTTCGGAATGATAAGCATTTTTTACTAAATTTTGGACTTGTTGGATATTTTCAGGATAAAAAACTTGGGCGTTTTTTTGAACTGTATCAAAATTGTAAGAAGCAATTTGTTCCGTCTTTTTTGAGCTGATAGCAAGAGTCCCTAAACCTGAAACAAGAAGGGTTAGGAAAATAATAGTTAATTTTTTGTTAATTGATACTTTTGATATTTGTTTCAAGGCGGCTCTCCTGTTTGATTTGCGAAGCTATTATGCGATTTTAAGTTTTCCAATCTTTTAATTAAATTTTGTTTGTTTTGTATTTTCGGAAAATTACTTCAGGCACTTTTATATTCGAATGGGCTATTGATGACTAGGTTGCCTTTAATGGCGCGCCGTTACGATCTATGTACCTGTCACATGAAGATTTTTTACAGATATGGTTTTTTATGGGGAAGTTCGAGGATTATTTTGATAGATAGTCTTCTGTTATTTAGCTCTTACAAATTATTTTCGAGGTTTTTAATTATGAAGTTACTTTTAATTTCCACAATTTTTTTTGCATTTGAAGCCTTCGCAGCTCCAGTTTGCAGCCCCTACTCTGGGCAAATGACTTATACAGAAGGACGTGATGGCGTAAGAGTTGTTTACCCCTCATCGGGATGGACTTATACCGAAGGTAGCAATGGGAGACGTGTCGTTTATCCTAACTCTGGATGGACTTATACCGAAGGGCGTGATGGACAAAGAATTATTTACCCAAATTCAGATTGGACCTACACCGAGGGTAGCAATGGGAGACGTGTCGTTTATCCTAACTCTGGATGGACTTACACGGAAGGTAGCGACGGACAAAGAATTATTTACCCCTCTTCGGGATGGACTTACACAGAGGGCAGTAACGGACGTCGAGTGCCTTATCCAACATCTGGTTGCCAGGATTTATGCTCATTGTTCAAAAAAAGTTTGCCAAAAATCGATAGTGACCAGATTGAACTTGTTTTGAACCAAATGGGTTTTAATCCTTGTACAAATAAGTAGAAACTGATTTTTCATGGAATCTGTTAAATAGATAAACTCACCATAATGAATATGATGAAATCAACAGTAGTTAATTTTAGGTTTTCACAAAGGTTTATTTCAACATTTCTATTTTGTTTGGCCTTGATGATTTCTCATTTTGCTAATTCTCAGACAAAAGAAGTTTTTTTGGGTCATGGAGAATCAGTCCATGTTTTAACGGTTAAACAAAACTTTGATAAAATAAGTTGTGCACATTATGAAACTCCAGCATGTGTGGTTTATTCAAGCAGTGGTGGGTTTCAGCTTACAATCTCAGGAACAACTAAAATCCGTTCTTCAAATTTTTTGAGAATTGCTAGGGGCATTAAGGCCTTTCAGAGCCAAGGCATTTGCAACCAAATGGTACTATCAAAAAATCAGTATAACCAAAAGGATCTGACTCTATTTGCTGGCCAATCCCTACTTCTTGATTTCAGTCGCGGTGTTGAAACAGTCACATGCCATCCATCAATTACTGATCGTCAACAATTAGATAAGTGCTATGTAAAGACTCATCCGATATCTGCTGCCAGCTTGTACTATAAAGATTTTATTTTAGATACTCAGGCTTCATTGATTCGTGATGACTACGGAAGTTTAGAGTCAAAGTATGAAAAAATCCTTACGGAAATAGGCCTCTGTAAAATTTAAAAAGTCATTCTGGTTACAATATTAAAAAGAGATGTAGTCCCATGTCTCACACTAGCGTGCTAGACTTAGGTAAATGATTTGAAATTCAGTGACCTCAAAATTTGATGTTTCTTTCGATTTACCCTACGCTTAAGTCATGAGGGTGATTAGTTTAAGTAGAATTGTCTGTTTAGTTCTGATAGTCCCTTCTTTCGCTTTGCAACTTAGCGCTCAGACTAAAAAGCCAGAACAGCATGAATCCAATGCCAAGCTCAGATTCTTTTCGACTCTCTTGAATGTCGTAGGTAAACTACCAGGTAAAACGGCCTGCGCCGCAGCGGAGTATGGAGATATTTTAAGACCCCACCTCTATGCGACGGATTCCGCAATTGGTTCTTCAAATGCGGGATTTATTAACCTCATGGAAAATCAATATAAAGACAGCAAGTGTTTTAGAGTCGCTTTGAAAAAGTTCTATGCAGAAGTTGATCAGATAGATGCTGAAACCCCGCAACGATCACAGTTTTTAACACCTAAGGGACTCGCGCCCCGCTTTATGTCTTCGGTGTCTGATTTAAAAAGCGAAAAGGCAAAGCCTGGATTCCTATTGGAAAAAGCCAAAAGAGTCGCAGGTGGAGATCCAAGGCTCGCTCTTCAGCTCATTGCTTTCTGCGGGCATGATGATGTTAACCAAACCGGTGAAGATGACAGGGTTCATGCCACTTGTCCCGAAAAAGACAGCGCGATGTATTTTAGTGGTGCCTTGTATGATAGTGGCAAAACCCAAAGTCCAATCGCAGGAAGGCAAGCATTAGGGAAATCCAGGGGGATCGGTGATCAAACGCCAGCTAAAAATTATCATGTGATGATGGGTGCTTTCATCGGCTGTCGGCTAGCAGAAACGTGCGGAATGACTGCAGTTGAGATTTCGCAAATAGAAAAGAAATTTTCCTTAGCCTACCGGATGTCGAGAATGAAATTGAGCGCGATTGCAGCCAAGGAGCAATACAAAACAATTATTGATCAGTATATTTCTGAAGTTAGTAGCGGTAGGATTAAGCAAGGCCAGTTCCAACATTTAAAAGAACAAATTTTGAGGCAATTAGAATCTGAAAGGAAACCAGGCAAAGAAAAGTCAGACCTACCGGGAAGAGCCGAGAAAGAAGCGATGAAAATTTTAACACTTCTAGTCGTTGATCATTCAACCTTTGATCAAAGCTTGAAGCTGTTAGGCGAGGTTAATTTAAAAAACAATCATTCAACAGAGGAAAAAAAATTTGAGGCTTTCGATTTTCTTGGTTCCAAAGAAACTAAAAATATCGATTTCTGTAAGCAAATATCCCCTGATAAATGTGATGATGTTCTGAAGGAAGTGCAAAGCTGGAATGCTGACCTGATATGGACTGCCAATCAGCACAGTCAGGGAGCTAAACTGGGCGCAGAAGAGTGTAAAAAATCGAAGGAACTTAGGGCTGGAGGAAGAGCATCAGTTTGTGCAGGTTATGAGAAAGAACCAGATGTGACTGCAGCTGACAGAGTAATAAGAGGAGAAAAAACTATTGGTCTGTCAAGTCCGCCAAAGACTGGTGATACCAAGAGTTCAACAAACTCTAAGTAGGTATCGGCGGGCACCTGCATAACCGCCGCATTCTGTAAGATTGAACCCAATAGGTGGTCTTGGCAATCCAATTGGAACACCCTGAAATCCCACTGACTTACCAACCATCATGAAGCTCTGGCTAAAACTTTTAGCTTTTGAGCCCAAATTTTTTTTGACGTCTAAAAAATTATTTTTTGACATGAAGAAATTTTGGGGACTCGCTGGGGAACAAAACAGAGCCTGTTAATTTCCAACAGGCTCGTGGTTGTAATCAGTGGCTTGTTTACAAGCTTCCATAGTGCCTTTACCTTGTGCAATCAACACATCAATCTCTCGCATTTTCATTACTGACTGCTCGGGTGTGTAATTCACTCTTGCCATATATTTCATCTCCCTTTTTGGTTTATACCAGTCCGA
>JBKDFX010000169.1:0-8084 GCA_046336825.1 Bdellovibrionales bacterium | reverse complement strand
ACAGCCGCAGGGACATTTTGTTCCCTGGCCTGCTGAATGAAACTGAAGTGAGTCACATCCTCTCCTCGACAGGCTCACTGTAAACAATTATTAGAAACAAAACATTTGTTTACCGAATCGTAAGTGTAGTCTCTTTCACCTCGTACAAGTATTCCCAGCACTTCCATTGTCTCGGAATTAAATACAGCTGATCCTGAATTACCCCCGTAGGTGTCCAAATTGGAAACAAAAAAGGCCTCGTTGGAACTTCGCACTTCAGCTCCATCAGCAATTTTCGTTGGAATTCCCGCAGGGTGCCCAATCACAGTCAATGGCATGGCCTCTGTGGCTTGAGTGCTTGCTAACTTTAGGGGATCACGATCGGTCACAGCACGGTCTAAAAGAACAAGGGCATAATCTTCTTGCCCGTTCAATTCGCGCTTTAAAATACGTGAACAGTAATAAACTTTTTCCTCCGGAATATACTGAGGTTGAGCATTGACTGTGGAGTAAGCAAAATCAAAAACAAAAGCCGTATCACCACAATCTCCCGAGTTAATACAATGTCCAGCCGTCGCCATCATCTGTGAACCCACCAAAAAAGCTGAACACTTGGCCCCCGCCTGCTGGTGCGCAAAGGGTTCATTTGAACACATATTAAATTCTTCTCTAAAAGAGGCACTAGAAACTTGAAATACCGTGCCTGATTTTTTTAATTTGAATTTGCTGAAAATGGCGGATGTGCTTTTTGCTGCTGTTAACAGAGCTAGATCCTGCACTTCAAAAAGATCTTTTCGATTGTCTTCACCGTAAACAACTTGAGGTCTATAAACACTAAGTGCATTATTTAAAAAAAGCGTGGAACTCGCAAGAAAAACCAAAATCCATTTCATTGTCATTCCCCATCCGTGAGAAATTTATTTTAAGGATCAACCATGATCCCATACAATTATGACATCAGAGTCAAAAACAGCTGTCATCTTTTATTTGTAGAATATTGATAGGCTTCCAAAACAATTCGTTTGATCATGGCGTACAAACCATTGGTTCGACTGGGACTCAAATGAGTATCAAAACCCAAGGATTTCATAAAATCGGGCTGAAATTTGAGAATTTCTTCAGGCTTTGACCCCGAGTAGAGATCCACTATGATGGCGACCAATCCTTTAACGATAAGCGCATCACTATCGGCTTGAAATTGAAGACTTCCATCACCTGAAAGTGTGGTGACTATCCAAACCTGCGACTGGCAACCCTTCACTTTGTTATTTTCAGTTTTCGAAGACTCAGGTAGCACCGGTAGTTGTTTTCCTAATTCAATAATCCTCTTATAGCGATCTTCCCAATCTGAAATGGCTGAAAATTCAGAAATCAGTTTTTGCTTTTTAGTTTCAATTAAATTCATCTCCAAATTTTTCCCCGTTGTAGCACTTCGTTTAATAGGTCCTGACCTTCAGGACCTACCAGATCTACAAAACTTGATCTATCCAAAGTTTTCACTATTTCCAAGGACTTAACATAGAAGCTTTCAGGACTAGTAAAACCTGCCCAGTCATCATCTTGATTCTGAACTTGATCCTGATCCTGATCCAAATCTTGATCTTGCCCTCTCTCTTTACGATCTCCCGTTATAAGACTTAACTGATGATTGATTTGAATCGCACTGAAACCAAGACGTGCTAATACTTCTTGGGCCAGTGCCATTTCAACTAAGTGCAAATAGTCTCCAAAAGAAGACCAGAAATCCATTCCTTGGGAACCTTTTGAGCTTTGACAAAAATAACTGGTGCATACGGAACCTCTGTTTTGCCAGATCCCACAATTGAGGTTTTTTTTATCAAAATAAGGACAAAGCAGTTCTTCTTTTTGGCCAAAACCAGGCTGATCAGGGTCTGGGTACTGTTTGCGGTATTCCGCAGGAACTGAAATTCCCAAGGGATAAACTTCATTTTTGATAGAAATCTTATGTTTCAAAACTTTTGAAATAAAGCTGGGTTTGCTTTGTTCTTTTAATAAAATTTGCCCCACTAAATAATTGGGCAAAATGGGGTGAAAGGTGCAGCACTTCAAGTTGGGTTTAAGCTTTGGAACCTGCAGACACCGATCACAAGTGATGGCCTTTTCATCAATGGGTAAGTCCAGCAGATCCTGCGATAAAAATTGGGAATAAAAATCAGGTAAACTATTTGTTACGGACAACTTTCTTCACCCAGTGTTGGCGGTTAGCTTCCCAGCGAGCTTTCCCTTCGGCTTCCGTTAGGTCAAGTCCACGATGCTCCACCACTTGCTCAGAACCCGAGGCCTTTTTAACCAATTTTACATAACTGACTTTGGCTAAACTTCCATCCCGGCCCAATAAAAATTGATACAGCAACCCCACGTTATTTCCTTCTTTATCTTTGGACCAGTCCTCATCCACGGCATGAATTCTTGAAAATCCAAATGTTCCACGGCTGTCTCGTCCACCCACTAGAGAAATCATTTTTCGGTTGTAGGGTTCATTGAAATTATTGGAACTGAACTCATCAACGGAAAGATAAAGCTCCATTCCGCCGGCCACTTCATCCGATTTCCCGTTTTCCGTGACATAATTGATCACTTCAGCCCAGTCCGCTTCTGGGGATCCAGGTTTGATGTTTTTCATATCTGATTTTTCAGCGGCTTGGGCCTGATCTGTTAGTTTTTGTAATTTCTCAGATCCTGCTTTTTTAACTTTCGCATCGAGCTCAGCTGAGCCTGTGCCTGTGCCACCGGAAGCACCAGCCACCCCAGCGGTGTTGGCGGTGCCCGTCTGAGCTGGGACACTGGGTTGTCTTGCAAGCTTTTCTGGCTCTCTGGATTTTAGAGTCGAAGAGGCTTGGGTTGTCACCGGTGACTTGATATCTCCCACGGGTGGTGGCTCTCCCATTGAGCGAGGAATCAACATTTCGTCTTCTGTTTCAATTTGGGGCTTAGCTGCCTGCTCCTCTTGTTTTTTCTTTTGAGCTTCTTTATCAGCTTCTGCTTTTGCAGCGGCTTCAGCTTCTGCCTTGGCTGTACTAGCAGCTTGCTCAGCTTTGAGTTTTTCAGCCTCTAATTTCCGAGCTTCAGCTAAAAGCTGTTCCTTTTTTTGTTGATTGATGGCTTCCCGTTGAGTTTGGGTTTTGTCCGCCGTCTTTTTTTTAGCGCATCCAGTTAAGCCAAGACCCGCTAACAAAATTAAACATATCATTAGATTCACAAAAACACCTCGTAAAGTTAAGTCGACTGCAGGGAAATTATGTCTGCAGGGGTATTATCAAGGTTCATGCCCAATGGGATTCTCAAGATGAAACATTCGATTCTCAATTGTTTCAAATAGAGTCTTGAAGCTCTGTTAGATAAACTTTCCCCTGTCATTTTTTGTCTGACACCCGAAAACCCGTGACATGACGTTTTTGTTTTGTCTTGAGACATAAATGCCAGCCAAAAACAGCTTAAAACCTAATTCATCCAGGAGCCCACAATTGTTTGAATCTGAGACAGGGCAAGACTCTTGCTTATTACTACGGTGAGGAGTTGTTATGAAAATGCAATCGATCGGTTTTTTAGTAGTTATGACCTTTATTATGGTGTCCACCACCATGGCTGCCACTTCTGACAGGACAGCCACCACGGAAGCCAACTCAGAAAAGCCCCAAATTTATACGCTGCAATACTTGAGTCAAATCACCCACGGTCAAGCCATCCATAGGATACCCGTAAAAGCTAAAAGTTTTGAGGAAGCCCTCAGTCTTTCACGCAAACAGTGTGTTCGAGATTTGATGGATCGCAACTTTTCAAACCAAGAAATTTTGAATCTTTGCAATAATCCTCGAGTCCTCTAATTGACCCCGAATCCAACTGTGCGGTAGTTTGTTTCCATGGGAATACTTAAAGCCACACTTGATTTCTTATTTGGTAAAGATCCAGACATTTTCGATGAGCGCGGTCGCGTGATGCACAAATTTCCTAAGAAAAAATGGGAGTCCTGGAACAACCGAATTAAACTGGACCCCAATTACAATTGGCGCCACCACACAGGCATGAGCGGCACCCACCCCCACGACAATTCTAAAAAATAATCATGTACTTAGGTGAGAGATTTAATTCCATTACTCACCTGGTGGGTGTTTTCCTCGCCGTCAGCGGGGTGAGTGTCATGATGACCTTGGCAGCCCTCACTCGGGACCCATGGAAAATTTCAAGCTGTGCTGTTTTTGGTGCCTGTCTCATTTTTCTCTATGGTTTTTCCACCCTTTACCACTCCGTTCAGGGAAATTCTAAAAAGCTTTTTCAAAAGCTGGATCATATCGCCATTTATTTGATGATTGCTGGAACCTATACTCCCTTCACTCTGGTGACTTTGCGTGAATCCATGGGTTGGTGGATTTTCCTAGCGGTCTGGTCCCTGGCTCTATTTGGTATCGCACAAGAAATTTGGCGCAAACCCTCACCCAAAAGAAAACTCAGTTTATTTTTATATTTACTCATGGGTTGGCTCATCGTGAGTGTGTCCCACACTCTTTACAACTTGCTCGATTTAACAGCTCTTATTTTTCTTATTGCAGGTGGAATATTGTACACCGGGGGTGTGATTTTTTTCGTCAACGATGAAAAATGGAAACACGCCCATGGAATTTGGCATCTTTTCGTTCTGGGTGGATCCAACCTTCATTTCTTTTGTGTTCTGTTATTTGTTATCTAGATCTTTCAATTCCCTTTGCCAGACCTGCACCTGCTGCAAAGTTTCGAGGGGAGTCTTTTCTAGAATATTATAGCTCTTAATGTTTTCACTCCATCGAATCAATTCGCGGGAAGCTTCAACTTGTGGGCGACTAAATAGGCTTAACTGAGGATTGAAATCAATAGCGGCTTTATTTTTACCATTGTTCAGTTGAGATTCTTTGTGGCGGGCCGCTTTGATCACTTCAAGTGGCAGTCCTGCGAGCTCTGCCACATGCACTCCGTAGGACCTGGTGGCAGGCCCTGGCACCAAAGAATGAAGGAATCGAATGTCTCTGCCATCTTCAAGAATGCTCATATGGGCATTTTTTAATTGAGAGTATTTATTTTCTAGGGCTGTGATCTCGTGATAGTGGGTGGCAAAAAAGATTTGAGATGTTTTTTTCTTGATTAAAAATTCTAAAATCGCTTCGGCCAAACTCATACCATCATAGGTGGAAGTCCCCCGGCCAATTTCATCCAGAACCACCAGTGATTGAGGTGTTAAGTTTTTTAAAATTTCTGCTGTTTCAGTCATTTCCACCATGAAAGTGGAAAGTCCCTGACTTAATTGGTCCTGGGCCCCGATACGAGTGAAAATCTGATCAAAAATCGGAATTTCACAAACTTTGCAGGGAACAAAAGATCCCATTTGAGCCATCACTGCAATCAAGGCCACCTGTCGCATCAAAGTGCTTTTTCCCGCCATATTGGGACCGGTCAAAAGTAAAACTTCATGTTTTTTTAAGTGAATGTCGTTAACCACAAAGGGAGTCACTGTTTTTTCGACCACAGGATGCCGAGAGGCCACTAAATTTAAATTTTGTTGCGCAGAAAACTGGGGACGAACAAAGTTATTTTCCACGGCCAGCCAAGCCAGTGCTGTCAAAGCATCCAATTCCGCTGAGGCTTGTGCGAGCCAGCTCACAGGACCTGAATGCTGCAAAACTTCCCGGCGCAATTCTTCAAAAATTTGAGATTCCAATTGAGCTCGTTTAATATCTGCCGTGAGTATTTTTCTTTCAATATCTAGCAACTCGTCAGTGTAATAGCGCTCAGCAGAGGCCAGGGTTTGTTTGCGTTTGTAGCGCTCAGGAACTTTGTCCTGATGGGTGTGGGTCACTTCGATGTAGTAACCAAAAACTTGATTGTAGCGAACTTTTAAACTTGAAATACCCGTCAGCTCTTTTTCTCGAGTTTCCAGTTCACTTAGAATTTGGTGACTCTCAGTACTCAGGCGAATGAGCTCATCCAGTTCAGCATCAATTCCCTTTCGAATCATACCACCAGATTTTGTCGACAGAGGAAGATCTTCAAGCAAAGTGCTGTCAATTTTTTCTGCTAATATTTTTAAGGATTCAGTCTGAGAAAATTCAACTCCTGCATTGCTCAAGGCGAGCAGCGCCACTTGGATTCCTTGAGCCAGGGCTTGTAAATCCTTACCATGGCAGGCGTTTTGAGAAATTTTAGCCAGACGTCTTTCAAGATCCCCTAAGCGACCGAGCTCATCGCGAATTTTTTTGAGTCGGTTCAAATCGGATTTGTAGTTTTCCACCTGGTTAAGTCGATTTTCGATTGCTAACTTGTCGATGAATGGAAACTGCATCCACTCCCGCAACTTCCTGGATCCAGCTGAACTTTGGGTTTTGTCCATCACCGATAGCAAAGTGTCAATTTTATCTCCACGGGAGTTCTGAAATAGCTCCAGATGTTTTTGCGTGGTGGAGGATAAGATCAATCGAGAGTTCAAACTTCTCATTTGAAAATTTTTTATGTAACTCAAATCTTGTTGAGAGTTGTTTTTAGCCACATAGGAAATCAGCCTTTTAGCACTTATCACTGGAGCCCGTGGATCATCTAAAATATCCCCATCCGCAAGCGTACTTGTGATAAATTTATGATGCCAATCTGTACTTAAGTTTTCTTTTTGCTCAGAGCTTAGAATCAGCTCCACCACTGGAAAAAGGGTCAACCATTTTAAATGATCCTGGGATTCCAAATAAAAGGCTTCACCCGTGCTAGTATCTAAAAAGGCCAAAGTGCTTTCATCATAGGCCGCTAAATAATGGGCCTTTGATTTTTCAAGGGAGTCCACATCGTAGACCATGCCTGGTGTTAACACACGAGTGACTGCACGACGTACAATCCCCTTGGCCTGCTTGGGATCTTCCACTTGATCACACAGCGCCACTTTAAATCCCAAGCTCAACAATCGATTAACGTGATTGGCGATGGAGTGATGGGGCATGCCGCACATGGGGGTTTCATCCTGGGCTTTTTTATTCCGTGAAGTCAGAGTGATCCCCAGAAGTGGGGCTGCCTGGACGGCGTCCTCAAAAAATAACTCGTAGAAATCACCCATTCTAAAAAAGAGAATGTGTTCCCTGTGTTGCGACTTAATATCCCAGTACTGCTTCATGAGTGGCGTCATACTTTTGGGGTACCACGCAAGCCCACCAGATTCCACCTTGGCTTAGGCTCTGCGCTACGCATCTAATTAAAATGTGTCACCTTGAGATAATCCTATTTTGGTTCAAATTTTCACAAAATTTGTCAAGAATTTGAATGATTTAGCCGAAAAGTCCAGTGATGGGTGCGATCTCTCAGTACGTGATTTTATTGGCTTTTTTTTTAAGTCTTGTCGGCTGTACGGCGGCCACCCCTGACGTTTCAGCTTTGGGAAGTATCTCAGCCCCCTTTTTGATCGAACAAAGTGAAATTCGTGTTGTCAATTCAGCAGAAATTTCCAATCTCACCATCACTGCAAAATGCAATCTCAATCAAACTCAATTCGAAGTGGAATTTCCCAACACCAGCCCCTCCATATCATGGACTTTAGTACCTGATTCTGTAATGACGGCCCCCTTCACCAGTGTCACCAATAACTGTGCCACCAACCAAACCCTCACTCTGCAATTGGACCTACAAACTTTTAGTGATTTTAATACCATTTTCGGTGGCCCTCCTGGGATTTATCGCACCATCAGATTTCGTGACTCCAATATGACGGGCCTTCAATTCACTGACGAAGTGAAAGTGATTTATTCTCCCCTCACTCTCAGCCGCCAAAGATTTATTTTAGGCCAGGGAACTAACAACACCCTCTGCAGATCAGGAAAATGCTTGCAAGGCCGTGTGGTGATGCAGGATCAAAATAACGACATGATCAGAAGCTCCTATAAAATGCGGGGCCGGGTGGTTTGGCAATGAAGCTAAAATTCACTCTCATTTTTTCAATTCTTTTTTCATCTTTGGCTTGGTCGCAGGTTCAATTGCGCTACGAAGGCTATGTGGAGGACGGAGGAAGTCCCGTGAACGCGACTTCTCAAGCCTTCACCGTGCGCATTCGTAAACCCGGTTGTGCCACACCGGCTCCAGGCCTT
>JBKDFX010000168.1:0-2808 GCA_046336825.1 Bdellovibrionales bacterium | reverse complement strand
TGCCCCCAAAGACCTTCTTGTCGAACCACCGCTGAACAAGCTCCGTAGCGGGATGCTGATGGGGTTGCACATTTTGGACATATCTCAGGGCCTATACGAAGTTTTTCAACTTCCCACAGATAACCTTTTCGATGCTGCCGGGTGCTGATTAATTTTAATTCCGTTCCTAAAATAGATCGTGATAGCCTTTCCCAAGGCATAGGCGTTCTCCTTTCTAAAGATCTCGATGTCGCAATCAAAATCTTAACGAAAAGAACGCTTATTGCTTACTTAATTGACCACCTGCGTACAACACTTAAGGGTGAAGAGCCGAATTTTTCTAAGACCTTGAACCCTGGTCCAGCCCATTACAAAAATTTAGTTATTTCAATATCTTATTACATAAATATTTTCTTCCCCGATTTTATCCGCGGAAAAATAAATTTTTTTGAACAACCCACATGACCACCCAGTGGGTGACACCTACAAAATTAGTTAATGGGTTTAAAAAAGAAAATGTAGTGGTTATTTTACGACGATAACTTTGAGGCCCGCTTGCTCAGCATTCTTTACAATATCCTTAACAGTCTTTTCATCAGGGATACTGAAGTCCAAACTAGATTTGTCCTCAATGGCAGAGAGATTATTCCAAACTATTTGAGTCTTTGGGGGAATGTTTTTCAGTTCTTGCTTTAAGTATCCGGGGCTTGTTTTGTTTTCATTAAGGTCTTTGGCATTTTTGCTTCGATTAGTCCCCGGCAGCAATGCATACCAAACATAACCACTATAATCTTGCCAACTGTAAAGCTCCGCACCTTTCATGAAATAATCTTTGTCGATAGCATTTTTAGGCGGTGGCAAATGTGGCTGACAGTAGTTTCCCAAAACCTCTTTTAAATTGAAGGCTGATTTCAATTTAGATTTTTGTTTTTCTGTGCAATTCCAAAATTCATAATTTAAAACTTCGCATGTGGAATTATTTTGGTATTTCCTTAATTTTGCCTCTTCAAGGGCGGCTAAATACTGACCTGCCGCAGTTGCAACTTTTAAATTACATTCTGCAAGTGAATATGAACCAAATAAAAGACACAAAATAAACAGGAGAAAATTTAGACATTTCATATCTAGATTTTGGCAAAATCGAATTTAAAGTCAAGTCGTGCTTTCTGCTACTGATGAACTATCCGCTCTTCTGATTTTTCATGAAAGGCTTCAAGTTAAGTGAAATACCCTTGGTCTCTTTGTTTTCAAGATCCGCGATATAGTGCTTCAAGCTTTTAAAATCCCTATGCCCGGTTTGCGATTGCACCATGAGATAGGAAACAGGGATAGGTGCAGTTAGCAAGTTCATCACATAGGAACTTCTAAGGCTATGAAATATTGGCCACAATTCTTCGCCCTTATGGTTTTTCTTCGGGACATATCCCACATCTTTTAAGACTTGTCTTAATGCTCTGGCCGCTTTGCCGCCTTGCCATTCACTATCTCGCTGGAAAACAAATTCTTTTTCTGGGCTTCGCAACTTATGTTCGATTAAATAATTTCTAATTGCGGTGACATCAACTTCTCGTTCTTTGCCTCTTTTCGTTGGTGTGATTTTTTCTGTTCTCCAATTGAAAGTAGATTTCACTTTAAAGTAGCAATTGTCTTTGTCATCTAGATGAACATCTTCCCATTTCAGTGAGTAGAGTTCTCCGCTTCTTAGCCCAGTGTAGTAGCCGATATAAAAAATAGAAGCCCATTTGTTAAGTGGCTCCATGTTTGGCCCATGCAAAATAGCAAAAACTTTTTCCATGATTTCTGGTCGTATCCAAATCACTTTGTAAGGTTCATCGTTTTTATCTCTTGGTAAATAAATTCCATGAGCAGGGTTCAGGTAAATGCTCGCAGCAGGGCCAAGAATGTATTTAAAAGCCGAGCGGATGTGCGCATGTAGTGTTTTTTCATTCCATAGGAAAGAACACTAAAATGATGTGTCCTAATCAGCCTATCAATATGATGAGTTGAAATTTGAGCAAGGAACAAGTTTTCCCAGTCTTTCGTATATTTGTAAGCAGCTTTGGCTGTTTCAAGTGAGCCTTGACCAAGTGGCTTGTAGCTATTCTTGCTGTCATCAATTTTCTGTTCGATGTGTTTTAAATATTTTTCGTAAGCAGCCTTCCACTTAAGCTGACCATCACGATGCTTCATTTCTTCTTGGTTCAACTCATAAGTAAATTTTTTTCTACACTGTTTTGCCTCTTGCATGAGCTTGATGTTTCTTTTCTTTTTTGTTCGGACTTTGCCATTGATTCGTTTTTGCACCACAACCATGTAGCGGCCATTGGCCATCACATAGATGCACTCATCTTTTTTTTCTTTGACCATATCATGGCGGCTTAAAACTTTTTTTGGTTTTTTATTTTGATTGTTTTCCATATTCTTTCCCTCTCCCTTTTCGGCAAAGCCATGAAAAGATTGAATTAAGCGGCTTGGGTATGGGTGGCAGAGTTATGCCACTTTGCTATTAGTTGTTTGTAAAAATCAGGGTTCAATTTTCTAAGTGGTCTTGGGGTGTGGTAAATCCAAAGTTCTTCTCTGCGATGAGGCCACTTTTGCGGATCCTTTTCGATGAGAAAATGGCGTGCGAAAGCCATTTCAAGGTATAGCCTCAAGGCCAAAGCCTTGAACTCTTCAGGCTCTAGGTCTGGTAAGTCATTTACTTGATAAAATGAGCCAAGCATTTTGGCGGGGAAAAGAGCATTTCTAATGCTGACAATTCGCTCGATTTTTTCTTTGTCGATGGGGTCTGGCAAAATCTCATCAGGCTTTAATCCAAGATGTGGCGAG
>JBKDFX010000167.1:0-18632 GCA_046336825.1 Bdellovibrionales bacterium | reverse complement strand
GCTTTGATAAGATCAAATGAGCTCGAATGATTTTTAAGATGAACTCGAAAGGGTGTGTGCAAATGAAACAGACTCGGAAGTTCTAAAATTTGAGTTTCACTTTTATCTACTTTGCCGAAGCTCGACCACTTTTCAACAAGTTCATCCACAACAATTTGATGCTCCAAACGAAGTTTCGAATCTGACAAAAGCTGTTCGATGGGAACTGATTTTCGGCGAGTACCCGCCAGCGCCATGGAATTGATCTGATCACTTTTTTTTTCAAAAAGAATTTCGGGAGTGACACCCATCATTCCCTCTTTTTTATTCCAAAAGCCGAAAGGAATCAGTGGAGACTTCATCTTGATAATATTCAAAAGGGCTTTTTTTCTTAGCTGAATTGAAAGAGGCCCTGGAAATTTTGCAAAAACATAGGGCACTGTTTTGAAAAGTCCTTCATTTTTCATCAACTGAGAATGTTCATTGTAGGTTTTTTCATAGTCCTCAAATTGGGGGTCAAATAGGGATGGAAAATGAGGGTTTGTTTGATTTTTTTCATCAGATTCTTCTAAAAATGAAACAAACTGATCTGGAGACATTTTAAGTACATCTGTCGCTTTAAAAGGTGCTGAAGCGGGGTCAAAAAAGTGTTGAACGCCAATATCTGCTAAGTGCTTTTTAACATCAGGTAGGGATTCAAAGGGACCCAGGAACAGATAAACGAGCCCTTGCCAACTTACGAGGGCACCCTCATCTAAAAAATTTGAGCTACTTAGATGCGACATGGTAATCTAATTCTAGTAAAGAGAGGTTTTCTGATATAAACATTTCCCCTCATCTTTAACCAAATTATGACAATGATGCCAACTGCAAATAAAAATTCAGTCCCCAAAACGAAACCTGTCCGAGTGGGTTCTACTCTTATTGGGGGAACCTGCTTCACACTGATTGCGGGACCCTGTTCGATTGAAAATAAAAACCACTTCGAGTTGACAGCGAAAACAGTCAACCAAATGGGAGCCAATCTCATCCGAGGTGGTATATGGAAACTCAGAACTTCAGCTGATTCTTTCCAGGGACTAGGCAACGATGCTTTTAATTTCATCAGAGAAACTCTTAAAAATACGGGACTCAATCTCGTTTCTGAAGTCACTGACCCTCGTCAAATTGAACAGATCCATGATTTCGTCGATATGTTTCAAATTGGCTCTCGAAATATGCACAATTACGCCTTACTTAAGGAAATCGGAAAAACTCAAAAACCTGTTTTGATTAAACGAGGTTTTGCTGCCCTTGTTGACGAGTGGATCAAATCCACTGAGTACGTTCGACAAGGCGGAAATGACAACATCGTGCTTTGCGAACGTGGCATTCGTACTTTTGAAACTTGCACAAGAAACACTCTGGACATCAACGCTGTCATCTACGTCAAAGAGAGAACGCACCTGCCCGTGATCGTGGATCCTTCTCACGGAATCGGTATTCGTTCCATGGTGCCTCCTTTGGCATTAGCAGCTGCGGCTGCAGGAGCTGACGGAATTATCGTCGAAGTCCATCCTGAACCTGAAAAGGCCCTTTCAGATGGGCAACAAACTCTTAACTTCCAAGAATTTGAGTCTCTAGTCGCTAATTTAACTAAAGTCCTCGATGCTATTGGGCGACCACTACAAAAACCACTATGAACTATCAAGGTCCAAATCCCGAAACCATTCGAAACATGTTCAAAAAAGTGGCTCCTCACTATGACAGAGCCAACGATATTCTTTCTGCCGGTATTCATCATCTATGGCGCAAAAAATTAGTTAAGCTCGCTGATGTTAAATCGGGTGATAAAATCTTAGATTGTGCGACTGGTACAGGTGATCTTGCCATAGAGTTTAAAAAATCCGTCGGCCCAGATGGCCTCGTTGCGGGCACTGACTTCTGTGCTGAAATGTTACAAACAGCACCTCATAAATCACAAAAAGCAGGGCTTGAAATCAACTACTCTGTGGCTGATGTGATGGATCTTCCCTTTCAAGATGCTGAGTTTGATCGCTCCAGCATTTCCTTCGGAATCCGTAATGTCCAAGATCCCTCGAAAGCCGTGGCAGAATTAGCCCGCGTGGTAAAACCTGGCGGTCGTGTTCTTATTCTGGAGTTCGGGCAAATGAAGGCGCCTGTGATCAGCCAGCTCTATAATTTTTATTCCAATCAAATATTACCAAAATTGGGCGGTGCGGTTACAGGTGAAGGTGAAGCTTACGATTATTTACAAAAGTCCTCAGCCAAGTTTCCTTCACGAGAAGACTTTGTGGAACTCATGCAAAAGGCTCATAACTTTAAAAAAATTGAATATCATCCTGTAAGTTTTGGTGTGGCCTATATCTACGTGGGTTACTTGTAATTCATCCACCATTTCTGTTGCAGCAAAGCCTGTTTTTCAAAAAGCTCCAATCCCGAAACATACTTTGATTTTTTTAATTGCGCCAAAGCGAGGCCTGCTGAGTTATCCACATAGCTCATATCCAGAACTAATTTTGGCTGCCAGCTGTTAGGCACTTGTTGAATATTTGACTGACCTGCGGCCCAGACAAGGATCTCAGGCTGAATATCGCTTCCGACCCTCAAGCGAGGCTCCCCTGTTCTGGCAGAATAGGGAAGCGCCAAGGGCAAGCATTTTTGAATTGAAGGGAGAAGCCCTCCCCCACCCCAAATAACCACACTCTTTGAAGATTTGTAATCCTTCAAAATTTCCGCGAGAGCCGGAAAGTCTGTATTGGTGCCCATCCAGGTGTTTCTGTTCTCATCCAAAGCAAGAGTATTAAGTGGCTCCTTTGATTGGGCCAATTGCCCAGCTAAGGATTTTAAAGGAGAAGTCACGGCCGCTTTCCTGAGACCCATTTGAAACAATACTCCTAGAGCATCTGTCCAATCACTTTGAGAAATTCGAATTTTTAAAAAGGTTTGGTTTAATTTTTTGAACTCTTGTTTATGAAAAACGGGAGAGTAGCTGTGCTCAACGGGGTCACCCAAAACAGCAGCAAACTTATTATCTGTTGCCACTGGTGAATTCAACCATTCCCATAAAGTGGGTTGATCCAGGCTGGATCCATGACCTTCACGAAAAAAGTTAATTTTCTGTTTTCCCTTCATAAAAATTCGAAACCAAGACCATCGACCATCAGCTGATCTTGGCAAAAAACTTCGGTGCTTAGGATCTTCCTTTTGCCAAAGCCATCCCCTTAAGAGCTCTGACCATGAGTTCACCTGAGGACATAGTTTTATAAGATAATTCCCGTTTAAAAACGGACTCACGGCCTGTGTTGCTTTTTCAATATTATTTTCATGGGTCGAAATAATTTTAATGTTGGTATTATTAGGAAGGGGCCGACAGACATCCCAATCCAATGAGATTTGAGATTGATTGACCAAATCAGGAAGCTCTTTATCATCTCTCACAGAATAGAGAACCTCATGGGACTCCAGACCTAATTTTAAAAATTCTTCCATCGATAACAGATCACTTCTCCACTCATACACAGCTCCCTTGATTTTCGATGGTGGCTGACCTGGCATAAGGGTCACTAAAGCTTCGAGTTCAGCCTTTCCCAGCAAAATAGATTTTTCAACTTCATCTGCGTCTTTAAGCCCTTCAGGCATTGTGTAGATGAAATCAGCACGTTTCATAAAAAGTGGTTCCCGCTTTAATCGCCGATGATGAAACTCTTCGATGGGATTTAGATCTGGATTGAGCCTGGGCCGATCTAAAAAAATTCTTCCCCTAGAGTCACTGTCACGTTTAACAAAAATCACTTTTGCATTGGCAGGCAGTTCTTGGATTGGAAAACCAGCCCCACATGCAATAACTAAAGACTGAGCTGATTCAAAAATAATTTTATTTAAAACCTTTTTTTCAATCTCACGAAAAGCAGATTCCCCAAGCTGAGAGAAAATTTCATCAATTGAAAGACCTGTGTTTTTTTCGATTTCAGAATCTAAATCAAAATATAAATTTTGGGGCTGATAATGCTTCCACCTTTTAAGAAGTGAGGATTTACCTACTCCTCGATGACCAACGATAAAGGTTAATTTCAACCGGGTCCTCCTGAAATCAGTGACCAAAATTGTGGGAAACTTTTATCTACCACTTCAGGATGTAAAATTCGCAATCGATAGCCCATGGATTTTGCTACAGCAGCAGCAAAGGCCAAGCGATGATCTTGATCGGGATTGAAATCGAAAAATTCATGATGATGTTTACTCCCACTGATTTTTATTCCATCATCATAAATTTCATGATTCACCTTCATCAGCTTTAACAGTTCACTGGTTTTGAGTAATCGATTGGACTCTTTGTGAACCAACTGTGGTGCATCATAGAGATGACTGACTCCATCAGCTTTAGATAGAATCACACTTAGAACAGGAAAAAGATCAGGACAGTTTCTCAATGAAGCTTGAAGGGGTTCTATTTTTTCTGCTCTTCCTACGGTTAAGACTGAGGAATTTAATTCTAAAGGAATTTTCATTTTCTTGAAAAAATTGATGAATTCAAAATCAGGTTGCAAACTGACGTGGGGAAATTTGTGAATTTTACAGTGACCACGGACAGCTGCGAGTGCAGCTACTACAAAAGCTGAACTGATATCTGGCTCAATGATACATTCTGAGATTTGAACACTTTGATTCTTCCTTATTAGAACCGAATTATGAAATTGCTCAATCACCATTCCACATTGCTGTAAAAATTGAATTGTCATTTCAAAATAGCCGTCAGAAACTTTTTTCTCAGAAAGTTGCATTTCCAAGTCCTGATCTAGATTCCAACAATTGAGCAGCAGAGCAGAAGCAAACTGACTGGACTGTGAAAGATCTACTTTAATTGGATTTTTGAATGACCAACCATTGGAAGTTATTTGGTAATTTTCTTGATCTCGAAAAGTAATATGAACGCCCAGCTGAGAGAGCAAATTATCAAGACCAAGACTGGGTCGGGCCATGAGTCGTGATGTGCCATGGAAGTTCCAAACACCTTTATCCCGTGACTTACGCAAAACAAGAAATCGAAAGGTCGTGCCACCTTCTCCGACTTGAAAAAGTGGAGAATTTAAATTTTGCATTGCCAATTTTAAATGAACTACATCGCGGCTTTGAGATTCACTGTTGATTGCAAAATCAGCGCGGTAACTCTGAACTACGAGGGCTCGATTCATCAGAGACTTTGAGGCCTCTATTTCACCAGAAAATTCAAAGGTTTTCATAAAGCTCCTGAAGAGCTCTCTGCTGTCTTCTGTACTCGCGTAGTATATCATCAATGCTGACAGGTTTTATAATGATCTGACCGGGTCGCTTTACAAAAGTATGGTTAATCAAGCCATTTTTCATTTTTTTATCATGGGACAAATAGTGTCGAACTTTTGATTCAGAAATGGAATACAACTCCAAATCTGTTTTTTGCATGAACTGTCGATCCCAGATGAGTGACCATGGATTTTGATCCATTAACGTCAGCGATCTATTGGCATTCATCAGTTTTTTTTGAACACTCCAAGCTAGATCAAATAACAAGCCATGAAAAACAGCCAGTCCGTGGGGAATTCCTAAATGGGCTTCCCACACATGACCCATGGTATGTCCAAGGTTTAATTTATATCGATGTCCTTTAGATTCATGGGGGTCTTTTTTGACGACAGAATACTTCACATCAATAAAACTTTTTAAATCTGAAAATTGAATTTTACCTTGGGACCATTTCCACTTTGAGAGCATTGAAATCAAATTTTCTCCTCCGAGGAGGGCCGTTTTCATGAACTCACCAGAGGCTTCCATCAACCTTTCTGCGGGCTGAGTTTCAAGTAGCGATTTAACGATCCAAACTTCATGGGGAAAATGAAAAGTGCCAATTTGATTCTTAAATCCACCCACATTGAGAGCTGTTTTTCCCCCATGAGCTGAGTCAAGAGCGGCCAGCCATGTGGAAGGAATTTGAGTGACCGGAACTCCTCTGCGCAACACTGAAGCCACAAAGCCACCAAAATCCCCCACACTCCCACCGCCCAAAACATACACGTGTTGAGTCGTCCCTAACCAACGGCTGATATTTTCAATATGTCTCGGGAATTGCTGGATATCTTTCAAAGTTTCACCTGATTTGACAGAGTATTTTTGCGGAAACCTATCAATCCAGTTTTGAATTTTAGGATTTGCACTCAAAATTTGATCATAAATCAAAAGAGAAAATTTTTGATTTTTTACTTTTGGCAATCGCTGACTGAAGAGAAGCTTTGTATTCATTCAATTTTCCAATCAATGGGCACTGAGCCCTGGGACTTGAGATAATTGTTTATCTTCGAAAAGGGGCGACTTCCTAAAAATCCCCGGTAGGCAGATAGGGGTGAGGGGTGGACACTTTCAATAACAAAATGCTTTGATCGATCGATAAGAGCTCCTTTTTTTTGAGCGTAAGACCCCCAAAGGACAAACACAAGATTTTGTCGCTCGTCATTGAGTAATTGCACAATCGTATCAGTGAACTTTTCCCAACCTTTTCCTTGGTGGGCAGCGGGTTTACCGTCCTCAACCGTTAAGACCGAATTGAGTAACAGAACACCCTGCTCGGCCCATTTCTTTAAGCAGCCCGATTGGGGGATGGGAATTCCTAGGTCTGATTGGAGCTCCTTGAAAATGTTGAGTAGTGAGGGTGGAAAAGGGACCCCTGGAAGAACAGAAAAGGAGAGCCCATGCGCTTGACCTGAACCGTGATAAGGATCTTGTCCAAGAATAACGACTTTCACTTTATCAAATGAAGTGGCATTTAAAGCTGCAAAATAGTCTTCACCTTTGGGATAGATGACAGCTCTCTCTTTTTTTCTAGACTGGAGAAAGGTCTTTAATTTTTTCATATATTCCATTTGAAACTGAGGCTCGAGTTTAATTTTCCATGAATTTTCAAGTTTTAAATCTGACATGTTTCAAATCTATCCATCTCATATTGAAATGATGTTTTTTAATTAGGTCTAAAGTCTAAGTATTTGAAAAACTTTTCGCAGCCAAAAACCTTCTTGCCAAGCACTTTATATGACTCATTGTTATACTAAGAATGTACACATATTCAGGAAGGAGGCGCTATGTCGATTCAAACGCAAACCGAACTGATGTCAGCCATTGATGATAACCCGGAAATTAGATCTTTCGTCTACCAGCAAATCCTAGAATTTGAACCTTACGTGACTCCACAAACAGTGGTGGCCGTCATTGCCCGTGATCCCATGAAACTGGCTCAAAAAATGGAAGCTGCCGGTGAGAATGTGGACCGTCATGAGTTCTCCCAGATGTATCGTATTGCCATTATCTTGAAAGAAGATGGAACAAAAATTCAGGAAGAAGCTTTACATCGCGACATTTACAGTGCCATTCGAATAGCAAAAGAGAAGCTCATCACAAAACTTCAAGAGATCCAAGACCGCATCATCAGCCCATCGGATCGTGTGCAGCAGATCAACTCAGCTCTGACGACTGGCAAAATTCATTAGTTATTCATGGTCAGAGGAAGCGGCAGCTGATCCCAAATCAGATTGATGGGCAGGTAGCTTTTCTTTTGCTAATTTTCCTAGAACGTCCTGTAAATCGTCAAAGGTTTCAAAACTTTTAGGCAATCCGGGTTTAAGCTCGGTTGTTAAAGTGGGAACATTTCTCTCTGCCCATAAAAATCGTCCAAGAGAACCCGTGAAGTGACCTAAAGAATGCCAAGGTAAATAGGAAAATGCGGGAGGTTTTACCTTGGGACCATCAAAATCTAAAACACCCAAAGGTGTATGAATAGAAACTACAAAGTCAGGTTTGTAGCTTTCAAGATGCTTAACGGCACACTTGACTTCGGGTTCTCCGCCAGCCACGGAACCTGGAAATCGACGTGGATTGCTGGAGGTTTTTTCTTTCCAGTACTTGTTTGCAAGCTGATCCCAATCCTGAGTGGGAAAATTACGATTGAGATCAACTCCGTTCGCATTGACTCGAGTGTTAGCTTTAAAGCCATCCGGATTTAAAACGGGAACAATTCTCCAATCATTACGTGGATCAATGTCAGTGAGCCTCTCAAGCCAGTAACGCGCAAGAGCACCTGCTCCCTTTTCGTCTCCGTGAATGAGGCTGAACACAAGAATCTTCTTTTTTGATTTATCATGCCCCGTTCGATCAAAATGAAATATAGGTGTTCCATTGACACTTTGACAACCTTCGAGAGTCACCACATTAGCGCAAACTTTATCGAGAAATTTTTTTTGAAAGGGTCCGCCTGAAATTGGCTCAAGAAGCGACAAACAGACCTCTGGGTTTTCGCTCAATGCAAATAGAGGTGTTAAAATTGTGATAAGTAAAATTTTAAACGACTTCATCCAGCTCAGTCTCCCACAACACTTGAAAACTCTCTATATCATTCTGAGAAATTTAAATTTTGAATTCGAGTAAGTAGACATCAGTCCTGTAGACTAAAAAAACACGGTCTATCAGGAGGTCTGGAATGTCCAAAAGAGGTCACTCGAGTTTTGCGATTCTTTTTATCGTTAACCCAATTGTGATTCTCTTTTACCAGAATTGTTCCGTTTTACCGGTGCACTCAAAAACTCACCAGGCCGAATCATCACAACTGCTCAAGCGTGAATTGGCGAGCCTCCCTGACACGCTGTTCACCTGTGGATTTACCTCTGTGAAGCCCTGCGCTGAATAAATCAACCTCATTTTAGTCCAGTTGTGTTGACGACTCTCTATTTGTAAATTATATGTAAGTTATGAAGAAGTCGTCCCTCCCTAAAAAACAAAAAGACATCTCACCCCCAAGCCTGGGGGTTACGTCTCTGACGGCGAATGAAAAGAAGGTTCTCAATTTTATAGAGGTTGAAATCCTTCGCTCGGGCTCTGCTCCCAGTTACCAAGAAATTTGCCAAGAATTTGGGTTTGCTTCTTACAACTCGGTTCAAAACTATGTGAAACAACTCACCCGCAAAGGCTATCTCAGATCAACCCCTCACCAAAAGCGAGGTCTCGAAGTCCTTAAAAGTGCCACCGCATTTTCAGTACAAACTTTAGATTTAGTTAATAAAAATGCGACGACCGAATCTCCACAGATAGGACTCCTCCAGGGCTCTGTGGGGATTCGGCCCATTCCTTTACTAGGCTCAGTCGCAGCCGGTTCACCCATCGAAAGGGCTGAACACGATGAAGCTCTTTCTGTGCCCATGGATTTAATGAAAAATCCGGATCAAACTTTTGCTCTCAGAGTCTCGGGTGATTCTATGATCGATGAAGGTATTTACGATCGAGACACAATTGTAGTTTTAAAACAAGACTTTGCTAAAAATGGAGATCTGGTTGTGGCCTCTATCCAAGGTCCAGCAGGCCAAGAATCCACCGTTAAAAGAATTTATTATCATCCTAAACATTCCTCAGAAAAACGTGTCGAATTGCGACCTGCCAATGCCACCCACTCTTCGCAGTGGTATCCAGACCATCACGTGCAAATCAGAGGAATTGTAACTGGACTTTTACGAAAGTTTTAATTCAATAGTTTTAATTCAATTCGAGTTTACAACCTGACGATAACTCAATCATGCACGTTATCAACAATACACTCCTTGCTTCTGTCATAATACTCACTTTGATCACTGGCTGCCAATCTGAGCAAAAAGCAACGGCTTCGACTGTTTTTCAAAAGCCCAACTTATCTTTTGAAGACTTTAGAAATCAGTGGCTATCTAGGATACAGCAAACTCCTAATAGAATTCCAACGTCTTTAAAAAACAAGGACTCAAGTTTTGAAAAGTTAATGGTACTTTGCAATGAAGATCCTCACCTTTGCGAAAGCTCATCAAGAAAAAATACGCCTCGTGTTCGCTACTCAGATCGCAAATCTAAAGAATTCTTTTTAGCAATTAAAAATGCACACTGGAGTCAATTGCCGAACTTTGGATCTAGCTTTGCGTTGGAGGCATTCCGAAGAAAAAAAATAAATCAATTGCAAGAAATTGTTCCCCAGCTTTTAAGTGCAAGCTGTGAAGCCAGTGAAAGTCGACACGCTCTTGCCGCCATTATTGAAGATCACCTCCCTGATAAGGAAGCCCTCAGGTCCAGTGTGGACTTGTACGAAAAAAATGCGACCTGTGATATCAGCAAAATAACCATTGGCTCTACCTATCGTGCAGGAATGCTAAGAATACTTGAAGACCGCTGTGATGCAGCTGTTCCTCTATTAAAAAAGGTTTTGCTTTCAAATGAGGATCACTTGAAATCAAGATCTCTCTACTGGAGCTGGAACTGTCTTGGCAAATCAGCTCAATATCTTGAATCCATGAAATTTGCAGTTCCCTATTTTTCCTATCACGGACTTCTCATGAATCATACCTCTTCTCATTCTTTCATCGAGGGACAGGGACTCCGTGATTCTACACCTTTCCTCTACAACTCAACTGATATGGGTTTAAACAAAGCTCGTGACTTGGTCAGTGATGCTTTAACAGCTGGTGAGATTATCACTGCACGCTCCCTTATTGAAAAAATTAGCATTGACCGCTTACAGTCCGCTGAACCCGAATATCGTATTCAGTGGGCCTACTATATGCACATGGCACAGGTGGGCGTGAGGAAATTTCAAGTTCTCGGAAAATTAATTAACGATCATCCCGACTTCAGAACTAAATCAGTCAAAAGTATGCTCTTTCCCAACTGGTACTTTGAAAGTGTTTCTTTTCACTCATCACAAGTAGATCCCTGGTTGATTCAATCTCTCATACGACAGGAAAGTGCTTTTGATCCCCGTGCTCGCAGCCGAGTGGGAGCTACTGGATTGATGCAATTAATGCCTGCCACAGCCAGAATTTATGGAAAAATCAATCGTCAACAGCTTAAAGATCCAGAGCAAAACGTAAGAGTGGGAGTTCGTTTTTTCGAACGTTTGCTCAATCGCTATGATGGTAACATTCATTATTCTTTGGCAGCTTACAATGCAGGCCCAGGAAAAGTGGACGATTGGGTTAAACGCTATCCCACCCAGGATCCTCAACTTTTTTCTGATATTATTCCTTACCGAGAAACTCGTGAGTACGTGGCCTTCATATTACGGAATTATTATTGGTATCAATACCTCAATGGTCAACCGAAGTTGAGCTCTCCACTTTTGTCCCAGCAAAAAATAGAATTAACGGCTTTTGAATAATCCTTTTCAAAACAGCACGATAGATCAGGCTTCTTTGTGGAGCTTGAATTTTTCGTGCCCGAACGGCCACAAAAAAAGCCAACGCAAAAGAGACTGATATATTAAGCAGAGCCATTGAGAATATTCCAACAATTGAAGTGACCCAAAAAAATAACTCAACGGGATTTTCATGAAGTGAAGTGGCCGCAGCAGCTAGGGCTCCTGATGATAAAGTCACGTGTCGCACATCTAAATTAATTCCAAAAAATTGAAGCCATGCTGGGCTCAATCCCAAAAGAAACCCTAAAGAGATGCTTCCCGTAATCCCTGCCATGTGTCGTTTTAAAAAGGACGCCATGTACCGGGCTTTGGCAGCTCCCAAAATAAAAATCAGTCTTCGATTTTCAGATAGAGCCTGACTCAAACGATGGTAAGCAAACCAATTGTCGAACCATCCTGCAATAAGACTGGATATCCAGAGCAGAATTCCTGTGAATGCAGCGTAAATAGGTGTCGGACCAAATATAGAAAAATCTTGAAATACTTTTAGTGCCTTTTCCTCAGGCAAAAAGGCATGGCCAAAAAGAATTTGAAATCCCCAACAAAGAGCCATGGTTATTGGGATGACTCCTAAAACATTGCCAATGACTGATGTTAACTGAGTTCGCAAAAGATTGATAATTTCACTTATCACTTTCTCAAAAGCTTCTTGATCTTCAATATGATGAAGTTTTTGTGCCAGCGCGGGAGCCGTCATCGACGATTGTTTTGTAGCTAAGGTGAAATTCAGAAAATGGATACAAAGAAAACTTCCCGCATAGTTAAGGCTAGAGGTGATCCCATTAAAAAAAGCACTGAGCCCGATAAATGAAGTTCCAAGTTTTGTTATGGTTGTCAGCGAAGTCAGAACACCTCCACCAATGGAGCGTCTCAACATATCTCGCTGCTGTTCATTATCGCGAGTGATGTAGTGCTCGCCAGTCTCGCCGGTGCGTTCGACAATTTTTCTTGCTAAGAGCGAAAAGCTTTCACCAAAAAGTGATGTCAGACTGTTTTTATCCAGAGATTCTGCAACTAAAATTTCGAGAAATGATGAGAGGACAGCTGGATCCACTGTCCCACCTCTAACAACTAACATTAAATTTTCAATTCTTCTGAGCAAACTCTCGAGTTTTTCAATTTGAAATACAATCTGGACACTGACTCCAAATTCCGTCAGTTGGTGTTTAATTTCAGATAAATCGCGGTAACATTGCTTAATTTTTTCTTCAAATTTCGAATCTAAAACTAACCTTATGTCATTATCTGTTTTATTGAAGTAATCATTTAAATACTGACCGAAGATGTAAAAAGAACTTTTTCGAAAATCAGGATGACGAGACCGAGTTCGCAGTTGAGGACTTAGGCCAAGAGATTGAACTTGCACGGCAATAAGCAAAATAGCTCGTTCGGCTTCATCTTTGTACTGCCATTTCGTATTTTGTTTATCTGAAGCTGCCGAATCAATTAATTCCAGTAAACGTGCAAAAGTCACCGTGTCGATTTGCTGAACCCACTGCAAGTCTTGTTGATGACGAAAGTTTTGTTGAAAAAGATAAGTAAGATCAGACTCATCGGGTGGTGCTGGCAAAAGTTTTCTCTGTAATCGATCTAAAAACTCTGCAAAGAATGAATCTTGAACGGCCAAACCAGTTTGGACGAACAATTGGAACGCTGATGTTTCACTTAAAACAGAGTGAATATTCCGAGCGACTGCTAATTTCCAATCAGGATGACGGTCCAAAACATTTAAGACATGTTTAAGCCTGAGAGCTTGGGGAGCTCCAGTTTTGAAATCCATTGTATTTGAGTTTTGAGGACCACGAATTCGTATCCATTCTAAAAGATCAAAAAACCAGTGAGTTCGTTCTCTTAAAGGGGTCGATAGGGGCGGAACATTAGAAAGAATTTGATCTAGATCTCGCCGAAACCATAAATAACTCTTAATTTTTTTCAGCCACATAAATCACTTATGCTTGGAAAAATTTTCCCTTAGGTCAATAGATTCGATCTGAGTCAAACAAATGAGATAAAATGCCCCTTTGAGTCAGAAAATTTGATTCTCCCATCGACACTGCTTAAAAAGCTCGCTATTTTTTTCCCATGGAATCAATTTCTTCATTACTCATCGGACTTTTTCTCAGCACGCAACAACAATGGGCACGGCTATCACCTTATGAGCAGGTCGTTCAGGCTTTACAAAAAATTGAAGCTGAAAACCCAAACACCTCTAGGCTCATTCAAGTGGGGATTTCTGATTCTGGCCAACCCATTGTGGGAATACAAATTGGCCGAGGCGGTAAGGCCAATCTCTTAGTGGCCACTCACCACGGGAATGAATACGGATCCACAGCTGTCGCTGTCGCTGCAGCCAATGCATTTGCTCAAGCTCCCCTTCAGGGACAAACGCTTTATGTTATTCCAGTGCTGAATATTTCAGGCTACAATTCAAGAAACCGATTTGAACGAAATTCTCGTGGACAAAGCTTTGATCCCAATCGTGACTACACAGGGCCCTGTAAATCCGGACCTACTTTCAACTTGAAATCTACACTGAGTTTGGCCAAGTTTGTCGACCAAGCACAAATCGTGACTTCCGCCACACTTCATACCTACATGCCGGGAGTTCTCTATCCTTGGGGCTTATCCACACGTGATGTGATGACAGCAGATACTGAAGAATATATCCGACTTGGAAAAGCAGCTGCAGCTCAAAGTGGTTATACTGTCGGCAATTCAACCGAATTGCTTTACGCTGCAGACGGAACATTTGAGGATTTTGCCTACTGGCAATTTGGGGTCTGGTCACTTTTATTTGAAATGGGAACCACACATAACCCCAATGAAAATCAAATTAAAGAAATGATTCGCGGAAATTTACCTGGATTTCGTCGGTATTTTTTAGAATCACCCAGCACGAGATCCACTAATCATGCCTTCACTGGACGCTGCGATAACTTTGTTCGCCAACGTCAAAAAATGGAATAATTTTAGAAGTTAATTTTTACGATGTGTCTCTCGACCTGCATAACAGGAGACTTCAAAGGCTCAACGAGCATTTTCACGTCTTTGAACTTTTTTTTCGCAAGCAAAAACTCTTCGTCAATTTTCTCTTTACGACCTTTGAGGAGGTAGTACTTTCCACCTCTTTGATAAAACCCTCGAGTCATTTCAAGAATAACGTCTAAGGGCTTGAAAGCCCTTGCAGTCACAACATCAACACCGACAAGAGCCACTGAAACCTCTGATTTAATTTCAAAATTATTAGCAAAACTGTGGCAAGAGCTTAAGAATTCCTGCTTACGAGGGCTTTTTTCAAATAACTGGAAAGCCTGCTCAGGGCGCGCGATGGAATAAATAACTCCAGGCAAACCTCCACCGGAACCCAGATCTGCAAAAGTTTTTGCTTCTGTTGGCAGTTGAGATAAGCCAAGTAAGCAATCAATGATGTGGTTGTCCACAAACTCGGTTATGGGCATTTGACGACTAAAAAGATTAAGCTGCTGATTAGCAGACCATAGAGAAAGAGCAAACTCGAGTAGTTTTGAAAACTGAGATTCCGGAAAACCCAGCTCCAGGATGATTGTTTTTCGATCTAAAAGCTCTTTCATTTGATGATGGTTTTAACAATCAATTCTAGGCCTGTCGCCTGTTATTATCTTAACAGTAATTGCAATTTATTCAGGGATTATACGTTAAAGTCAGAAGTGAGAGATCTTTTATAAGTTCTTTATTGGGCTGAAACCACTCCACTGATTTTCTCTTGATGGGCTGAATAAGAAAACGACTCTCATAAGGAATTTCAAATTTATTGGCTAAAAACTGATCCAAAATTGAAGCCCAACTCAGCCATCCAAAGTTGATATCTAAATCGGAATGCAGTTTTTTGAGCTCATCCACAGAGGCTCGACCCATGTGAATGTCTTCAAGTAACCCAATCGTTTTAATCCAAGCTTGAGAATACTCTTTGTATTGCTTTATTTCATCCGAACTGAGCTTTTCATTTTTGTAAACAGTTCGGTGATCCCAGCCGTGCCAATGGCTAACTCCTTTTGAGTGAATCTGTAATTCAAAGCGTGCCCCCTGGGACAGCTCAATCGCTAAGTGAACAGCACGATAACACTTGCCCCTGTTGCAATCAGCTTTTGATCCCTTAATTTCTACTTCAAGAATCTGTTCTGGCTTTATCTTTAATAACTGTGCCCATATTAATTTTGATTCATCAAATCGATGCAGAGGACTGCCTGGCTTAACAATTAATCGTGTGCCCACCACATCATGCAAATCTGAGATTTGAAATAATCGACCCCAAGACTCGGGGTATTTTTTAGCCCTCTCAATGATCTTGTTACGTAAAGATTCAGGATCCTTAAGTCTAAAATTAAACTGAGCATGATATTTAATTGCAATTGGTTTTAACTTATCCAGCACATCTTCATAGTGATTTGCCACTTCATTGATAAACTCATCAACGGCCTTTTGTTGGTCGAGTATTCTGGCATTCATAATTTGAGGAAGTCGAAGGGGATTATCCACTTGTTTAACTTCAAATCCATTGGGACCAGGAATGACAACGTTGATCCAGCCATTTTCAGTGTAGTACAGATCAGAAACGGAGTAGCGACACAGTTTAACTGATGAATCAGCCGAATATCCAACACTGACTAAATTTATTAATATGAAGATAAGAAAGATAAATCTCACAAGAATTTATCTTTCAATTAGAGGGCCAAAGGAGCTCTATTCAGCTAGTTTTAAAATGTAAATAACCACCAGAGACGTGATTAGTCATCGAAGGGAGGTATCGAACAACGCGACTCGATACGGCGAATTAAAGCCTCAGCTAAGGCCGTCTGTCTCATTTTGAGAACATGTGGAATTTCAAAATCCCGACAGTCCTTCCAGTTAGGGAACGATAAAGTCCCTGTTTCGCCATCATCGTCCTCATTAGCGGCCTCAATAAGCGTAATAGGTACATAGGACTGCTCAAGGAGATCCACAAAAACTGGATGCAAAAGATTGAGTTGATTTAAAACTAAGGAAATTTCTATGGGTGTCACGAAGCCTATCTGCCCTGGAAAAAGGCGCATTCCACGATCATCTTCCTCATCGTGCTGTGAGGAATAAACTTCTCTTATAAATACAGTGAAATTTTCGTTGGGTCTTTCTAATCGAATTTGGTTGTAAAACGCAGGATCCCTTTCGCCGTTATCCCCAATCAAGATAAATTGAGCACCTGAATTATCGTCTACAATTTTTCTTAAACTTCTTATTTTGTGTTCATTGTCAGTTATGTTTCTTCTGAGCAGTAAGTCCCCATTAGGGAATTCGTGAATTTCTAAAAATCGCGCGTGGATGCGATCAAATCCAACTTGAGGCGCATTTGTAAGGTAAAAAAATTGAGTCTGATGATGAGAAGCCTGTATGAGGGAATACAAATAGGACATTCCTCTGAAAACATTACCGACTTTAAGTGCATTTCCAACAGCACTGTCAGGATCCAAAACATGAGAGACTTTAATGGTGTCATCAATGTCGGATACAACTACCACTTTTGCTGCTGCTAGTGATCCTAAAAAAAGCATGATTAAAATAGCAAAATTTTTCATAAGAACAAAGTACCACAATTCGTGCACAAAAAACCAGTCGTGACATTTTTTGTGGATCGTCGAGTATTTTGACAATTCCAACAGCTCCAGTTTTAATGCAATAGCATGCGATCTTTCAATCCCGTCGGACTTTTTCCACCAAGAAATCCCCAATACGAATTCATTATGGATTTAGCTAATCAGTATACTGAAATCGAACTCGAAATAGGGGCTGGACAAGGTGACCACAGTTTCGCGAGAGCTCTATCCCAGCCTCAAAAGCTTATTATCGGCGTAGAACGAACTCGAAATAAGTTTCTTATGTTTAATAAACTTCACCAATCAAAGACTCTTCCTAATTTAATTGCTGTCAACGCAGATATTGTCCCTTGGCTTACTTTTTTAAACAAAGATATCCTGTTTTCTAAGATTTGGATTCTTTACCCCAACCCAGAAATAAAAAGTAACAATCGCAGATGGATAAAAGCACCCTTCTTTTGTGAGATTATCAAACGTCTAAAACCTCATGCCGAAATTGAAATGGCCACCAATTTAGAAGAATACGCTGTTGAAGTAAGAGATCTTTCATTTAAAAATTGGGGACTTTATCCAAAAATTAATAAATACAATGGTCCCGCTCGAACTCAATTTGAAAAAAAATACTTAGATCGTAATGAAAGCTGTTTTCAAATTGTGCTTAGTCAGAATTTTCAGTGATGATAAAATACTTCAACCATAAATGTTCTTTAAGGGGTCCTTTATGAGTCCAAAGAATAAATTTTTTATCACCGAGTGAGAACTTATAGGGCTGGGGTGGCGTCTGGCCCTCAAAAATTTCGATGTCCAGAGTGCGACCGGATTCCTTTTCGATGACTTTATAAAAATTCACGGTGGTTGGCCCCACTGTGGGTCCACCAGGTGGTTGAGGTCTGTGCTTTGAACCCGCAAATAAAATAGTAAAGTCTTTGAAAGTAATGGATAAGTCTTTAACTTTTGGGACTGATCGACCTAATTGAGGATCCAATAAGGATTCTATATCATTCACCAGTATAGTTTCCTGTTCAGTCTTATCTGCTAAAAACCCAGTGGAAGGAGTTTTGATTTTATCTTCATAGATTTCAATTGTCTCTGCTTCACTAGCACAAGAAGAGAAAACTAATTTTGTAAACTCAGCATCATCTCCCCAGCTCTTCATTTTATCACCGTTGACTGGCAAAGATGTGATTTGCTTAGTCAACCCAAAGACATAGAGCTGATCTTTAATCGTTTTCGAAGAAACAATCTTATTATCTGAAATTGATTTGAATTTAGTAATTGTGACTTCTGAATGATCAGACTTTCTAAACCAAGATAAGCTCTGCATCCCTGACCTCGCAGTTAGATTATAAGACAAACAAATAGACGCAAAAAATGTGATTAAATTTAGCACCAGAAATATGGTTTCATTCGCTTTTGATTTTTTCAAGTATGAAATTTCAAATATGGGTAAAGCTGACAAGGAGTTCGCTAATCGTGTCTCCTTCGCCGTCTTCGGCAAAATCACAAAACTCTATGATGAGCTCTTTAAGGCGTCGATTGAGTTCGGGAACCCGATTTTTTTTAATGGCAAAAGTCTGAGTCATAAAAGTTTGATCATTCTTTTCAGATAATTTGTTGAAGCGAGATTTTGTTAGCTCGAGTGCACGCAAATAGGCTTTTTCAAAATTTTGGTTTGAGCCCAATTGGACAAATTCAAGAAATGAAGGCTTAGCAAGATATCGCTCAGTGACTAGGTCAAAATGAACCCATTTGAGTTCAATCAAAGGATTTAAAACTTCTGAAATTTGATTGGGCTTTAATTGTGTTCTTTTCATAATCTC
>JBKDFX010000166.1:0-20262 GCA_046336825.1 Bdellovibrionales bacterium | reverse complement strand
ATGGTGAATCCGAGGGATTTATAAAAAGCCACGGCCGGATGATTAAGCAAGATTTGTTCTTGGTAAATTTCTTTGTTGGCAGGCCTTTGAAAGTCATGATCCAGGTGTTTTTTAAGCTCTAGCCCAAGCTCTGCCCAAAAGATTTTAGCGGTGGGCGATAAGCCCTTAGTTAATTGGTCCGCTAATCTTTCCGATTCTTGACTATTTTTCACCACAGTGGCCAAACACTGGCGAGCTGATTTGCTGGCTTGAGCCTGCGGCAAAAAAAGGAGGCCACCTGTCAATGAAATGACCGTGAAAATGAATATAAACAAAGGCCCATGGGATTTATGGCTCACTCAGATTTTAGCAGCAAAGGCCTTGCCGATTTAAGGGCTAGTTTTGTGAATCAATATTCAGATCAAGCTGCGTAAGCTGTTCGAAATAGAGTGTGTCATTTTGAGATCATTTTTACGGAAGTTTAGCTAGTACGAAATCAGCACTGGCAACTAACTTACTATCTTTTGCAAACCAAATGTTTTCAGTTTTGACAACTTGAACATAAGGACAATCCAATCTTTCTATAAATTTTCCTACGGCTTTAGAGTCAATGGATGTATCTTTGAGTTTGCACTCAAGGGCCAACCAAGGTTTTTTATCTTTAACAATCAGAAAATCAATTTCTTGTTTTTCTTTATTCCTTAAATAAAATAGATCAAAATCACCCTCGCCTGTGTCAGTCCAAAAATGACAGGCTTTCATAAGGTGACAGGCCACTAAATTTTCAAATTTGATTCCTTCTTCAGACAGCTCGGTCCAATCATATAGGTAGATTTTGCCTTCTTTTTTTAATGTTCGAGTGACTGACTTGGTCCAAGGTTTGACTTCAAAAAAATAATAAAGTTCTTTTAGGTATTGGAGCCACCTTTTTACAGTGTCATGGGAAACCTCGAGGTCCTCTCTTAAACTTTGAACACTTAAGGGGCTTCCCACCTTTGAAGGAAGTAAGCTTGTCAGCATTTCAACTTGGCTGAGTTCAGGGAGCCGACTAAGATCACGCAAATCCTCACGAATAATTTTCTCTGTGCGTCCCCTGCGCCATATCCGAAGTATATTATCAGAGTTAGCAAAGTAGGGCTCGGGAAAGCCACTGAAATTCATTAATCGCTTAAGTATTTCTAAATTTGACTTATTTGAGGCTTGTTGAGGCTTTTTAAATAAACTTTTTTTCCAATCCTCAGGAAGCAAAGGGCTTGTTTCGGACAATTCACCTAAAGAAAACGGATGCAAACGAAAATGTAGGTAGCGACCCATAAGGGAATCGCTTCCTTTTTTAAATACGTTGAGCCGAGCACTGCCTGTGACCAGAATTTGAATTTGATCGCTCAGTTCGTCATAAATTCCCTTGAGCTTTTGTTTCCAGGATTTTGACTTATGGATTTCATCTAAGACTAAAAGTCGAGTCTGATTAAATTTTGCGAGATCAAATTCATTTTTAATTTGATTAGGAGATTTTACCCAAAGCTTTCGAAAATCAGATTCATCCCAATTTTTATAGATAAACACATCAAAGCTCGATTTAAATGACTTGGACAGAGTTGTTTTACCGACTTGTCGTGGACCTGAAATAAAGGCAATTTTGTGACGGTCCAATGAAAGCTTTTTTAACGCTTGCGAAAGATAACGACTCTTCATCCGACCATTTTCGCGCTACACACGAATTTGGTCAAGACCATTTTCGTGTTAGACACGAATTTGGTCGGGGTTTTTTTGGGGGATAAATTTAATGATTACTAATCGGATTTTCTTTTGAGGCCTTCACGAATATAAGTAACGATTAAAGACTGATATTTTTTTCCATCAAGTTTAGCTCTGGTTTTAAGTACTCTTAAAATATTACCTGGAATCCTAATGCTAATGGGCTGGGTGGGCTCATCTTTTTCTGAAAGCATAATCCTAAATGATTCTAAAAATTCAACAGCTTCCAAAGGAGAAATTTCTTCAGAGAATGACTTAGGTAAAGCTCTATTTTTATTTGGGACTGCTCTTTTTTTCATTCAATTTCGCCTTCATGTTTTGAATATCATTTTTATCCTGGGGACGATTAGCTTTGATTTTGATACCCTATAAAAAATGTATATACATGTATATACAAAGACAAGTTTTGTATGTGTAAACTATCATTTACTCGCGAGTATTTGATACTAGACTATCATTTACTCGTGATGCTCGAATAAGAATAATCCATGCAAAGCAGGCCTAATCGGCGATAGAGCACATCAAGCATATTTTACTAAGGTAGTTTTTTTTCCCACTCAAAAGCAGTTTTACAGATCAATTCTAAATTGTTGTATTGGGGTGACCAGTTAAATGTGGATTGCAGCTTTGCTGTGTCAGCGACAACACATTCAAGATCTCCCTTTCGACGTGGAGAATTCTTTATTTTAATTTTTTTTCCACTCACTTTTTCCATGGCCTTAATAACATCAAAAACACTGTGACCCTTACCATAGCCGCAATTAAGCAGAAGTGGGACTTGTGAAACTTTAATTTCTTTTAAAGCTAAAATGTGGAGATCAGCTAAATCGCAGACATGAATGTAATCACGCACCCCCGTGCCATCATGGGTTTCATAATCAGTACCGTAAACTTCAACAGAGGTGCGCTTTCCGGCAGCGGCTTCAGCACAAATCTTGACCAGATGTGTGGCGTTCACAGTCCGTTGACCATTATCAAATCCAGGGGATCCACCTGCCACATTAAAATAGCGTAAAAGACTGATCCTCAAGTTAAAAGCCTTATGACAATCAAGTAAAAGCTGTTCACTCATTAATTTGCTTTGCCCGTAAGGTGTGAGTGGATTTGTAGACGATTTTTCACTTACAAAGCCTGATTTTTCACCAGAATAGACAGCAGCAGTTGATGAAAAAACAAAGTGTTGAATTTTAAGAGACTCAGCAACTTTAGCCAGCGAAAGAGTTCCATTAAAGTTGATATCATAATACTCGGTTGGATTTTTTATCGAGTCACCAACAACTGTTTTCGCTGCAAAATGAATAATGCCGTCCACAGGCTTTTTGGTTAAGATAAACTTAAGATGTTCAGTGTCACGAATATCTGCAAATTGAAAGTCGCACCCCTGAGGAACAGCTTCTTTAAATCCTGAGCATAAATTGTCTAAAGCAACAACCTGATACCCCTGCTTTAAAAGCGCAGAGCAAGTATGGGATCCAATATAACCAGCGGCACCCGTTACAAGAATTGTCATTGCGTGGCCTCTTTTTTATGACGAATAGAAAAAGCCAAAACCAAAGTAAAAATGAGCAAAATTGAGTAGCGAGTCTTTGAAATATTAAAGTTAGCTTCAGTCAGGCTTGCGATCATAAAGTAACTTATTGTTGAAATCCCGATAACTCCCACTTGCTTATAAATGTCTAAATGACTTTTGATCAGTTTTAGAGAAGCTAAAATGAAATAAATAAAAGTTGAAAAATAGAAGAAAAAACCAACAAGTCCTGTTCCAGCAAGGATTTGAAGGTATTGGTTGTGGGCATGACTTTCAAATTGTGATTTGGGGTATCCCAATTTGTCATAGTAGCTTCTTAAATTTTCTTTGTTGGCACCAAAACCAACACCCAAAATTGGATGATCTTTAAACATCTCCCAGTTGGCCTTCCAAAGAGCAACTCTTTCAGAGTCATAGGTTTGTTGAGTTCCTTGTAAGCCCTTAAGAGTGAACAAAACCCGCTCATTTACGGGGGGGACGAATAAAATAACCAGTAGAACTGTCAGACCAAAGCCTGCGAGAAGCTGAAAAAAATATTTTCTGTGCGTAAAAAAGAAAATGATGGGAATGGAAATAAAAGTGGCCAACCAGGCCCCACGGGTCCCCGTCATAACAAGTGAAATAAAATTAATTAAAAAAGATAAAGTAAATAAAAGCCGTAAGCTCTGAGTGCTAGCCAAAAAACAATTGGCTAAACTAAATACAGCAACGAATCCCGATATTTGACCCCAGAACATGGGGTTACCATGCAATCCACCAAATCTTTCGGTAAGGGGCATTGGAGCATCTCGAAAAAAATAAAACCACAAAAATCCAAAAATTTGCAGAATGCTGGTGCCAATCGCTATTTGCTTTAAAGTAGGGGCCCAGTTTTTGATATTCATAAGCACCAAAGCAAAAAGACAAATTTCCAGACCCCAACGATTTTCAAGAAGAAGTGACCAATCCAATTGTTTTTGATTAGCCAATCTTGAAACAATCGTTACAAACCAAAATAACAGAGAAAGCCAAACTCCAGGGTGGCTAATAGCGTCTTTAAAATGAGGACTATTTTTTAAATTATTTCTATTTTTGATGATTAGGTAAAAACCAACAAGAATCCCAATAGACCAAGTCAGATCCATTAAAGACTGGACGCTAAGTAGGCTCAAAAAAAAGAAAGAAAAGACAAAGTGCACAAAATTAATTTTAAATCTTTGATGATCTTGAGCCAAGCTTTAATTCATACTCAAGCAGATGGTTAGAGCTTATTTTTTTATCACTTTAATTTTGCTATTTATTTTGATTGGTTACAGCTGGAACGGCAGCTTGCTGGGTTCGCACAAAATAAGACAAGGTGACACACTTTTTACTGCCTATAGCTATTGTAAAGAAGATGGCGCTAGTTTTTTATACCCTAAGACCCTATTTCGTGGCGATACAGGTGGAGTGGCCATCGGGGAGTTCCCGATCTACTCTTGGATGCTATCGCTTCCTTGTCACATCTCCAGAGATTGGTCAGACAATGCGGCCAGATTGACGTCATTCATTTTATTTTTTTTAGGACTTTACATTTGGGGGCTGTTTTTTCAGTCCCGTCTTCAGATCAAGTGGCCAGGCTGGCCCATTTATTTGAGTTTGGCACTATTTTCATCGCAGACGCTAACGCACTATTTTATCATTCTTCCAGATGTGGCCAGTTTTTTACTAATTGGAGTTTCTGCCTTTTTTTACGAAAAAAAATCTCAATCAGCTTACTTAGATAATTTTGTATACAAACCCTTATCAATTATTTTCTTTACCATGGGTTTTTTAACAAGACCTTACATGATCCCTTTGCTTGCCATCATTATTCCCTTTGACTGGGGGACTTTTAAAAATTCCATGAAAAAGGTGGCTCCCTATTTGGTCTTATCCATTTTGGGTTATATATTCTGGTTTAAGTATTGGTCCAAAAACTCTGAAGTGACCTACTTTGCGATCAATTTCAAAATTATTGATTTTATCAATCAGTGGCAAACAATTGTAGGTGCTACTTTTTCGCGTATTTTTCGAGATGTTTTGAATTATGTAGGCCTAATTCCCTTGGCATACTTAATGTTTAAAAAGAAAATCACAGTATCTGACACTGTGAATATAACTGGTGGCATAATTCTTATTTGGGGTGCGACAACATATGCAGTTATCAACCATGGCTATTATCTCAATGCAGTTAGCTTAATAATTATTTTCTATATGATTTCACATTGGAATGAGTTCCCTAAAAAATGGGCCACTCTTTTCATTTTTCTTTGGAGTCTTATTGGCTTGTCATCCAATGTACATCAATTTGATCCTAAAAGAGCTATCCATGAGCAAGCTCACTTCGATCAGATTAAATTAGATTATGAAATCAAAGATTTTGAAAAAATCGTCGTTTATCAGAACGGGTGGATACCTGAGCCCTTTTACCGCATGAAAGCCATGGGGCACTCATGGCCCCCAGAAACTTTTGATGAGGGTAAAAGCTGTCCAAAAAATGTAAGGGTATTTTATTTGGCCGCGGAAAAAAGGGCAGGCTATTGTTTATTAGAAAAGTAAAATTTTTTGACTGCTTCTAAAATCTGGACTGTTGCGGTACCGTCGCCAAATGGATTTTTTGCAGTCGCCATTTTGTTATAAATGGAAGTGTTATCCATCAAAAGATTCACAGACTGAATGATCTTACTTTGATTTGTTCCCACAAGCAGAGAACTGCCTGCATTTACAGCTTCGGGCCGCTCTGTATTTTCTCGTGCCACAAGGACAGGTTTTCCTAATGCAGGACCTTCTTCTTGAAGGCCACCCGAATCAGTTAAAATAAAATAGCAACTTTTTAAACATTTTATAAAACCGAAATAATCTTGAGGTGGAAAAATAAGCAACCGAGGGTATTTTTCTTGAAAGACTTCATGAATAGCTTCCTGAACAGATGGATTCAAGTGTGCAAAAAACAAAAACTTAATATCCTGACGTGAATTAAGACAATCGAGAATAGCATTAAAGACATTTTTCATGGGGGCACCAAAGCTTTCTCTTCTGTGCATTGTCACTAAAATCGTCTTTGTCTTTTGATCTTCAATGAATTGGCTCACCTCTTGGGGAAGATCAGTTGATTTTTGAAAACCAGAGCTCTGGGATAATAACAGAGTATCAATTGAAGTGTTTCCTGTCGTGATTACCTTTTCTGCAGAAATCCCCTCTTTTAATAAATTTTGTGCTGATTCCTGTGTCGGGGCAAAGTGAATGTCGGCAAATAGACCCAGCACTTTTCTATTAAATTCTTCTGGGTAGGGAGAATGAATGTTATGACTTCTGAGGCCAGCCTCAACGTGAAAAACAGGCACTTTATTGTAAAATGAAAAAAGCCCTGCGGCCATACAAGTTGTTGTGTCACCTTGAACAATGGTTCCATCAATACCATTAACGCTATGATGAATTTGATCAAGCCCAGCCAAACAAGCAGAAACGATGCTTGTTAAAGATTGCTTTTCTTTCATCAGATTTAAATCATAGTCAGGCTTGATCCTAAATCTTTCATGAATGGTATCTACCATTTGACGATGTTGGCCGGTGAAAACTGAAATCAATCTAATTCCATCAGATAGCAATTGATCCTTTTTTAACAGCAGGGGAACAAGTTTGATGGCTTCTGGACGAGTTCCGTAGACAACAGCAATTTTTTTCATCGTCTAGGAGCCTGATTGAAAATTCTTTGAATCAGCTTGACCCATAAACCGTCTTTTTAAAATAAGGTTTAAAGTTTCAAAAATAGTTTTGGTGACATTCATTTTACTGGCACCTGGCTTTTGATCGTATCTCAGAATCATGGGTACTTCATTAAAGACCAGATCAAGCTGCCTAAGGCTGAGTAGAAGATCCACCATGCATGAAAAGCCCTTGGCCGAGATAAAGTTGTCACCCTTATTTTTGTAGAGTTTTAAAAGTATATCGGCTCGGTAGGCTCTGTACCCGCAGGTATAATCCCGCACACCTTGTATTGGAAAAAGTATTTTGAAAAGGATGGCAGCTCCATAAGATAAAAATTTTCTATAAAAACTAAGTCCTCTAACAAGACTTCCTTCGCGGTATCGGCTTGCGATAACAACATCGTTACCTTCACGAATTAATCGAAGCATCCGTAAAGCCAAGCCTGCCGGGTGAGTATTATCCGCATCCATAGTTATAATAACATCATCTGAATTTGCCAATTTGAGTGCGTGTATGAGGCCATTTTTAAGCGTTTCTGCCAAACCACGATTGACCCCGTTGTCGACAACAATGACGGGAAGCTTTAATGACAATTCATTGGCAACTTTTAGCGTGTTGTCTCGACTGCCGTCGTTCACAACGATTATTTTAAATTGTTTACGCTCTTCTTCAAAAGTTTTTGCAATGTTCGTTAGGAGTG
This sequence comes from Bdellovibrionales bacterium, assembly GCA_046336825.1. Classification (GTDB taxonomy): domain Bacteria; phylum Bdellovibrionota; class Bdellovibrionia; order Bdellovibrionales; family Bdellovibrionaceae. The sequence continues at coordinate 12,589 of JBKDFX010000166.1, read as the reverse complement.
GAGGTAAGGCTTGTTCTTCATTATAGGCGGGTAAAACGATATACGTCATCATATAGGGCCAATCTAGGGCTACCCGCAAATGGGGTCAAGTGTTGAAAGTAAGGGTTTTTAGGCAGGATTTTGGAGTACAAGTGAAGCTGAAATTCTGCTAATAAATACTTAAGATGAGTAAAAGTGGACTTTCGCTGACCCCCAAGTTTAAATTTGGGATATTAACTTTAGATTTTATATTAATCGCAATTCTTATTGCGACTGTATTCACATGGCGCACAGGTGATGATTGGTCCGTTCTTTTTTTGTCCCCTTCCTATTGGCTTCAAATTTTCACGCCCCTTGTTCTTAACTACTTATTGGGCACCTACGATATTGATTCTGTAAGGTTTAAATCCATATTTGTTGGCTTAATCGTCAGCTCAATTTTATCTGTAATTTTATTCACACTAATCAACTTCTTATTTTACAAAGATCGTTCTGGGCTTTACGGACGTGGAGTTTTACTCGGCAGCTTCTTTTTATTTTCTTTAATTTCGAATTTTTTGCGATATTTCTTCTGGAAGCGATTTCAAGTGGTTCGCTCAAAGTCGATGATTCTATTTTTAGTTTCTGAAAAAGATCATGAAAAATTACAAAGTGATCTTAATAAAAGAAAACTGCATATCCAACATGAAGTCCAAACTGAAATAAATTTCGAAGTCATTGATAAACTTAAAAGACCTGGCATGACTTTGGTCATTGGGATTGATACTGATGAATTTCCAAACGAAATTCAGAAACAACTATTTGAACTTAAACTGATTGGTTTAAGAATTCTTGAACTGAGTGAATTCTATGAAATCACTTGGGCTAATATACCAGTCTATCACTTGGAACTGCGTTGGTTCCTTCAATCGGACGGTTTTTCCATTGTCGCCGATCAGTTGCGATCACGCATCAAGCGACTGTTTGATGTGGTGTTATCTATTGTTCTGATTGTTTTTTTATGGCCCGTCATTTTAATTGCAGCCCTAGCTATCAAACTTGAAAGCCAAGGACCTGTTTTTTATCACCAAATCAGAACAGGAAGGGGCGGCCAAAAGTTTAGAATATCTAAGCTAAGATCAATGCGCTCAGATGCAGAAAAAAACGGGGCTCAGTGGGCACAAAAAAATGATTCAAGAATCACACGTGTCGGAAAATTTTTGAGAAAAACCAGAATTGATGAGCTTCCCCAGCTTTTGAATGTGCTTCGAGGTCAAATGAGCTTTATAGGACCACGCCCCGAAAGGCCTGAGTTTATTGTGGAACTCGAGAAACAAATTCCCTTTTACCAAATGCGACACATGGTCCGACCTGGGCTGACGGGATGGGCACAGGTTTGTTACCCCTACGGGGCCAGCATTGAAGATGCAAAAGAAAAGCTTCAGTACGAAATCTACTATATCAAGCACCATACTTTATGGCTGGATTTATTAATTATTTTAAGAACCGTTAAAATAGTTTTACGTATGGGTGGGACTTAGTTATCTCACCAGCACAAATTAAAAACGTCACTCTTGCCAAAAATTTATTTTTTTAATGAACCGGTCACGATTTTTAATTTTTTTGTAATAAAAGTACCGTAGCGAACAATCAGCCTTCGGCCTAAGTAATAGGTGATATAGAACGGATTTTTCAAAAAAGTGATGATAGCTCTTATCAAATGATTGAGATCCCTTTTTTTAAGAAAACCTAGGAAAAAAATTGGAAAAACGTAGAGTGATAAATTTCTCTGACTTATCCCTAGAGCTTCGCCATATTTAATGATTTCTTTAAAGGCTTCAATATCAACGGTTGAGTTGTCGTTTCGAGTGTGGATTCGATAATACATAACTGGCTCAGAAACCCATGCTACATGCCCGAAATGCGCCAGTGATGTTATTGAGTAAATATCATTGTACTTTTTAAACCTAGGGTAGTCGGAAAGGTTTTTCAGGAGAACAGAAGTTTTGTAAATGTAGCTTGGAAATGGTGCAATTGTACCCCTTAGGTATCTTTCAAATAGTTCTTTGGGAGACTTAAAATGTAGGTTTTTTGAATCATTAAAAAACAGTTTATTTGTGGGCGATCTTTCATATAAATGAAACGCATTACCAGCAACAGCAACAATATCTTTGTCAGAAAATAATTCCATCATTTCAGAAAGTGCATCAGTTCTTGATAGGTAGTCATCGTCATGAAAAAGCATTGTGTATTCAGAATCTAGCTCGCTGAGTATTTTATAGTAATTTTCAGCTGAAGAAAGGGGTGGCTGACGTCTTCTGACGGTCACTTGGGGAAAGAGAACAGCCAAGAGATTAGCGACTCGATCATCAGTTGAATTTTCTGCAATAACAACTCTGAAGTCAGAGTAATCTTGCTCTAAAATTGAGGCGATTGTCTGCTCGATAAATTCAGGTCTATTATGCGAGGCAACGACAACCGTAAGCCTTGGTGACATATATTCTAGTGCTGTTTCACAAAGGCTTCAAGCTGTTCAATCATGTAGTCCATTCGCTGTTGATCAAGTGCTGGATGTACGCCAATCCAAAACAGTTTGTTCATCACCTTGTCCGTGTTTTTGAGCTCGCCATGGATTCGATAGTTAACGCCTTTGAATGCGGGCTGTTTAGTCAGGTTGCCGGCAAACAAAAGGCGTGTACCTACTTTATGATCCTCAAGAAAAGAAACGACCTTTTCTCTCGAAATGTCTTCACGGCAAATCATGGGGAATCCAAACCAACTGGGTTTAGTTTCTGGTGTGGGTTCAACAGGCATAAAGTACTCAGACAAAAGGGCAGAGTTCTTAATATTTGTGTAAAGATAATTCCAATTTCGACGTCTTTCTTCAATGAAGCCAGCGGCTTTTTTTAATTGAGAAACCCCAAGTGCAGCCTGCATGTCAGTGACCTTGAGATTGTAGCCAAGATGAGAGTAGGTGTATTTATGGTCGTAACCTTCAGGTAGGTCGCCTAACTTCCATCCGAAGCGTTTTTTACATGAATTGTCTTTGCCTGGGTCGCACCAACAATCACGACCCCAATCGCGGAGACTTTCTGCCACTCTTCGGAAGCGAGAATCAGAAGCCATGACAGCGCCTCCTTCGCCCATAGTGATGTGGTGAGCTGGATAAAAACTGGCTGTTGCAAATTGGCCAAAGCTACCAACGAGTTTATTGTTAACAGACGCACCCAGCGCGTCGCAGCAGTCCTCAACGAGGTATAGATTTTCCTGAACACACCAATCAGCAACAATATCAGCTCGGAATGGATTTCCCAGTGTATGGGCCAGTACAACCGCTCGAGTTTTTTCTGTTCGAGCCGCCTTAATGGCCTCAGGAAGAGCATTTAGAGTTTCGAGGTCAATATCTATGAAAACAGGTTTCCAGCCATTTTGCACAACAGGCGCAACAGTTGTCGGGAACCCGGCCGCCAGGGTGATAACTTCGTCACCAGCTTGAAGCGGTTTAAGTCCAAACTTATGAAGTTCTGGCGAGCCCAGAGCGCTCACCGCTAGCAGATTGGCACTGGAGCCGCTATTAACCAAAAGGGCCTTGGGCTGCTTGCCAAACCAAGAGCTAAATTCTGCTTCGAATTGTTTTGAAAATCGTCCGGCAGTGAGCCACATGTCAAGCGATGCGTCAATAAGGCTTCCAAAGTCATCGGCATCCACTTTTTTCGCAGTTACCGGGATGTAAGTTTCTCCAGGAACAAAATTTTGTGGTTTTTGATTTCTTTGATAGAACTCTTTAGTCAGCGCAATTAGTTCTTCGCGAGTTTCGGGAAAGTTCATTTTGCTCCTCAGGATTCAAGTCCGATTTCAGACACTTTTAACTTCCCTAAGCGCCATAAACAATAATAAAATCCATGCACAAAAGATTTTTAATTTTGAATGGGGGCTCTTGTGAAGGTCGTAATCTTGGCAGGTGGAATAGGAAGTCGCATTAGCGAAGAAAGCCACTTAAAGCCAAAACCGATGATTGAAATCGGTGGCAAACCAATCATTTGGCACATCATGAAAATCTACTCTTCATTCGGGTTAAATGATTTTGTTATTTGTTGTGGATACAAGGGCTATGTCATCAAAGAGTACTTTGCTAATTATTTTCTTCACAACAGTGATGTGAACTTTGACATGTCTAAAAATGAAATGACTGTGCATCAAAATAAAGCTGAAGCCTGGAAGGTTACCTTAGTTGATACAGGTGAGCATACAATGACTGGTGGGCGAATAAAAAGAATAAAAGACTATGTCGGCTCAGAAGATTTTTGTATGACCTACGGTGATGGCGTTGCAAATGTGAATATTAAAGAGCTGCTTGCCTTCCACAAATCACAAAAGCGATTAGCCACATTAACGGCCACAAAGCCACCGGGACGCTTTGGTGCCTTGAGCGTTGAAGAGGGTCGCATCAAAAGCTTTCTTGAAAAACCGCAAGGTGATGGCAATTGGATCAATGGAGGCTTTTTTGTTCTCTCTCCAAAAATCTTTGATTTTATTAAAGGCGATGAAACGATTTGGGAAAGGGAGCCCCTCGAAAAATTATCAACCACAGGTCAATTGTCAGCTTTTTGCCATGATGGCTTTTGGCAACCTATGGATACTCTAAGAGATAAAAATTTACTCGAAGAACTTTGGTCAAATGGTAAAGCTCCGTGGAAAATATGGTCTTAAATAAGAACTTTTGGCAGAATAAAAAAGTTTTCGTAACAGGTCACACGGGCTTTAAGGGCAGTTGGCTTGTTTTAATGTTGAAACAATTGGGTGCACAAGTTGCCGGCTATTCAATTGATATTCCGACAAAACCGTCGCTTTTTGAAATTTGTGATGTGAAATCCTGTCTTCAAAAAGATATCCGTGGCGATATTTGTGATCATGAAAAAATCAAAAAAGAATTAAATGACTTCAAGCCAGAAGTGCTTTTTCACTTGGCTGCCCAACCCCTAGTTCGACTTTCCTACAAAGACCCATTTACGACTTACAATACCAATGTAATGGGTACTTTATCTGTATTGATGGGAGCCCATCAATGTGAGTCTTTGTCCTCAATAGTGAATATTACGACGGATAAGTGTTATGATAACAAAGAGTGGGAATGGGGCTATCGTGAAAATGATTCACTGGGCGGCCATGATCCCTATTCAAGCTCTAAAGGTTGTGCCGAGATTTTATCTTCGAGCATTAGGAAGTCTTTTCTCTTAAAAAGCGGTAAGAACATGGCAACGGCCCGCGCCGGCAATGTGATTGGTGGTGGCGATTTCGCTGATGATCGAATAGTGCCTGATTTTATGCGTGCCCTTGAAAAAAATGTAGAGCTTGAAATCAGAAGCCCCCAGGCAGTTCGACCTTGGCAACATGTCATGGAACCACTGTCGGGCTATTTACAATTGGCTGAAAGGCTTCATAACGATGCTAGTTTTTCTGAGGCTTGGAATTTTGGCCCTGAAGACAGTGATTGTCGCAGTGTCGACTACGTCGTAAAAACGCTGCACAAGCTTCTGCCTGAGCATAAAGGCATTAAAAATGTGGGCAGTCAAAATCAACCCCATGAAGCCACTTTTCTAAAGCTAGATTGCAGCAAGGCTAAAACTCGTTTGAAGTGGGCTCCAAAACTCAACATCGAGACCGCCCTGGAGCTGACAGCTAAATGGTATAGTATTTATCTTCATGAGCCCTCAGAAAGCAAAAAACTAACAAATCAACAAATTCAAAATTTCTTGGGCGCATGACAAACTCCCTTCCAATTAAAGAAGTTGACACTAAAGATCTCGATGAAGTGGTGACTAATCTCGCACCTCTTTGGGAAAATTTTCGACTTAAAAAGATCTACATTACTGGTGGAACTGGTTTTTTTGGAAAATGGCTAGTGCAGGTCTTTATTCGCGCTAACGAGCAACTGAGTTTGAATCTTCAATTGATTGTGCTCATGCGAAACGCACAGAAATCAATCAAAGAGCAATTGTGGTTGAGTAAAAAGTTCATACATATCGTCGAAGGTGATGTTAGAACATTTCAATTCAATAACGAGTCTTTTGATTATTTCATACATGCCGCAACTGCAGCGAGTGCAACTCTGAATGAGGCAGATCCCAATGAAATGGCTGATACCATTATCGAAGGCACAAAGAGGGTTTTATCACTTGCTAGGCGGTCTCAGGTCCCCAAGTTTTTGTTTGTGAGTTCTGGCGCTGTTTATGGTTCACAGCCTTCAGAGATTTTGCATATGCCCGAGCAAAGTCATCTCGGGCCAGATATAACAAACACAGCAAATGCATATGCTGAAGCTAAAAGAATGGCAGAAATTTATTGTCAATTTGCTCACAAGCGCAAAGTGATCGACTTAAAAATTGCAAGATGTTACGCCTTTTTAGGACCCTATTTACCCCTTGATCAGCACTTTGCGGCTGGCAATTTTATAAATGATTACTTAAACGACCAAGTAATTACTCTAAATGGTGATGGAAAACCCTATAGAAGCTACATGTACCCAACAGATCTAATCGAATGGCTAATCACAATTTTGGTTAGGGGTCAGTCTGGGGAAGCTTATAACGTGGGTTCAGATGAAGAAGTGCAATTGGCTGAATTTGCTAGGGCAATTGACTCTGAAAAAAAGGGAGTCAAGATTCTGGGCTTAAGCTCAAATAATGCTAGACGCCAGGCCTATGTACCAAGTATTCAGAAGTCCAGGAGTGCACTTGGCCTTACAATTCGAGTGAATTTGAAAGAATCAATAACTAGAACAATTTTGTGGCATAGGGGTATTAATCGATGAACCGTAATGTTTTTGAAGATTTATTTGTGCTTGAACTCGCCAATAATCATTGGGGTCGTTTTGAGCGTGGTATTAAAATGATCACCGATTACTCACGCATTGTTAGGTTTAACAATGTTCGCGCGGCCATAAAGCTTCAATTTCGTGATGTGGATTCTTTTATTCACAAAGACTACCGACACAGAACTGATCTAAGATACATCAAAAAGACTGTAGAAACTCAGCTAAAAAAAGAACAGTACGCGGGCTTCGTGAAAGCGATCAAAGAAGGTGGCTGCATTGCCATGACCACGCCTTTTGATGAGAAGTCTGTTGATCTGGCTGATGAGCTGGGTATCGAGATTATCAAAATTGCTTCCTCAGATATCAATGATTGGCCCTTAATTGAAAGAATTGCGAAATCAAAAAAACCAGTTATTGCATCAACTGGGGGTTCTACGCTTAAGGATATGGACGACTTGGTCACTTTCTTTGCTAACAGAAATATACCACTCGCAATTAACCATTGCGTTTCGGCTTATCCATCTGAAGACAGTGAGTTAGAACTCAACCAAATCGATTTTTTAAGAGATCGTTATCCTGATCTTACAATCGGTTTTTCTACCCATGAGTACCATAATTGGGAATGGTCAGTGATGATGGCCTATGCCAAAGGTGCGCGAACTTTTGAGCGTCATATTGATATCGACGATGGAACAATGAAAGTACCGGCCTACAACAGCTTACCTGAACAGATTGACGTTTGGTTTAAAGCTTTCAAAAAGGCCAAAGAAATGTGTGGAGCACCTGGAACAGCCAAAAAGAATCCACTCGAAAAAGAAGTGAAGTATCTTGATAAGCTTGTTCGCGGGGTCTACGCAAAGCGAAATTTACCTAAGGGCTATGCGATCACTGATAAAGACGTTTATTTGGCCGTCCCCTTACTTCAAGGTCAGATTTCATGTCGTGAACTCATGAGCGGGGAAGTGCTGCTAAAAGACATCACAATAGATAAGCCGATTAATATCGATGATATCGATAGTCCCTATGCAAATAATGATGATTTGAAGAAAACAATCATGAACCGTGGCTTAGACCCATTGGCAGAACCAGGTAAAGATTTTACTCACGGCGATCAAGCTGTGGCTAATATTGCAACGGCTTCTCGTCATTAATAAATATGGCAGATCATAAAGTTCGCGTTGCAGACTTTATTGCCCAATACCTTGCTGACTACGGGATCAAACATGTTTTCCTAGTCACGGGTGGCGGCGCCATGCATCTCAATGATGCTTTCGCCAGGGAAGCCAGAATCAAGCCCGTTTTTAATCACCACGAACAGGCCTGTGCCATGGGCGCCGAGGGCTATGCGCGTGTGACAAATAAACTAGCAGTTATAAATGTGACCACTGGTCCTGGCGGGCTAAACGCACTAAATGGGGTTTTTGGCGCTTACACAGATTCGATTCCGATGCTTATTCTTTCAGGGCAAGTGAAGCGTGAAACAAAAAAACAATCAGTTGCCCATTTAAATTTACGACAATTGGGGGATCAAGAAGTCGATATTGTGAGTGTGGCAAGGCCCATTACTAAAAATATAGTTTCTTTAGATAAGCCAGAAGACGTTAAATATGAACTCCAAAAAGCCATTCATCTCGCAACCTCAGGTCGCTATGGCCCCGCATGGATTGATATTCCTGTCGACGTTCAAGGCTCACTAGTTGATGTTGATCAATTGCGTGAATACTCTCCTGAAATAAATCTGCCTGTCCACTCAAGCTCGGACCTAAATTTGGTAATTGAAAAACTCAAATCCTCAAAGCGCCCAGTCATTCTAGTTGGTAATGGTATTCGTCTTTCAAACTCCATAGATGAGTTATTTAAAGTTGCTGAAATTCTTAAAATACCGATTTGTGCTGCTTGGATGATGGATTTCTTGCCATCTGATTACGAATATTTTTGCGGTATCCAAGGTACCATTGGTGACCGCGCTGGGAACTTTGTTGTTCAGAATTCAGACTTTCTTCTCATTCTCGGATCGCGATTACAAATTCGACAGGTCAGTTACAATTGGGAAAACTTTGCCCGTCAGGCTTATAAGGTGCATGTCGATATTGATTCAGGTGAGCTCGATAAGCCCACAATGAACTCAAATTTGAAAATCCAGACAGATCTTAATGTTTTTCTTAACACTCTAATTGAAAACTTAAAAGGCCATACAGTTACTCAGGAACATAAAGATTGGTTGTTGTGGGCTAAGGATCGCAAGAAAAAATACAGCCCCGTAGTTCAAGAAAAGCATAGAGTTAAAAAAGGAATGATTAACCCTTACTATTTTTTTGAAATCTTATCTGAACATTTAAGTGGGCAATGGAATGTGATTGCAGGTAATGCAACAGCTTGTGTGATGAGCTTTCCCACGATTCAGCTGAAACAGGGCATGCGGATGTTCACAAACGCAGGCTCAGCTTCAATGGGTTATGATTTACCTGCGGCAATTGGCGCAGCACTGGCTGACCCATCCAGAAACACTTTGTGTATAGCTGGTGATGGCAGCATTATGATGAATCTTCAAGAAATACAAACTGTTGTACAAATGAATCTGCCACTTAAAATAATCGTCGTTAACAATAATGGTTATCTTTCAATTCGCTCGACACAGGTTGGTTTTTTTGGTCGTCCCTATGGTGAGAGCTCCAAATCAGGTATTTTGATGCCAGACTTTGTTGCGCTTGGAAATGCTTTTGGAATTCGATCTTTTAAAGTGGATCAAATTGAAAATGTAAACTCAGTCCTTGAGCAGTTTTTTGCTTGTCCGCAAGCCGCGCTTTTAGAAGTCGTCGTTGATGAGATCCAACCCTTCGAACCTAAGCTAAGTTCCAAAAAAATGGACGATGGTAAAATGGTTTCTGCACCACTTGAGGACATGTTTCCATTTTTGGATCGCTCAGAATTTTTAAGCAACATGATCATTGAGCCTATGGAAGTTAGTAAAAAATGACAAAACAAATCGCGATCTATGGGTGTGGTAATTCTGGTCAAAAGCTAGCTAAAAATCTTCAGTCGGCCGGCGTTGAGGTGACCTGTTTTATTGATCAAAGGGCCCAACAGCTTAAAGTTGTGAATTCTATACCTTGCATAGCGCCCCACGAAGTAAGCTCTGTTCACGAGCAAATCGTACTCGGGTTTTTTAATCGAGATGTATCGCCAAGATTAATTGCGGAATTCTTATTAAGCAAAGGTGTTAAAAAAGTAATTGGGTACCACGAAGTGAATAAGTTGCTTCCTGGCGTTGTTTCACCCTCTTTTTGGTATGACAGCCAAGTAGATCTAAAGAACTTTCAAAGTGAAATCGAAGAATTAAAATCACTTTTCAAAGATGAAGAATCACTTCGAGTATTAAACCAGATTTTAAAATATCGTCAGACGGGCCATGTTTTTGACCACATCGAAGGTTCAGGTCTTCAGACCCAGTATTTCAAAAATGGAAATCCAGAATGGTTGTCGCGTCCCAATTTGACCATGGTTGATTGTGGTGCTTTTGATGGCGATACGATTGTTGGTGCCATTGAAAATCAATCTAATATTTTACGAGCTTTTTGTTTTGAACCCGACCAGAAAAATTTCACAGCACTTTTGAGCAATGTGAAAAAACAAGACCGAATTGAATGCTACTGCATCCCTTGTGCGACATGGAACACTGAACAGGTGTTATATTTTAGTGAGGGTTCAGGTGAAAGTTCGCACCTAACAAACCATTCAAGTCTGCCTGTGCAGGCCATTTCAATTGACCACTTTTTAGGTCACTCCAAGTACGATTTTTTAAAAATTGATGTGGAGGGGGCTGATTTAGATACTCTCAAAGGCGCAGCAGAAAGCATTAAAGCGCTTCATCCCTATATTGCTGTGGGGATCTATCACAGGCCTAAAGATTTGTGGGAGATTCCCCTTTATATCAAAAGGTTGAATTGCAATTACTCATTTAGTTTACGTCAACACGGGCATAACTTGATGGATGCTGTATTATACGCACATTAAAATAATTGATATAATTAAAAGTCCTTTTTTTGCAGAACTGCAGAAATGATATCAGAGGTGGTCCATTCGAAATCAAACCTCTTGGACTGAATCTTAATAACTTTAAGGTCAAGTGCCTCTGCCAATTTATTAATGGCAGTTTCACTGTAAAGGTTAATGTGCTCATGGATGTGATGGAAATATTCTGAGTTGGAATTTACTAGTTCAGCTAAGTCTTTATTGGGCCTATCTTGTGGTACTTCGATATAAATGTAACCACCAGGCCTAACATGTTTTAAGACATTCGTCATAAAATTTAAGGGCGAGGCCACGTGTTCAAGCACATGACAAACTTGAACATAATCAAATTGGATATCAGTAGGTGGGTTAGTAACGCGAATATAGTTTTCTTTTATAGTGGGCTCATTAGAAATATCGAGTAGCCATATTTTTTTTTCCTGTAAAACTTCAGGTATGAACTCGCCTCTGCCGCCACCCCAATCGATAACATTATGAATGAGATTAATATCCACATAGGATTTCAGCAAAAGATTTAAATTGGTATTTCTCTGGTAAATAACATTCTTTGATGAAATAAGATCATTGATATTTTTGTAATGAGGTTCGTATAGGCTTCTTTCTGAAATATAACTATCAGAACGATAGTCGAAATAGAGATTATTGAGCCCACCTAATTTATCATAATCAACATCTGGCCCAACAAAGGTACATGATTTGCAAATTCTAATTAGTGATTTTACCCCTGTGAGCTTAAATATTCTGGGTAAGACGGGAAGCTTAGTTACAATTTCTAAAAGGAATAGAAGTAATTTCTTTAGCAAAGTATTACTTAATTTGTGTACTTTTGATTTTAAAATTTGAATAAAGTCTAGCAGTTCAAAGCCGTGAACTTTTTTAAAAAAAAACGGAGCCAATATCCCTTGGTTCGTAATGAGTATGTCTGCTGTGTTGCAATTTCGGCATGCATCTATATTTTTTGGGGATTTATTTGATTGCAAGTTAGATCCTTTGGACAATCGAATTTAGGCATACTGTGTAAGCAAATTCAAGACTATCATACTTTTAGTACTATATTGAATTAAAGTTTCTAATCATATTTTTGTAATTAAAAAATTATTTTGAACTTTATGACATAAATTATTAAATGTTACTAAAAAGTTATCTTGGTAGATCGACTTGGTGTGCTTTGAGTGTATGATGGGGTGAATTTTCGTAAAAATATCTATCCGATCCCGTTAATGTCTCAGAATATCCTTCATTTAGTCGATTTCCAATCGATAAAAGCACGATTAAAGCTCTTGATATAAAACTATCTCCAACTAATGATTGGTTATATTCAAGTGATGATTCAGCAAGTGATACAACTAGGCATATTATTGATTATTTAAAACCTAAATATTCAAATCCAACTTGGATGACGCCTTTAAGACTGAACCTTTATTTAACAAACACTATTATTTTTCTATTAGTGCAGCTTTTGAGCTTGTAAGAAATTTGTAAATATTGGCAATCTAAACAAGTTCAGATTTTTGGTTATTAATTAGGAGGAAGTAAGCTGATAAATTAATTTCATGTTCTTGGTATTTTATAGTCAGTAATAAATCTATTAATTTTCAAATAAGTATTAAAAGGATTAATTAATGAATCAACAAATAAAATCATGTCGCAACTGTTCTGAAATTAGTTTTAAACCCGTAGGATACAGACCTTTAGGGGCATTTTTTGGGACATATGGGCTTAATATCAAAGCTAATATTTTCGCACGTGGTCGATATAAAATTCAAAAAGTTATTGGCTCTTCTG
>JBKDFX010000165.1:0-9240 GCA_046336825.1 Bdellovibrionales bacterium | reverse complement strand
GTCAAGGCCCATGGCCTTCTCATAAACTGCTAAATTACCATTGACCATCGAGGTAAGGGCAAAATTCAGTTTCACGTGCTGGTAGGCCTTTTTTGATAACTCAGATCTATAATTAGGGTTTTCAATAAGTATTTTTAAGTGCTCAGCCAGTCTTTTATAATCTCCAGGTTCGATTAAAAGACCTGTTTCCCCATGAATGATGATTTCTGGAATTCCACCAACACGACTTCCCACAGGACAACATCCGGCCAAAATAGCATCTAATATCACCGTTCCAAGACCTTCATTATTTGAAGGAATGGCTAAAATATCCAAACAAGCTAAAAATTCAGGCACATTTTTAATAAATCCCAAAAACTGTACTTTTTCGCTTAGACCCAACTCATGGGTCAGGTTTTTTAATTCTTGTTCCAGCTCTCCAGAACCTGCAATCACAACTTTAAATCCAGAGACATGACTGCTTTTAAGTTCTGCAATCGATCGAATAAGAGTTTCATAACCCTTTTGTGGTGAAAGAGCCGAAGCATTCCCGATAAGAACTTCACTTGGCAAAAAACCAAATTTCTTTCTCATTTCGAGTTGTCCATTCAATTGATTTAAAATTTCATAATACTTGGCATCCACAGCACTTCTGACAGTGGTGATTTTATGACCCTCAACTCCATATTTTTTTAAGACTTCAGCAATGGCTTCAGAAATAGCCACAAACTGATCAATTCTAGGATGGAGATACTTTTTCTTCGTAAAAAAATTAGATTTTGGTATGTTATCAACTCGTCGATGCACAACAATTTTCAAATGGGGAAAAAATCGAGCCACACTTAAAGCCAACGAGTGAGCCTTGGCTGAGTGGGCATCCACAATATCAATTTTATGAGCTCGAATAGCTTGATAAAGAATCCACCAATTGCGGAAATCCAAAGGTTTACCACTTGCCAATGGTATTAAGGAACAAGCCCAACGCTTTTCTTTTATGGCCACACTGTTTTTAGGGGCAGCCGCCCATTGTTCAATATTTTTTTGGTTGAGTCCTTCAATCAAATAACGAACCTGGTTTTCTCCGCCACGCCAGGTTTTTTCAGAATCTAAATGCAAAATTCGCACAAAAAAATCTCCCCACTAGGCAAAATTTGCCGCTTATCCAATTCACTCTAACTGAAGTCTTACGATGAATAACTAGGTTTTTCAAACCAGACTACCCCTCCATAAAAAACAAAGTCGGAATACTGAGAGGGGGAATATTATGTCCAAATCACTTGTCAGTTTACTTTTAATTATCGGCTCTTCATTAAGCTTTGCAAAACCTATTCAGGGTTTAATTGTGGGCGGTGAAGATGCTACGCGTGGAGAGTTTCCATTCATTGTTTCACTCCAGTCAGGATCTCATTTTTGTGGAGGCTCATTAATATCAGACGAATGGGTGTTAACCGCAGCTCACTGTGTTGGAGGCTCCGGTTTTAAAGTCGTGGTTGGCCTTCATAACCTAAAAGAGTCCCAAGGCAGTGAAACTTTTCGAACAACTCAAGTGATTCCGCATCCTCAATACAATAGATCGACCATGGATTATGATTACGCACTCGTAAAATTAAATGCAAAATCCACTTTCAAACCAGTTGCAATTAACGAAACTGAAATTTCACTTCCAAGTTCAGAAACAACAGTTGATACGGTCACTGCCGGTTGGGGATATGTAAAAGAAGGAGCTTGGCGCCTGTCTGACATTCTTCAAAAAGTAACTGTGCCACTGGTCCCCTATGAAGAGTGCAATAAAAGCTACAATGGAGAAATCACTGAGCGCATGCTTTGCGCTGGACTCAAAGAAGGGGGAAAGGATTCCTGCCAAGGCGATAGTGGCGGTCCACTTCTTGTTCATGATTACGTGCGAGACGAGCCAGTGCTGGCAGGCGTCGTAAGCTGGGGAATTGGCTGCGCGCGTCCAGAAAAGTATGGAGTTTACTCAAAAGTAAATGCAGTTACTGAGTGGATTCTAAACACAATCACTGAATAGTATTTAAGATTTTAAAAACTGAACTCTGGGGGACAAATAGAATCTAATTGGTCCCCCAATTTTTTTTGATGATGCACTTTGGCACCACTGGTTTCAACTTGCAACCACCCTCACTGAGAACAAGACTTACGTACCAGGGGGACAAGGATGCTAAAAAATATCTGTTTAACAATCGTACTCGCAGTAGCAAGCTCAGGATGGGCAAGACCAGTACCGTTTATCGTTGGCGGTGAAATCGCAAGACCAGGTGAAATGCCTTTTATGGTGTCACTTCAAAGCAGTGGTCGTCACTTTTGTGGCGGATCCCTGATTCGAGAAAACTGGGTTTTGACAGCCGCTCATTGTATCGGTGGTTCTTCTTCCAGCATGACCGTAACCATCGGTGCATATGACCTGAATGATCCAGCTCAAGCCCAAGAGAAATTCCAAGTTGAAAAAATAATCAAACATCCCAAATACAACACAGTCACAAGCGGCTGGGACTTTGCTCTTATTAAATTCAAAGGCACATCAAGAAAGCCCGTAGTCATGTTGAGCCGTGGACAACTTCAAGTTCCTGGTCAAGGATCACAGTTAGTCGCAACAGCTGCAGGTTTCGGTTATACAAGGCAGGGCGGTTTCAATATCGAAAAGATTCTTCGTAAGGTTAATCTTCCCCTTGTAACTCAAGATGAATGTAACCGTGCCTACAGCAACAAAATCACTTCTGATATGATCTGTGCTGGTAAAGCACAGGGTGGAATCGATACCTGCCAAGGTGACAGCGGTGGTCCACTTTTTATCCGCGGATCTCAAGGAGCACCTTTGTTAGTTGGAGTTACAAGCTGGGGCGAAGGCTGTGCAAGACCTAATAAATATGGTGTTTACGCACGCGTCAGCGCTGGTTTCGATTGGATTCAATCCACTATTCAAGCTAACTAATTTTTTTAACCTCGCTGAGGTAGACAACTATCTCAGCATTCATCACTTCTTGATTCACTAAATCAAATGCACGAACAAGCACAGTCACATCACCAGGCTGTGCTTTTTTTATATAAGGCATTTCACAAATAACTTTGATATCAGTTGCTGCTTTTTTTAAATATTGAACCTTCATTCCTTTTGGTATCCAACGCAGATGAGGCAATAGACCTGATTGTATCGTCATACCCATGGCCAATTCACAGGCGTTACAAAGGGCAATCGCATGCACAGTGCCAATGTGATTGAGTACTTTTTTTCTTTTTCTAAGAAGAATTGAACAGCGAGTTTCTGTGAGTTCCAAAAACTCAGGACTTATTGAAGAAAAGTAAGGAGCCTTGGAACAAACCAACCATGAAAATAGAGATTTCCCTAATGGCAATTGAGTAAGAAACTTGAATGTTTTAGCAGGATTCATACGTAGTCTCTAATTATCAGACTGACTGAAAACATAATTGAAACCAAGAAAAAATGTGAAAGCCTGGTCTGAAACGAGTAACGGACTGGCCTTGTTTACAGCCGAAGAATAATCGGCATAGGAAATTCCGACATATGTCGAGGGTTTACCAAAGTCCATCTGCCAAAGTAGGCTGATTTCGTGGCTCATCAAACCACTTCTAGCTCGGTACTCAGTTCTATCATTTTCAACTTCAAAACTTTTAACATCATAGAAAATTTTTTGAAAACTTCTTTCGGCCCAGCGACTTGTGAAAAAAAGCCGAGTCAAAGTTTTTTCCTGACCTAGATTAAAAATGGGGTCTTCAAAAAATAAAACAAAACGACTTTGATATATTGGCCCTGTGGTGGCTTGTCGACTTGCACTTAAGCTTACGCCTTGAAAAGTTGAAAAATTAAACTCCACATTTTTTGAGAAGAGGTAAATCAATTGGGGCCCAAATCCACCAATAAGATCGATGTCTCTCATCCCACGCCTGCGGTCATTGTCTTTAGACTTCAGAGGGGGGTAACCCATTCCAGAAAAATCCAGAATCACCTTTTCTGATTTAAAAAATTGAGCTTGAACGCCATCACGATCATTCGCATGGATGATCTCACCATGATACTGAAAAGTGGGAACTGGTAATATCAGCTGAGTGTACTCATCTGAACCTGGATAGTCTTCAAATTGCACACCGCCGATTCCCATCCCATATTCCCAATAGGGCTCTTTGTTCTGTGCAATAGAAGTTTGAAAAGTGCATACAAAAAATAAAAAGAGCAGACGGTTCAGCATCTAAAACTCAATAGGCCCACCCTTTTCTAAAGCTCTTTTAAAAGCAGGTCTCTGCCTAAATTTTTCATTTATGGATTTCAATTTGGGATAATTAAAAATGGAGGACAATTTGCTTTCTGCTGAAAGCAATGCAAATGAAATTTGAATATCTGTTGCAGTCATTTCAGGGCCTGCAAACCAACTGGATTTTTTAAGATGATTTTCTAAAAACTCAAAGTGAGTGATTAAGTTGGGATAGAGAAACATACGATGGACAGCTTCAGATATACCTTTCATGACAGGCTTCATAAAAAAGGGAACTGGTTGCTGCGGTAACATATTAAATACAAGACTCATCACTAAATAAGGCATTAAAGATCCCTCTGTGTAATGCAAAAAGTATCGATAGTCTTGAAACTCTTGAGTTCCTATCTCGGGTTTGAAACGACCTTTTCCATATTTATCCACCAGATACTCTAAAATAGCACCCGACTCGGCGACGACCAATGAACCATCAGTAATAACAGGTGATTTTCCAAGAGGATGGATTTTTTTTAGTTCAGGAGGGGCCAATAATGTTTTTGGATCTCTTTTATAAATCTTAAGTTCATAGGGTATTCCCAATTCCTCAAGCAGCCAAATCACTCGATGAGATCGGCTTTTTTCCAAATGGTGCACTGTCAACACACAACCCCCTTTAATCCACAACCTATGGAAAAGAGTACATTTTTTTAAATTCAAGGACAAATAGTTTAATTTGCTGTAAACTATAAAAATGGAATCTAAATCATTACAGGTTTTCTTTGATGGCCAATGTGTTCTTTGCTCGAGAGAAATCGATTATTATCGCAAACAGACTGGAGCCGATAAAATCGAATGGATTGATATTATGAGTGAGGGTTTTGATCCTCATGTTCATGGGCTCGATCCCGAAAGAATTCATGCTCGCTTTCATGTCAAAAAGTCAGGGCAAATTTTTGAAGGTGTCGATGGCTTTCAACTGATTTGGCAAGAACTTAAAATATTCAAAATCTTTGATTTAGCTGCTCAAACAACACTTACAAGAAGTCTCATGAATTTTGGATATGATTTATTTGTTAAAATCAGACCTTATTTGCCTAGAAAATCCAGTGAACAATGCTCAACAGATGCTTGTGTCCCTAAATCTAAATAATTTTGAGGAGAAAATTTATGATTCAATACCCCATGTCCTTTGATGCAAAATCAATCACTCAAGAAGGAATACAAACTCTCTGGAGCACTTCCTGCTTGAGCGGTGAACTCAAAATGGGAATTCCAAAAGAATTCGAAGGGCCTGGAGTCGGCTATAGTCCCGAAGATTTTTACTGCATGGCTCTGACAAATTGTTTTATTGCCACCTTCAAAGTCTTTGCAGAAAAATCAAAGATAAAATTTGAAAATTTAGAGGCTAAGGGCCGCTTGACCCTTGATCGAGATGAAAAAGGGATCACTTGGATGAAACATTTTTTACTCCAAGTTAATCTTAAAGGCTGTCCTGATAAAGAGCGTGGTGAACGACTTCTTCAAAAAGTATCCCAGTCTTGTATGGTTTTAAACTCGGTTAAAACCGAAAAGACCTTTGAATTTTCGCTCGAGAACTAAAGCTTCTTAACGACTTCTTCAAATGGCAATCGGAACTGTGGCCCCCAAGTGCCGCGTTCGGCTTCGTAACCAATTGCAATGACCATCAGAACTCGAGAAGTAAAAGACATTTTAAGCAAAGACTTCAAGCGACACTCATCAAAGCCTTCCATCATGCAGGTGGCACCACCTTGAGCTGTGATGGCCAGTACAAAGTTTTCAGCGGCCAGGGCCGCAGATTTGATGGCCACTTCTTGAATTTGTGCCTTAGTAAATGGGCTTCGCATCATGGGACGAAATAATCCCACTAAAGTAGCTGCCAGCCATTTCAAAAGTCCTAGCGAATTTAAAAAACCCCATCGATAAGTGAGGGGAATTAACTTTCGATAATACATAAGAACAGATGGTGGAGCCTTACAATCTTGAACCCATTGAATGAGTGCTGACTGAGATCTTTTCCAAAGTTTTGGATCGGCTGTGATAACAACAAATTGACTGGCAGTTCTTGCCGCTGATTGATCTAAACAAATGGGTATGATTTTTTCTTTGATCTCTTTTGTTTTTATCCAATAGAAATTCCAAGTTTGAGTATTGGATGAATTAGGTGCCAGTAGAGCCGCGCGAAGTGCTTTTTCCACATGTTCATCTGGATAATCTTCGTTTTTGAATTTTCGAATACTTCTGCGCTTGGTAATAGCTTCAAATAAATCCATATGATCCTTAACTTATTTCTCTGATTTCCTGGGCCGTCACTAAAACATTTTTTGAGGGACTCAGAGCTGACCTCACAGCACAAAGGGCGACTTTGTAGGCTGAAACAGGCTCAAGATCTGATAAGCCTGGTAACTTTGATAAAAAGCGATTGAAGGGTAACATGGCTTCTTCTGCGTACCTTCGGTGATTGCGAGACCCAACAAGTGGTCCAGGACGTAGGATGCTCACATGTGCTAAACCCAGCGACATCACGTACTCTTCAAGCTCCCCTTTCATTTTTAAGTAAGGGATTTTTGATTGGGGATCAGCTCCGATAGAAGAAATGAGCACGTACCGATTCACATTATGATTTCTACACTCTTTAGCAAAGGCCGCTTGATAGGTAAAATCAACTTTGTACTGCTGTGCTATACCGCCCGCTATCGATCGAGTGGTTCCCAGGCTCGAAAAGGCAATATCACTTTCAATTTCATGATTCCAAGACTGCATATCTTCGAAAGAAATTAATCTTTGTGACAACTTAGGGTGATTTAAATCAACAGCTTGGCGAGAAAAGCTTTTTATGGATGTGATTCTAGATTCTGCAATCAAGAGTTTGAGAATTTCTTGCCCGACTAAGCCCGTCGATCCAATGATAACAGCTTTCATAGCGCTTCTTTATTTTGCTCAGTAACCTGATCTGTTGCAACGGAACGCTTTAAAGCCACATCAACTGTTTCCCATGAAGGTAGCAACTGAAGTCTTTCATTGGCAGATTTTTTAAAGTCGGCCAGCATTTGAGAAGGCACTGGATCGGCTGAAGGAAATTTTTTTCCTACAGGGTCTACGAAGCGCCCCGATTGATAAAATTCAAAGTGCAAATGGGGTGCTGTGGACAGGCCTGTGCTGCCAACAAAGCCAATGATTTGACCTTGCTTAACTCGAGAACCCCTTCTTATGCCTTTAGCATAACCACTTAAATGTTTATAGGCTGTTTGATAAATTGAATTGTGACGAATTTTAATAACATTTCCGCCACCACCGCTCCAGCCAGAAAAATCAATGACACCGTCACCGACTGCGCGCACGGGAGTTCCCGTTGGGGCTGCATAATCGACTCCAAGGTGAGGTCTGTTGACTTGTAAAATGGGATGAAATCTTTTTTTCGAAAAACCAGATGTAATTCGACCAAACTGAATGGGGCTTTTAAGAAACATTCGCCTTAAGCTTTCACCCTCTGGAGAAAAATATCCGAGATCTTCCCCATCCACACGGTGAAGAACAGCGACAAAGGATTCTCCTGAATTCTGGTACTCTGCTGACAAAATGGAGCCCCATCCCGCCGGTTGTCCACGGACATACTTTTGTTCAACGGAAAGTCTCCATCGATCTCCAACTCGCACTTCTCTTGAAAAATCAACTTCCCAGGCAAAAATATCTGAAAGCTCAGAAATTAAGACCGTGTCCATATTCGCCTGTCTTGCAGAATCCCATAAACTTGTTTCAACTTCTCCAAAAAAAGTGGCATTGCGGATTTCTACAGATTCTACAATCTTTTCTGCTTCCCAGCTTTCATCTGTTCTTGTGACACGTAAACTTTCAAGCCCTGAAAAACGAAAATGAATCCCAATCAATTGAGGATCCGGGCTGTCGTCATATTTTAATTGATAACGAATTCCTGGCTGAATTTTAGCTAGGTTGTAATGGGGTTTTGAAGCATCAACAATTTTCTGAATTTCAGATCCAGACACACCTTCAGATCTTAAGACCGAAAAAAAGGTTGAGTTCTTAGGAAACTGATATGGAAATTCTTCTTCAGGAGTTAAAAATGTAGGTTCAGCGAGTAAGTTATTGGGATTGGGTTGTGCTTTGGAGGTCTGGGCCATGGGACCTTGAGAAACAGCAATAAGTGTTTTAGCACCAAAAAAGCCAGCAATAAAAAGAATTGATACGGCCAAAAGGCTCAGAGCCCAAATTTGAAATCGACTGTTTATTTTCATTTCTAAATTATAGGCAATAAATTTCAGATTTCATAAATAAAATGAGAGGATTATCTTAAAATTTACTATTTAATTGACCACAAGCAGCTAGGATTTCATCTCCCTTGGTCGAACGGCGAGTCACTGGGAATCCAAATTGGCTCACAGTTTTCATAAAATTATCAATTTTCTCTTCACTGGGACGACGATAGTCACTGCCAGGAATGGGATTGAAAGGGATCAAATTTAAAAAGGCTTTTGTACCTTTTAACTTTTCTCCTAATTTGTTTGCTTCATCGACTGAATCATTAAAATCATCAATAAGTAAATACTCGTAGGTCACAAATCTCTTTTTTCCACTGGGAATGCTTTCAACCAAAGATAGGATTTCATTGACGGGATACTTTTTGTTTAAGGGGATTATTTGAGATCTTTTTTCATTGTCAATGGAATGTAAAGACAGGGCGACATTGATCGAAGGCATTTCAGATTTCCAACGTTCAAGCCCAGGTAGATAGCCTGAGGTTGAAACTGTAATTTTATGATCAGCTAAACTGAGCCCATGTTGAGAAATAAAAATATGAATGGCATCTCTGACGTTATCAAAATTATGAAGTGGCTCCCCTTGCCCCATGAAAACTATATTACTGATCAGATTATCTTCAGGACGTTCATCATTGAGCCATTTTTTAGCCGTGAGAAGCTGCCCAACGATTTCATGGGTCGCAAGATTTCGAGTAAATCCCTGTTTACCTGTATAACAGAAGGAGCAGTTCATCAGGCAG
>JBKDFX010000164.1:0-16670 GCA_046336825.1 Bdellovibrionales bacterium | reverse complement strand
TCAGGAAACAGTTCGAGTTTTTCCTCATTTTTATTGAGATCGAGTGCGTATTCCTTTTTTTCTGCAGGAGTAGGTAAATAAGCTAGCACGCCATCCAGAAGTTTTTGAACGCCTTTGTTTTTAAAAGCAGACCCACAAAAGACAGGTACTAACTTTAATCCAATCACGCCCTTGCGAATAGCAGCTTTAATTTCAGCTTCGGTAGGAACTTCTTCCATCAAAAACTTTTCACCAATAGCGTCGTCAATGTCAGCCAATTTGCCGATTAATTCTTGTCGGTACTCTTTGGCTTGTTCAACAAGGTCGGCTGGGATTTCTTGCTCTAGAACATTTTCTCCGTTAGCACCATCATTGATGAAAGCTTTCATCGTGACCAAGTCAACAATCCCTTTGTGACCATCTTCAAGGCCAATAGGAATTTGTGCCATGACCGCATTGAGTTTTAATTTATCAACGAGGGCGTCTTTAACTCGAAAAGGGTTTGCACCTTGACGATCGAGCTTGTTAACGAAAGCTAATCGAGGGACTGAGTAGCGCTTCATTTGACGATCAACAGTGATGGATTGGGATTGTACGCCAGCAACACCACAAAGAACTAGAATCGCGCCATCAAGAACTCTTAGTGAGCGCTCTACTTCAACTGTGAAATCCACGTGGCCGGGAGTATCGATAAGATTAATAACATGATCTTTCCACTGAACTTGAGTGGCTGCTGATTGGATAGTAATCCCTTTTTCTCGTTCAAGATCCATGGAGTCCATGGTAGCGCCAACACCATCTTTACCTTTAACTTCGTGAATGGCGTGAATCTTTCCGCCGTAATAAAGAATCCGCTCAGAAAGTGTGGTTTTTCCAGAGTCAATGTGCGCGGAGATACCAATGTTGCGCACGATATTAATGTCCCATTTTTTAGACATGATTCGACCTTTCCCTCAAGTTATGATTAAAATGTGAAAGTAGGCTGTAACATGAAATTGAGCGGAGCGCAAAAGGGATTCCTGTGTTTCCGGAGAGGCTGTTAACGCAATGCATATTAACTTGGATGATCAACTCAAAACTCGATTTGGCTGGGACAGCTTTCGACCCGGACAAAAAGAGATTTTAGAGTCCTTATTGTCGGGTAAATCTTGTTTGGGACTGCTGCCTACGGGAGCTGGAAAAAGTCTTACTTATCAGCTGTACTCAAGCTTGAAGGGTGGCATTACTCTTTGTGTAACGCCTCTTATCGCCTTGATGGAAGATCAAGTTTCAAAAGCTAGGAATCTCGGTCTGCAGGCCCAGTTTATCCACTCACAAATTTCAAGTCAGGATAAAGTAAAAAGATTAGAAAACTTTGAAAAAGGACTTTATCAACTTTTTTTTGTAACACCTGAGCGACTACAGAAACCTGAATTTAAGAAGGTTTTAAAAAACTTAAAAATCGATCTTTTTGTAGTCGATGAGGCTCATTGCATCAGTCTTTGGGGTCATGACTTCCGACCTGACTATGCCAAGTTAGGTGAAATCAGGCAGGAGATTGGCAACCCTTTAACCCTTGCCTTGACGGCAACAGCTACCCAAGAGGTTCAAAAAGAGATCTTATCCAAGCTCAAATTGGAAGATGAAAACCTGATTTTTGCGGGACTTAAGAGGAAAAATCTCAAAGTCTCATTGACTGAAGTTTATGGGTTTGAAAATAAAATTGAGGCTCTTCTTCCTAAGTTGCGAAATCGTACGGGCGCAATATTGATCTATGTGACACTGATTCGAACGGCCGAAGAAGTATTTCGTGAATTGAAAAAAAAGAGTTTTGATATTCTTATCTACCACGGTGATTTGGAACCCAGAAGGCGCAAAAGTGAAATGAAAAGATTTATGCAGGATCCCATGTCGATCATGGTGGCCACCCCTGCGTTTGGTTTGGGCATTGATAAATCAAATATTCGGGCTGTTTACCATTTCGAACCTCCAGCCTCATTGGAGAGTTTTTATCAAGAGATGGGTCGAGCTGGCCGAGATGGACAGATGAGTGAATCCATTCTTTTTTATGATGAAGAAGACCTGACTATTCCGATGCAATTTATCCAAAGTGCACATCCAGAGAATGCTTTTATTCGCAAGGTTTACCAATTGATTAAGGAAAACCCTTCGCGAGCGCAAACCGAGGGTGAATCATTTCTGCACGAAAAATTAGCCCCTAAAAATCAAAAGGATTATCGAATCAGATCGGCACTAGGTATTCTCGAGCGCTGGGGTTGCCTTGAGCAGAATGATGAAAAAATTAATCTGCTTAAGGAATTAAATGAAGAATTATTCGAACTGGAATCACAAGAAGCACTTATGAAGCATCACAATATCAAGCTGTACGCATTGGTTCAGTGGATTCGAAATCTCTCCACCTGTCGGCTCGTTCAAATTTATGAATACTTTGGGCTCAAAAATCAGTCGCCCTGTGGCCTATGTGATAACTGCCAAGACTTAAACAAGGAAAAATCATGATTCATTTGCCCAAGCTGATTGAAGACCTGGCTTTTATTTTAATGACAGCCGCGGTGACAACACTTGTTTTTAGAGCACTGAAACAACCTGTTGTTTTGGGTTATTTGTTAGCGGGTATCTTAGTCAGTCCTCATGTTCCCTTATTGCCTACAATTACGGATACAGAAAACCTAAAAGTGTGGGCAGAAATCGGAGTGATCTTTTTACTTTTTGGTCTCGGCTTAGAGTTTAGTTTTCGAAAATTAGCCCAAGTGGGAGTGAGTGCTAGCATCACGGGGGGATTTGAAATCATATTCATGATGGCTGTGGGCTATGCGGCTGGAACCATTTTGGGATGGCCTAAAATGGACAGTCTTTTTCTAGGTGGTATGCTGGCGATATCTTCAACAACCATTATTGTTCGTGCCATTGATGAACTTAAAATGAAATCTCGAGGTTTTGTATCTTTGGTCTTTGGTGTCTTAATTGTTGAAGATTTAATTGCGATTTTGCTATTGGTTTTGTTGTCAACCATGGCTTTGACTAACAGTTTTTCCGGGCAAGAATTGCTGTTCTCAACTTTGCAATTTGTTTTTTTCCTGACTCTTTGGTTTGTGGTGGGAATTTATTTTCTACCACTTTTAATTAAAAAATCTTCTCGGTATTTAAACGAAGAGACCCGTTTGATTGGCTCAATTGGTTTATGTTTATTTATGGTTTTAGTGGCAACTAAGGTGGGATTTTCTCCAGCTCTTGGTGCCTTTGTTATGGGTTCACTTCTCGCTGAAACTCGTGAAGGTCACTCAGTAGAAAAGCTATTAGAACCTGTTAAAAATTTATTTGCAGCTATCTTTTTTGTATCTGTGGGAATGTTAATAGATCCTAAGGTGATTATTCAAAATTGGGGAGTCATACTGCTTCTGACATTTGTTACAATTTTCGGTAAATTGATTAGCACCTCGGTGGGAGCTTTGATTTCAGGGCAAAGTTTAAGGCACTCTCTGCAAGCGGGGATGAGTTTAGCTCAGATTGGGGAATTTTCATTTATCATCGCAACACTTGGACTTTCACTAAAAGTGATCAGTCCCATTCTTTATCCCATCGTTGTAGCTATTTCGGTGATCACAACGTTTACAACTCCGTATCAGATTCGTTATGCAGATAATCTGATAGATTGGGTTGAAAATAAAATTTCACCCAATTGGAAAAGCCGATTGGAAGGGTATCGTCAATTGGTGACTGGGGCACGGCAAAAAAACTTACTTCAGCATTTATTAAGAGCTCATCTACCATCCATTTTACTGAACACAGTTATAGTTTTGGCCATCACTTTTTCTTACAAGCGCTGGGTGCACCCCCACGTTTTAGAAAAATTAGGTGAGCATGAGTGGGTTTATCTTTTGTCAACAGTGGGTTTAGTTATGTTTTGCATCCCTTTTCTTTGGGCTTTGACGATGGGTGGATCAAGCACTGTCAATGAAAAGGACTTACAGCTTAGCTCGCGAAGCGTGATCACTTGGATACAAGGAGGAATTTCATTCTTTCGGCTTTTCTGGGGTGTTTTTTTAATGGGCTTTATACTTGCTGAATTTGTTTCTATGCAAACAGGATCCCTTTTTATTCTTTTAGGACTAACGGGATTGCTTGTTTTATTCGGGCGTTATTCAGAACCTTTTTATCAAAGGCTCGAGTCTCGGTTTCTTAAAAACCTAACGGATTCCTCATTGCGCTCAAAAAAGATTGAAGTTTCAAAGTTGGCTCCTTGGGATGCCAATTTAGTTCAATTAAAAATTTCAGCTGATTCGGAATTTGTGGGTCAATCGCTCTTGCGAATTGCAATTCGTGAAAGATTTGGAGTTGTGGTGGCCATGATTGAAAGGGGACACAAAGTGATCATGGCGCCTGGCCGAGATGTGATTCTTATGCCCCAAGATATTTTGTTTTTAATCGGAACTGATGAACAAATTGAAAATTTAAAACCTCTAATTGAAAAAGTGGACGAATCCCCAAACATTGTCGAAAGCTATGGATTAAAAAGTTTCTTAGTCACTGAAGGATCGGCCCTAGTCAATAAAACGATTCGAGAGTGTGGACTTCGTGATTCCATTCATGGTCTTGTTGTGGGAATAGAAAGAGGCACTCAGCGAATTTTGAATCCTGATTCTCAAATGAGTATTCAAATGGGTGATTTGGTATGGGTCGTGGGTGATCTGAGTAAAATTAGGGAGCATCTCATTGACTCATGATTTGGTCTTTCCAGATCCCAGCCTCGATTATGATCAAGGTTTGGTTGCTGTGGGTGGGCAACTTTCGGTGAAGTTATTGCTACAGGCTTATTCGGTTGGAATATTTCCTTGGCCTCAACCTGAATATCCTATTTTGTGGTTTTGTCCAAACAATCGAGGAATTCTACATTTCAATCAATTCCATCTTCCACAGCGATTCAAAAAAGATTTAAAAAAATACACCCATATCAAAGTCACCCGAAATCAAGCTTTTGAAAAAGTGATAGAAGCTTGTTCCATAGTAAATAGGAAATCACAAATGGGAACTTGGATCACAGATGAAATGAAATTTGTTTACATAGAAATGTTTAAAAAAGGATTTGCTCGCTCATGGGAAGTCTGGGATGCAGATGAACTTGTTGGCGGTGGTTACGGGGTTTTGGTCAAAGGTGTTTTTTCTGGTGAAAGCTTGTTTCACTATAAAACCAACATGTCCAAATTAGCCTTGATAGCGATGGTTGAGGATATGAAGAAGGAGGGCCATGAGTGGATGGACACTCAAATGGTCACTCCTTTGTTAGCCTCGTTTGGTGCTCGAGAAATTTCTAAGCATGAGTATCTTAAGTTACTCAAGCAGAGGCAGCTGACCTATTTGTAAGTTAAGATAATCCAGTGTTGAAGACTGACAAGCAGCCACGATAAAAAAGCCCAAAGTGCAACAGCAGAGGACATGATAACAAGCTTCATGATATCTTTGCCAGAGACTGGAATTTGAGATCTTTCTGCCGCTCTTTCTTGATCTAACTGTTCTCTTAATTTTTGCGAAAGGCCCTGAGCTAAAGCGATTCGCTGAGCCATTTCGAGACGATAAAAATGGACACCCACAAGCATCTTTTGAGGTTTAACGGGATCAATGCGAGTGACGACAGCGTAGCAGGCCATGGGTTGTGAGCCAGGAACATCAAATTGAATTTTGATGACCTCTCCGAGCAGTGGACACAGATCGCTGGGAGCGGTAAAGGCTAACCCTGTGAGCGAAATATTTCGAATTTCAGTGCCCTCTTCCCAAGGCATTTGACGCGGCCCAGCTACGCGAATGAGACAATCGTCTAAAGTGTTGAGTACATAGCGAGGGGAGCGACCATGAAAACGAGCCAGACCTTGAGCCATGTCACTATTATCGGATGACTTCGAGCCCCAACTGAAGTCGTGTAGAAAAAAAATATGATATCATTTTGAGGCAATAAAAATTGAGTCCTTTCGCAAGCTTCGGGAGAATAAAGTGGTGAAAACAACTCGTAAAAGATTAAGCTCTACAGCCACAGCCAGAAAACGAGCCCCTCGTAAGCTGAAAGTTATTGAGCATACTAGGTCCTCGGCTTCAGAGTTCACTAATAGAGAGATTGGTTGGCTGAGGTTTAATTTGCGAGTCTTACATGAGGCTCAAGATGTTCGAAACCCTCTTTTGGAGAGAGTTCGGTTTTTATCGATCAGCGCTTCAAATTTAGATGAATTTTTCATGAAGCGAGTTGGTGGCCTGAAAAGACAATTGGCTTATAATATTTCTGCAAAATCTTCAGATGGTCAGACTGCTGAGCAACAACTTTTAGCTATTCGAAACTTTGTTAAACCTATGTTGGAAGCTCAAAATCAGTGTTACCTCAACTTGAAAAATGAGTTGGTTCAAAAAGGAATTTATCTTCTGAAATGGAAGGACCTGACCGCTAAAGAAAAAGAAAATATCAAAAGGTACTATATCAAAAATGTATTTCCAGTTTTAACACCTTTATCTGTCGATCCAGGTCATCCTTTTCCCTTCATTTCAAACTTGTCGACTTCACTTGGTGTTACTTTGAAGCACCCAGATGGGGAAGATAAGCTTTTTGCGCGAATCAAGGTTCCTAAAGTTTTGCCTGCTTGGATTCAAACTGACTCAAAGGCCGAACGATACATCAGCTTGATAGACGTGATCACAGAGAATCTTCAAGATTTATTTCCAAACATGGAAGTGCTTAATGTCATGCCGTTTCGAATCAGTCGAAATGCAGACTCAGATAGAGATGACGAGGACGCTGAAGACTTGTTGCAATCCATAGCCGAAGAACTCAGGCAGAGAAGATTTGCTGAAGTCGTGAGACTGCAGCATGGTCCAAATCCAGATGTTTGGATGCTGCAATTTTTAATTGATGAACTTGAGCTAAAGCCAGACGATGTTTACAATCACTCGGGTGAATTGGATTATGGCGATTTACTTTTCTTTGCTGATTTGCCAAAACCTCATTTGAAATTTGAAAGCTTTTCTCCTTTGGTTCCCCCCGCTTTTGCAGACGAGACACAATCATTATTTTCAGTTATTCGGTCGGGAGATCAGCTCTTACATCATCCCTTTGAAAGCTTTTCGGCCAGCGTTGAAAGACTGGTTCGTGAAGCCGCCCATGACCCTAAAGTTTTGGCGATAAAAATGACTCTTTACCGAACAGGGGATAACTCTCCATTTGTAAAAGCGCTCATCGAAGCGGCAGAGCTGGGTAAACAAGTGGTTTGTCTCGTTGAACTCAAGGCCCGCTTTGATGAGGAGAGAAATATTTACTGGGCTCAGGAGCTTGAAAGTGCAGGTGTGCATGTTGTTTATGGTGTCATGGGTCTTAAAACGCATGCCAAAACCATTCTGATTGTTCGACAAGAAGACACAGGGCTTAAGTGCTACTCTCATATTGGAACGGGCAATTACAATGTAAGCACATCGAGATTTTATACTGATATGGGGCTGCTCACTTGTCATGATGGAATCACATCCGACATCGTTGATTTTTTCCATTACCTCACGGGTCGTTCGCGTAAAGATTCATATAAACATTTGCTTGTAGCGCCCATCAATATGTTCAATCGTTTTATTCAACTTATTGAAAGGGAAGCAAAACACGCAGAGGCAGGTCGGCCAGCTCAAATTATCGCCAAGTTTAATAACATGGAAGAAAATGATGTGTCTCTTGCTTTGTACTCAGCTTCTCGAAAGGGTGTTGATATTGATCTGATTGTTCGAGGTTTTTGCTGTATGCGACCTAAAACCCAAGGCCTTTCAGAAAAAATAAGAGTGTTATCATTGCTTGGACATTTTCTTGAACATTCACGAATTTATTATTTTCGAAATGGAGCAGCCGACCCTATCGAGGGAGAATTTTTTATCGGCTCAGCTGATTGGATGTACAGAAACTTACATGCGCGTGTGGAGGCGATTGTGCCCATTTACGATCGTTCTCTCAGGGAAAAGATATGGGAATCATTGCAGCTAATACTGAAAGATCATAGGCAAGTATGGGATATGGATTCAAAAGGTAATTACACTCAAAGAAAATCCGAAACTTTGGGCTATCATCAAAAGTTAATTGATCTAACAAAGCAGCGCTTAAAGGTAGAGTTGGAGCTTCGTCAGAGCCAATCGCAGAACAAGGATAAATCAGGGGAAAAGGCATGATTCAATTGGTTCTGATACGTCACAGTGTGGCTCTCGAGCGCGAAGAATTTCAAAAAAAAACTAAGTTGGACGATGCTTTTCGACCTTTGACGATGAAGGGACGCAGGCGTTTAGAAAAAGTCTCTCGCATGATGAAAAAACGATGGGTGAAGCAATTTGATATGATTATCACAAGCCCTTATACAAGAGCTAAACAATCAGCACAGATTATCTCTCAAGTTTATGATGAACAAAAAATTGTTGAATCAGCAGAGCTTGTTCCTCAGAGTCCACCCCAGGCCTTTGTAAAATGGATGCGGTCTCAAAACTTCAAAGGCAATACACTCGCTATAGTGGGCCACGAGCCCAACTTAAGTCTTCTTGCAACATATCTACTTGCGGGAAACGAGTATGCTTTCTTAGAATTTAAGAAGGCGGGTCTGATGTGTCTTGAGATCGATATGGTCAAAAGTCTGGGTCCGAGTTCGGCACAACTGCAATGGTTGATTGCGCCGAAAATGGTTTTGAGTGAGGTTAAAAAATGAATCTTGTCTTTTTTATTATTGCTTTGTTTCCAATATTAGCTATGTCTCAAAGCGGGTTGCGAGCACCAGCCTCATCAAACAATTATTTAAAATTGTGGGAAGAAACTAATCCTAAAACCAATTTCAACATGAAAGATTCTCCCACGCTCTTAGATTGCCAAAAAAGCGCACTCAGTATTTCAGAGGCCAATGTTAAGCGCGATGAAATCATCGGATTCTGTCTTCAGCCAGCAGTGGGAAGAGCTTCTGGATCAGAGGAGGATTATGAAAGGTGTCATGCTATAGTACGTTTGATTTATGATAGGAGTTTGAAGGGACAATATAGAAAAGTTTGTGAAGAAGACTTAAGATTCTACAAGTGCGAAGCAGAAGCTCAAAGGCTTGACGATAAAGCCAAAGCTCAAAGGCTTTACAAATGTTTGGTGAAACATGCCTCTTCGGTTCCCTATGTGGATTGTGAAGAATACCGTAAAAAAGCTTTGGATTTAGCTGCTGCTCAAAAAGTGACGATTGAAAAGGAATTCGAAATTGTGAAAAGAAAAAACTTTTGTGATTTGCCCACACGTGCCATTCCTGGTTCAGATTTAGAGCCTGCTCAACGTTAAATCATCGAGTAGAGCAGGCCATCTCTGAGGCCTACACCCGGTATCGTCACTTTATCTATGCCTGCTTGTCGAAGAATGGTTTCAACCACAGCCACAGCCGGAATAATGACATCAGCTCGATCGGGTCTAAGCTCGAGAAATTCGATACGATCCGCTAATGGAATTTGTATCAATTTATTGAAGATCAGTTGTAATTCGCTGGTGAGAACAGACTCGTTAGCCAAATCAAATAGCAATTGAGTTTTGAGTCTTGCCATGGATTCGAGATTGCCCCCAGTTCCCACGGATAAGTCAAAAGCAATCCCACTCAATTCTTGATCAAAAAAATCAACTAAGGGCCGCATTAGATCACCTAAAGCTATTCGGATATGGGACTCAGACATTTTTCGGGATCGTAAATGTTGTAAAAGTCGAAGTGTTCCCAACGGAAAACTTTGAGTTTTTTTTATATGGCCTTTTTGGACGTAAGTGACTTCGACACTTCCGCCACCCACATCAATCAGAAGTGCATTTTTGTGTTTAAGATTAACTTGATGTTTGACAGCTTCAAAAACAAGCTCAGCTTCTTTAAGGCCATCAATAATTTCAAGATCCAGACCTGATTGGATCTTGATGGTTTTAAGAAAAAGATCTCGATTTTTTGCTTCTCGAGTGGCACTGGTGGCGACGGCTAGGCATTTAATGACGTTCATTTTATGGTTAATTTCAGCAAAGTCTTTGTAGCAGTCCTCTGCCTTTTTTAGAGTTAGCGAGCTGATTTCACCCTTATCGAAAACATCAGCGCCCAAACGCAGAGGGACTCGGTATTTTTTTAAAATTTCAAATCGATCCCCATGCCATTCTGCAACTATCATTCGTGCGGCATTAGAACCTTGATCTATGGCTGAAAGTCTCACAAATTTATCCAATTCAACTTTGCCAAGAGTAGAACTCCTTGCGTAGTCTTTATAAATGCAGAAAAAAATATTCTTAGTCACTATGATGTTACACTTAATTTCCTGGTCCGCAACTCCTGCTTTGAGTGTTGGTGGAGTTGTTGATTTGTACTTTGAGGGAAACAATGCGCCCACTTCAAAAACGGGGCAAACGGGTTTTGAGTTCAGTCGATTGGAGCTTGTTCCTCGTTTTGATTTTCAGCCTGAGCTTCAATTTGAAATGCGGTTTGATCTGGCTGAGGAGCGCTCTGCTAATCGTGGATATCAATCTAAACTCGAAAACGCTTTTTTTTCCTGGTCTCCGGTGCAGAGGCCTGAACAAACTCATCAGATAGGATTGGTTCGGCCCGAATGGCGAACCCAAGAAGGCCTAACAGCTCATTTTGATAATTTTGGTGATTCGAGTAAGAATTTGGCCAGACGCTTTCATTTTTTGTCTGATGGCGATCTGGGGTACCAATTTTTAAAAACTTACCAAGATGCTTACAAGCTGGCCCTGGGTATTATCAACGGTGAGGAAAATAAATCGGCGGAAATTGGCCCGAGTAAAGAAGCTTTTCTGGGACTTTTTAAAGTAGAGGATCTTTCGCGATGGGGTCTGTGGCTCAGTTACGGCCGTGTTGACAATATCGACGATAAGTTCTCTGAAAAAACTCGAGTCATGGGGAGATGGCAAAGGCCGTGGGGTCGGTTTCGTGGAGGAGTCGAGTTCTTTTTTGCTCAAGATGCGAGTTCAGATTTAGAAAATCAAGCACGTGCAGAGGGCATCACGTTTACAGAACTCACCAATCTGCGCACCATCAGCACTCAGGCCTATCGAGTTGAAATTTATTACCAATTGAGCCCCCTTGAACAGTTTTTACTGCGCCACGACAATTTGACCACTGAAATCAAAGGAAAATCTCTCGAGTCATTTTCCTTGGCATGGGTGAGAAATGAACCTGACTTGTTTGATTGGGGGCTCTTTTATGAAAATACGTATTATGGCGAAGCCCATTCAGCACAAAGTCGTCAGATCGAAAGAGTGCGTTTGGGAGTTTCAAAATCATTTTAGAGTTAAGATTCTGTCAACACGTGATTAAAACTAAGCTAAAATTGGACAATTAGTATAAGACAGACTAAGGAGTGTTTGATGGATCGCGCCCACACAGCTCAGCTTGAAAACTTACGAACCAAAGTTAATCAGATGGGGCAATACACCCAAAAAGCTTTGGGGCTTGTTTTGCAGGCACTCATTGATAAGCGCCTCGAGTTATTTGATGAAGTTTTTGAAATTGAGAAAAAAATCAATGATTGGCATAAACAAGTAGATGAAGAAGCTGTTGAATTTTTAGCACAGAATGGGCCAGTGGCTAAGGATCTCAGAACAACTGTGGCACTTGTTAAAATAAATACAGATCTTGAAAGAATGGGTGATCAGTGTGTGAATATTGCCCATATCGGTAAAGATTCCATCAAGCGAAATGAAGATTTAAATCTTGCTATTATTCGGACCATGTTTTCTCTAGTTCAAGAAATGATTGAAAAATCCCTTGAGTCTTTTGTTAAGCATGAGCCTAAAATTGCTGAAAAAGTGCTCCTCATGGATGATGAGGTCGATACATTAAAACGTAAAGTTCAAAAAGATATGATTTCAGAAATTAAATCAAAACCGCAAGAGACCGAAAAGTTTTTAGCTCTCATACTCATTGCGAGAAATCTTGAACGATTTGGCGATCATGCAACAAATATTGCTGAAGATGTGATTTACACAGAGGCCGGACAAGATATTCGACACGGAGGATATTCATGAATCTAAGAAATTTTAAAGTTCATGTTGTGGAAGATGAAAGTGAAATTCGCGAACTCATGACTTTGCATCTTTCTCGCCAAGGATATCAAGTCATTGAAAGTGGTAGCACTGAAGAAGCCATCGAGAAAATGAAAGCTCAGAGCTTTGACCTTTTGGTTTTGGATTGGATGCTTCCAGGGCTCAGTGGTGTTGAATTTTTAGATAAAATGCGCAGTTTGAGACTCAATGCAAAAGTTTTAATGGTCACAGCTAAGTCAGAACCCCAGGATATAGTTTTTGGACTTGAAAAGGGAGCAGATGATTATTTAACAAAACCATTCGATCCTTCTGTGTTTTTAGCACGAGTTAAAGTTTTACTAAGAAGAAATGCACCTGAAGATTTTGTACAAAATACTTTTGAGCTGGATGGATTGAAAATAAATTTTGATTCCTACGAAGTGAGTTTGAAGTCTCAACCGCTCCATTTAACACCATCTGAATATAAGCTTTTGGTTGTTTTAATTCAAAGTCAGGGCCGAGTTTTAACTCGAGATCAATTGATTGAAAGAGTGCAGGGTGAAGGCATCAGCGTAACAGGGCGTACAATAGACACTCATATTTTTGGTCTTAGAAAAAAATTAGCAGAATGGGCCGATCACATCGATACAATTCGAGGGATTGGTTATCGCTATCGCCCTGAGATCAACGCTTAAGCATGATCAGCCGAAGATTTCCCTGGAGAATTTTTCTACTGAGTCTTATCACTCAGTTGGCCGTTTTTAATGCTTTGTACGGTTTTATTTTTCTTCTCAAAGGGGTGCCTTGGGATTTTTCCTACGTTCTTATCACATCAGTTTCTTGTCTTCTGAGCACTCTCATCTTTATTAGGCCCGTGTATGCTTTGGCCAACTCCCTGAAGGCTCAGAAAGCGGAATTACATCGAGAGAGAGAGGAAAGCCAAACTTTGCTCAGTGTGATCCAGGAAGCGGTGGTGACTTTTAATTTAAAAAAACAAATTATTTTTTTTAATACACAATTTGCCATTCTTTTTTTGGGTGGAGTCGAGAGAGAAAAAAAGCGATCTATTCATCAGGTCTTTACTCAGAATGAATTGTTGGAAGCAATTGATGAGGTTTTAAGATCGGCACATACAAAAAAAGTAAGACTTAAAATTCCAACATTGATTGAAAGCCAAGCTCGTTTTTTTAATGTCAGCCTGACACCAGTTTTAATGCAAAAAAATCAAGAAATGTACGAAGTTGTCGCTGTTTTTCATGACATCACTGACATCAAAAAAGCAGAATCCATTCGAATTGATTTTGTTGGAAATGCTTCGCACGAGTTAAGAACACCACTGACTTCTATCAAAGGCTATGTTGAAACTCTCAGGGACGATATTAATCAAAAGCGTTTTGATCAAGCCGATCGATTTATATCCATAGTTTCACGTAACGTGGATCGTCTTATCGATTTGGTCAACGATCTATTGAATCTTTCTAAAATGGAGTCAGGTGCAGAACTGAAATTAAGTGCGGTATCTCCAATGACTTTAACCCAATCTGTTGTAGGTGAGTTGGCTTTGCTAGCCCAAGAGAAAAATATTGTAATTCACACCCGATGCGAATTGGACCATTTCACTGCCGACACTCAAAAAGTTGAGCAAGTTTTGAGAAATTTAATTTCAAATGCAATCAAATACATACCCGAAGAAAAGCAAATCGATATCGAGTGGAAAAGACAAGATCAAGATGTTTTTCTTATCGTTTCTGACAACGGACCTGGAATTCCAGAAGAACACCATGCTCGCTTGTTCGAGAGATTTTACCGAATTGACAGAGGTCGCTCTCGGGAAACAGGTGGGACAGGTTTAGGGCTGGCCATTGTGAAACACATTATGCAATCTCATGGTGGAAGTATAGAAGTCAAAAGTCAGATGGGTGCAGGGACACAATTTACCTGTCATTTTCCGCAATTTGAGGATCATTTTGGGTCGAAGTGATTTTGAAAACTATTATTCAGAAATCTTTAAAGAGCGCTGGGATAAATTGCGCGATTCTCTCAACCACAGTCATCGAATTTGTTTTTCAGTAAATGAGCCTAATACATCGGTACTTAATTTCCCTCAGCCCATAGAAAAATCAACCATCCCTCGAAATGAAAAAAATCTTCTTCAGTACTACATCCTAGATCCTGCAAGTGTTTTAATTGCTAGAGCATTGCCTTTGACTGCAAATTCAAAAGTTCTCGATATGTGTGCAGCTCCTGGTGGAAAATCCTTAGTTCTTATTTCAAGATTGAGTTCTGATTCAGAAATTATTTTGAATGAAGTTTCACCTGGTCGACGAGAGGCTCTAATCAAAGTTATTCAAAATTATGTTCCTCTTAATGAGCGAGAGTCTCGAATATGGGTCAGAGGTCAAGATGGAGTTCAATTTGGATTAAGAAGTCCAAACTCCTTTGACTCAATTTTACTAGATGCTCCTTGTTCAGGAGAAGCTCATATTTTAGAAAACAAATCAGAGATGGATGTCTGGAGTAAAAAACGAACTCAAGGTCTGAGTATTAAACAGTATTCACTTTTGAGTTCTGCTTGGAGTGCGGTTAAATCAGGTGGTTCTATTTTGTATTCCACGTGCACACTTTCCCCTTTGGAAAATGACGAAGTAATTCGAAAGTTGATCAAAAGAAAAAAAGATGAAGTTGAAATTTTAAAACCGGATTTAGAATTGGTCCCAGAGTGGACTGAATTTGGATTCCAATATCTGCCCGACAAATGTGGTATGGGGCCTCTTTATGGTTGTCTTATCAAAAAGAAATAGATCACGTGATTAGAAATCAAAGGAGGAATCAAGAGCTTGACGGGACTTAAAATTACAGTTTTTTCCTTTGCATTTTTTTTCAACTTTTTGAATTGATTTTTCGAGTTCATAATCCCATTCTTTAAAATCAATCCCTTTTTCTTCCAAATCCAATCGACTTGTATTGGGTAGAGCTTCGTCTGAAGTTAAGTTCTTCTGTGCGTGGTAAAAACCCATTACCTGGGCCTGAGCGACTCCAGAGTCAAGACTCACCAACAAGAATACCAATGCCAAGTAATGAAAAAATGATTTTCGATTCATAATTAACTTTACTTCAAAAATGAGGCCGTATGAATTGTCATCAAATGTAAACTGAGGTCATAGATTGTATCATTCTGAGATCTCTTTGTTCATCTTTTTGACTGTGTCATCATTTCATACATCAGGTGTTACAAAAATGAATGACAGAGCATGGGGGATAGAGGATATTTCTTATATGTTATTTTTATCGCTTTATTTAAGCTTTCAATCCCTAATGGCCCAAGAAGCTTTGCAGTTATCTTCGCAGCAAAAGTTAAATTTGAAAGAATGGTTAAATCGCGGCGAAGTCTTTTTATTTATTCAAGAAGATTGTGAAGCTTGTGAAGAGGCCTTGATAAAAGCCAGCCGTTGCCCTGTTGAAATTCGATCAAAGATTAGCTTGGTGGCCCTTGAGTCTGAATCCTGGGCATTAAAAAAATCAGTAAGCCGAGAAGTTGTTAAAATGGCTCCTCAAAGTTTTTTTCAAATTTCAAGAAATGAATCTAAAAAATTGGGTGTTAAGGGAACTCCTACTTTTTTATCCCAAAAAGAAAACCTGATGAAATCACTTAACTGCAATGAACTGGCTGCACTCATCAAAGAGGCTCATAAGTTTTGAAATCCATGTCTCTATCTGAATTGCGTTTGCACGTGCAAGAGCTCAAGTCTCTTGTGGGTGCTCAACTTCAAGAAATTGAGACTCATCCCCATGGCCTTGCCCTCAGTTTTTATCTCAAGGGTCGAATTTGGTGGATTTTAGATTTACGTATGTCATCACCCATGAGTCTTGTTTTATTTGAGCTAAGCCCTTGGAAAAAAAAAGTTTCGCCTAAGCCTGTCTCTTTATTTTTAAATTCTCACGGAAAAAATAAGCTGCTGAGTTCCGTGGAATTGATTGAAGGCGAGGGGCGTGTTTTTCAGGTTAAGATTGGTCAAAAAGAGCAGGTTGTTATATTGGATGTCCATCTTGTACCTAAAGCTGTCAATTTGACCGTTTCTGCTAACGGAAAAAAAATTTCTTGGAACAAGCCCAAGGAATTAGGAACTCCCCCTATTCTCGCTGAAAGCCATCGTGACTTGATAAGTCTTAAGCAAGAATGGCTGGCTGAGCAAGACCCAAAGCCGAGATCAAATTCAGTGTCTTCAGCTGGTGGATCTAAGCAGGATGAGTTCGATAAGCTCTTATCGAAAAAAAATAAAGCCATTGAGAGTATTGAAAATCAGCTCAATTCTGATGATGTGGCTCTCCTTTTTAAAAGGGCACAGGATCTCAAAAATTCAGGTGATCCTGCTATGCAGGAAATGTTTGAAAAAGCGAAAGTGGCTCAAAAGAAAAGGGCAGGGACAAAGGCTCGACTCGAGGAACTCAAGCAAGAGGTGATGGCTCTTAAGTTACAAATGGAGTCAGGTAAATGGCAACCTGATGCTGCTCAACCTCGTAAATTAATGAAGAAGGCTGAAGCCACTGGCCGTAATCGAGAAATTAAGGGGTTTACTGCAAGTAAGGGCAAATCGGCTCAAGATAATTTGGCTTTATTGCGTGCGGCTAAGGCCTGGGATCTTTGGTTGCACCTCAGGGA
>JBKDFX010000163.1:0-6150 GCA_046336825.1 Bdellovibrionales bacterium | reverse complement strand
CCAAATCTGATAAAACGTTTCCGCGGAACGGACGGATGAGAAATGGGATGGCAATGGGGGCATCGAAGAATCATGATGAGAAGAACAGTGCAATCTCATCTCCAACAACAATCTGGGGGCCCAGTTTTTGTTTAAAAAGGTTTGAAAATTCGTACTCTCGCCTGTCCAGTAATATCTTCAGGATTCAGTCTTACAATCAGTTGGTATTCTCCCGTCGGGAGCCCTTGAAAGAGACTGACACCATTCAAAGCCAGTCGATCTGCACTAAAAATGAAATGTGGATTTGAGCTGAATAAAACTTCATTAAATTCAGAGCCATTTTGACAAGCGACGCCCATGGTGATTTCAGTGCTTGTACCTAAGCAAGTAAAAACTCGATATCTTTCTTCACTAAAAGTTCCCACACTTAAACCCAAAGTGGTCAAATCTAATGTCGAAATCAAGGATTGATTGGCAACTATTGCCCCTCCAAGGTAAAAGCTGAGTGGAACTTCAGAAAAAAAACTTTCAATTGAATCGGTCGATTGGTTCACGCTTAGATTTGATAGAGTAAAATTCCAATTGTCGTTAGAACTCAATAGGGGTTTAGGGTTTCGATGGCTGAGAAACACACCCGTTAAATTGGGATTTAGGCTGGAATTGTTATCCATCAATAAAGAGGAGTGAATCAATTGTTTCTCTGAATTAAATATTTTGATACCTATTTTTTTTGAAATCGAAGCGTAAATTTCGAAGTGATAATCCTTTCCATCCTGGAGGAGGGAATCCGAGCAGCTCGCAGAAAACAACTGTTTGGATGGCAAATTTAAATTGGCTGAATGGGCATCATCGTAAAAACCTAAAAGTGCAGCACTTCGATTGAGACAAGTGGAATTTGTACTCGATCGAGAGCCCAGACCTATTCCACGACCATTCAATCCTTGAGGTGTGCGATCTGCACTGAAAGCGACTCTTCCTCGAAGACCTATCAAAATTTGGGATTCTGAATTTTGATTGGACTGAAAATACCCATTAGACCTGAAAGTGAACTTGAGTCGATGGACAGAACTTG
Source organism: Bdellovibrionales bacterium (assembly GCA_046336825.1). Taxonomy (GTDB): domain Bacteria; phylum Bdellovibrionota; class Bdellovibrionia; order Bdellovibrionales; family Bdellovibrionaceae. The sequence goes on along the minus strand of JBKDFX010000163.1, from coordinate 5,099 downwards.
AGGGGGTTAAGCTCGTTTCCCAATAACGAGTCTGTCCCCTTAAGGCACCACTGAAGTCATCAGCACAATTGGATAAATCAGGATAATCACAGACTGATAAACCAGTTAAATTAAGGGGGTCAGTTTTAAACTCATTTTTGAAAATGAGTCCCGACCGAATAGTGAACAATTCATTGTCATCGAGGGCCGTAAAGGAGTAGGGCCCATTTGGAACACCCTTCACTTCTCCACTGCAATTTTGAAAAAGCAAAACGCAAAGGGTGGCTAAAAATATAAACATATATTTTTTTAAATGGTTGATCACAGCTCTTATTGTAAATGAGCTTTGGTTTGTCTTCGATCTGTTCTTATTCTGAAACAGGAGGCGTTGAGTTGATTGACACTTTATCTAAGTTTTAATTATCAAATATGATGGTTTGATTTTGGCCAGAAGGGTCTTTTTCCTTAATGACTGGTGGGATGGGGGGCGGAACTTTTGGCACCACAACCTTGGCTGGGCATAACCAGGAATCTGGGTTTTCTAATTTCGCGCGCAACTCAGAGTTCATTCTATTTAAAAAAGCATCGTCCTCTTTTGAAACAGGGGGCCGAGATCGAAAAAATTCTGAAAGTGCGTTCATTTCATTGTTGAGTGTTTCTGTCATGAGAGCTGGTCTTAACTTAATGGAAATAACAGGCCATGTGGTTCGCCTGCGCATTCTTTCCAAAAAGGCAATTTTCTCGGTGTTGAAGGGGGTTGTTGGTAGAGACTTTAATTTCTGATTATAAGATGAAACTAAATCTTGAAAAGCTTTTAGCCTTAAACCATTGAACTCTTGATCTGGTTTAAAATTGTCGCAGGATAGAATCTCTTCTTCACCGGGCTTAGGCACAGGAACGTTCACATTTTTTATTGATTCACACGAGATCAAGAGACTGAAGATTAAAACTTGAGATAGTTTAATGATAAAAGGCCATTGTCGCATTTAAATCTTCTCGCTTTGTTTAAGCATTGATTCGGACTCAATCGAAGTCAAGGGGCTTTCGCAGAATGAAACTCAGCAGACGATGACAAATGGCCATCTTTCAAAAAAATCTGCGTGCTGGCCATTTTGGCAAAATCAGGCTCGTGCGTGACCAACACAACGGTGGTGCCTAATTTTTGATTGACCTCTTGGAGGAGCTTTATCACAAGTTCAGCATTGTGAGTATCCAGGTTTCCTGTGGGCTCGTCAGCAAACAGATAGCGAGGATTCATGATAAGGGCGCGTGCAATCGCCACTCGTTGTTGTTCTCCGCCCGAGAGTTGGCTAGGCAGACGGTCAGCCTTATTGAGTAAATCGAATTGCTTAAGCAAATCAAGAGCTTCATTTTTTTTCTTCAGATGAGCCTTGGTTTTGCGAGCCGGCATCAGAATATTTTCAAGTGCGCTAAGTTCGGGAAGCAAATAGTGAAATTGAAATATAAAACCTAAATTTTGATTTCGAAACTGGTGCAATTCTTCCACATTTAATTGGGAAGGATTAAGTCCATCTATCTCGACAGTTCCACTTGAAGGATTGTCCAATGTACTTAAGATGTAAAGAAGTGTGGTTTTGCCTGAACCTGATCTGCCGGATATGGAAACAAAGGCCTTATCTTCAATTTCGAATGAAATATCGTGTAAAACATGGGTCGGTGGAGTTCCAAAACTTTTGGATAGATGTTGAGTTCGTATCATTTTCAACCCTCCATTCGAATAAGATCAATGGGTGTGAACTGACTGGCCGCACGAGCGGGAAGCACAGAGGCCACAACTGAAGATAAAAAAGCCATGGAAAAAGCTAAATAATAAATGGAGAGATCAAATGAAATAATGAGTCCTCGGCGTCCGCCAATATCAAAATCTAAAAATTGCAGATAGTAACAGAGCAAGAATCCCAGAAAACAACCTATCATGGCTCCTAAAAAGCCCAAAATCAGCCCCTGGGTCAGAAACAAGATAAGAATATCATTCGGTGGATATCCGAGCGCACGTAAAATGGCGATTTCCCGGCGCTTTTGATTTACAATAATCGAAAGCACATTGTAGATACCAAAGCCTGCCACGGCCAAAATACCAATCGTGATAAACGCACGAAATAAATCTTGAATTTTAAACACATGTAAAAAATTGGCGTTGGCTTGATCCCAGCTTTGAACTTTTTCGTAGCTTCGCTCGGCCCATTCATCGGAAATACCACGTGCTAAATCCACCTGAGAAAGTTTGACTGAGATATGAGAAATTCGACCTGGTTGTGCCCCCAAGGATTGCACGTCTCGAAGGGCGCCATAAATCATGACTTCGTCGACTTGTGGTACTCCAAAGCTAAAACTCCCCACTACTCGAAAAGGTTGAGCTTCACCTTTGCCTGAGGTCAGAAAGAGAGCTTCTCCCACACGACCACCTAATTTTCTCAGAAGTGCTTCTCCCACGATTATTTTTTGACCTGAGTGACCTAAATTATCGAAGGTACCCTCGGTCATGTAGCGCTCGACATGGGTGACCCTTTTTTGTTTTTCTGGTTGCACACCGATGAGCCTTGCTGCTGTTCGCGTGCCCCCACGAGAAATCAAAACTTCCAATTGCAGTTGTTCTGAATAGGCTAAAACACGGGGGTCCCTATCTAAATGTTGAAACCAACCGACAGGGTACAAAATATGGTTTTGATCACGTTTTCCAAAAGGTGGAATGGCCCAAAAAATTTTATCCTGCCGATTTGGAAATAAAACTCCAGTCATGTTTTCTGGATTAATAATTTCTTCATGGGCTGAGATTTTTATATGAGCATCGTTATCCACTATTTGCTCAATGAAATACTCTCGAAAACCTAACTGAATACCCGCGACAAAGACATAGGTGATTGTTCCAAGCAGGATCCCTGAAAAAATAAGGAGAGTTTGTTTTTGTCTTGCCAAAAGATGTCGGAGAGCTAAAAAAATCATTTTTTACCTGGCACCACGATGGAATCACCTGCCTGCACATCACCTCTGATCACTTCACCCCATTCCCCATCGCTGCTGCCAATTTCAACGGGAATTTTAATGGATTTGCCATTTTGAATTTTTGTGAGTTTCCCCATGCTGATAGCAGAAATCGGTACAAGTAAAACATCTTGCCGAGATCCCATTTCAATGGCCACGTCTGCTGTCATACCAGGAAGAATAGCTTTAGGTAATTTTTCAGGATTAATACGAACTAGGAATTGATCCTGGGCAGGATAAATGGATTCCACAATACCTTGAAAAAGTTGCCCACGAAAACTCTCAAAGCTGAGTCGAGCCTTTTGTTCCCTTTGAATTCTCAGGGCCCCTTGCTGCTCAAGGGCGACCTCAATATATGAGTTTTCCAGGTTTTCGATTCTAACGAGAGCGGCTGAAGGAAATATATTTTCTTTTTCTCTAAAAGGCAGAAATGTGACAGTCCCTTGGAAAGGTGCTAAAACAGCTGGCCCTTCATCAAATTGGATCAATCGATCGCCTCGATTAACCAAGGATCCCTCGCGAACAAATAATTTCTGAATTGTTTTACTGACAGCTGATTTATATTCGTAAATTTCTTTTGATTTAACTTTACCAAGACCGTAAACGGCTTCATCAATGGCGCCCTTTTTAGCTTGCCGAGTCAGTGGGGGTGTAGGCTTCATGAACCAATAAATCACTGTTGCAAAAAGAAGAGTCAAAAGTCCTATCCCAACACTCAGCGCAATCGTATTTTTCTTCATAGTAGTAAAGCTTAATCCTGTGAGAGAATTTTTGTCACGGAGGAAGTTCCATTGAAAATGACAACATTGGCCACATCTTTGATTAGTTTTTTGAGTCTCGGCTGTTCAGTTTTTGGGTATCGATCCGAAGAAACTCCTCGGTATGAGGTCTTAGAGAAAAAAGACTCCTTCGAAATTAGAAAATATCAACCTTACCTAGCGGCACAAACTGAAGTGGAGGGAGATTTTGAAGAAGCTCAAGGAAAAGCCTTTAGAATCCTAGCCAAATTTATATTTGGAGAAAATCAATCCCAAGAAAAATTAGCGATGACAGCTCCCGTTGTTAAAGAGCGTAAGAGTGAAAAGATGGCGATGACGGCACCCGTGACTCAAACTCAAGTTGATGGCAGATGGGTGATGACATTTATGATGCCTTCAAAATATACAAAAGAAAGTTTACCTCAGCCCAAAGATCCTCGAGTCAAAATTGTCGTTGTTCAAGAAAAGTACATGGCGGCAAAAATTTACTCTGGATTATGGTCCGAGCAGAAAAACAATCGACTGGGTCAAGAGCTTAAAGATTGGATTGAACAAAAGCAGGTTTGGAGTGTTAATGGAACAGTTCAATTTGCAGGTTACAACCCACCCTGGACACTCCCTTACTTCAGAAGAAACGAAGTTCTATTAGACATATCACCCAAGTGAGTTGCTGAATGAAAAATAAATATAAGTATCTAATTCTTTTTTTATTGATTCTGACATCTTTTTTTATTTTTAAAGAGTACGGTCATTTCTTAACTCTTGAGTCTTTGCAAGCCCACAAAGAGCATTTACTGAATTTGAAAAGTCAAAATCCTGGTTTATTTGAGTTCTATTTTTTACTTATCTACGTCGCTTCAACGGCACTCAGTATTCCTGGAGCCACCATTTTAACGTTAGCAGCGGGAGCTTTTTTTGGTGTTCTTTGGGGTACAATTTTGGTGTCACTGGCCTCGACAACAGGAGCAACTCTCTCATTTCTTTTGACACGTTACTTATTTAGAGATGCCGTGCGAACTAAATTTAAAGAGACTTTTAATAAAATTGAATCGGGAATTTTAAAAGAAGGTGGAACCTATCTTTTTTCCTTACGACTCATTCCACTGTTTCCCTTTTTTGTCATTAACGCTGTTATGGGATTAACTCCAATTTCTGTTTCCAAATTTTTTTTCATTAGTCAATTGGGTATGCTGCCTGGAACTTTGATTTATGTTTGGGCAGGAGTTGAGGTCTCTCAGCTGAAAAGTCTATCTGGAATTCTCAGTCCAGGACTTATTTCTTCCTTTGTCGCTCTGGGACTTTTACCTTGGATGATGAAGTTTGTGTTGCAGTTTTTCAAAACGGCAAAGATCTATGCTC